>NZ_LAMX01000005.1:0-113783 GCF_001275035.1 Rheinheimera sp. KL1
TCAACCACTGGATCGGTCAACCGATCTGAAAAATGCTTATCTGATCGGCATTAGCAGGGAGGCCTGTTTCTTTGCTGTTTTTCTAAGCGACCGACTTGCTATAAAGCATGTATTTATATACAGTATCGTCAATTGAATTATTGCTTTACTGATCCGGTTAAAGCTTTGCCGCATAAAGCTTCAACTAAAGTCAAACTGACTGCCTCATAGCAATTTTTGCGATAATTCGTTTTCCCCAAGCCGACTCAACAGGCAAGAGACTCAATCCTATGGATAAAATAGATATTCGGGGTGCCCGCACCCACAACCTGAAAAATATTTCGCTGCAAATTCCCCGCGACAAACTGGTGGTGATCACGGGTTTATCAGGTTCAGGTAAATCCTCTTTAGCCTTTGATACTTTGTACGCTGAAGGTCAGCGTCGTTATGTTGAGTCGTTGTCGGCCTATGCCCGGCAGTTTTTAAGCCTGATGGAAAAACCCGATGTCGATCATATCGAAGGTTTATCCCCTGCTATTTCTATCGAACAAAAGTCGACCTCGCATAACCCACGTTCGACTGTGGGCACTATCACTGAAATTTACGACTACCTGCGTTTATTGTTTGCTCGTGTCGGTGAGCCGCGTTGCCCTACCCATGATTTGCCTTTAGCCGCACAAACCATCAGTGAGATGGTGGATAAAGTAGTGGCTTTCCCTGAAGGCACCAAACTGATGGTGCTCGCGCCAGTGGTGCAGGAGCGTAAAGGTGAACACGTCAAAACGCTGGAAACCTTAGCGGCCCAGGGTTATATCCGCGCCCGTATTAATGGCGAAATTTGTGATTTGTCCGACCCGCCAAAGCTGGATTTACACAAAAAACACACCATCGAAGTAGTGATCGACCGGATTAAAGTGCGCGACGATATTAAACAACGTTTAGCCGAAAGTTTTGAAACCGCGCTGGAACTGTCCGGTGGTATCGCCAAAGTCGCATCTATGGACGATGACAAAGCGCCGGAGCTGATTTTTTCTGCCAACTTCGCCTGCCCAACCTGTGGTTATTCGATGGCTGAGCTGGAGCCACGCTTATTTTCCTTTAACAACCCGGCCGGTGCTTGCCAAAGCTGTGATGGCTTAGGCGTTAAACAGTATTTTGATGCCAATAAGGTCATTGTCAGCGACGAGCTGAGTTTATCCGGCGGCGCTATTCGTGGCTGGGATAAACGTAACTTCTATTATTTCCAGATGCTGAAATCCTTAGCCGACCATTATGGTTTTGAACTGGAAGTGCCTTTTGCCAGCCTGAGCAAACAGCATCAACAAGTGATCTTAAACGGCACAGGCAAAACCGATATCGAGTTTAAATACCTGAACGACAGAGGCGATATCATCAAACGTAAGCATCCGTTTGAAGGCATTTTGCCGAATATGGAGCGGCGTTATCACGAAACTGAATCTAATGCTGTGCGGGAAGAGCTGGCCAAATATTTAGCTTCGCAGTCTTGCCCGGCCTGTAATGGCTCGCGTTTACGCGAAGAAGCCCGCCATGTGTTTATTGGCAAAACCACTTTGCCAGAAGTGGTAGAACTGTCGATTGGTGACTGTTTAGAGTTTTTCCGCCAATTGACCCTACAAGGCCAAAAAGCGCAAATCGCTGAAAAGGTGTTAAAGGAAATTCAGGACCGACTGATGTTTTTAGTCAATGTGGGCCTGAATTACCTGAACCTGTCGCGCAGTGCCGAAACCTTATCAGGTGGTGAAGCCCAGCGCATTCGCTTAGCCAGCCAGATTGGTGCAGGTTTAGTCGGTGTGATGTATGTGCTGGACGAACCTTCAATAGGTTTGCACCAACGCGACAACGACAGATTACTTGGCACCCTGACGCATTTACGCGACTTGGGTAACACCGTCATCGTAGTAGAACACGACGAAGACGCAGTGCGCGCCGCCGATCATATTATCGACATAGGCCCGGGCGCTGGCGTGCATGGTGGCTCTATTGTGGCGCAAGGCAGTCTGGAGGATATTAAAAATACGCCCGACTCCTTAACAGGCCAGTATTTATCCGGCGTACGTAAAATTGCCGTGCCAGACAAACGCCATGTTGGAGTAAAAGGCAAAGAGTTGCGGGTGTTAGGTGCCACAGGCAACAACCTGAAAAACGTCGATTTAGAAATTCCATTTGGCGTGATGACCTGCATCACAGGGGTGTCGGGTTCTGGTAAATCCACCTTAATTAACGACACCTTGTTTCGTGTCGCGCACCGTGTACTGAACAAAGGTGAGGGCGACGAACCTGCGCCTCACAAAGCCATTGAAGGCATGGAACACTTTGATAAATGTGTCGACATCGACCAAAGCCCGATAGGCCGCACACCACGTTCTAACCCGGCCACTTACACCGGCATTTTTACTGCGGTGCGGGATTTATTTGCTGGTACTCAGGAAGCACGCTCAAGGGGTTATCAGGTAGGCCGTTTTAGTTTTAACGTCAAAGGTGGCCGCTGTGAAGCTTGTCAGGGCGATGGCATGATCAAGGTAGAAATGCACTTCCTGCCGGATGTCTATGTGCCATGCGACGTCTGTAAAGGCAAACGCTACAACCGCGAAACACTGGAAGTGAAATACAAAGGCAAAAATATTCACGAAGTGCTGGAAATGACAGTAGAAGACGCCCACGAGTTTTTCGAAAGCATTCCGGCCATAGCCCGTAAACTGAAAACTCTGATGGATGTGGGTTTAACTTATATCCGCCTCGGCCAGTCGGCAACGACCTTGTCCGGTGGTGAAGCGCAGCGGGTGAAGCTGGCGCGTGAGCTGAGTAAACGCGATACAGGCAAAACCCTGTATATCCTTGATGAGCCGACCACAGGCCTGCACTTCTTTGATATCCAGCAACTGCTGAACGTCCTGCATAAACTGCGTGATGCTGGCAACACCATAGTCGTCATTGAGCACAACCTCGACGTGATCAAAACCGCAGACTGGGTGGTCGATTTAGGCCCTGAAGGCGGCAGCGGCGGCGGTGAAATACTAATAGCAGGCACGCCAGAACAAGTGGCAGCTTATGAGAAATCCTACACAGGGCATTATTTAAAGCCATTGTTAGGGATGTAAACCAAGACACTGATGGGCGTTATTACCCCACGCCCATCAGTTGTTTAAATCGGTCACCACCAAGCAGCATAGCTCAACCTATGTCGCGGCTAGACTCACTGAGGTTTTTGCCAAATAACAACTGACCACTAAGTCTACTCTCAGAAAAAGCTCGTACCCAATAGCTCGATAGATGACTCTCTTACCAAATCATCAATAAATAACTTAAAGCACTCACTATCCGGCAATAAACAGAGTTGAAGGTAAGGGCAACTGCTACACTGGGACTGCATAGATAATTTGCTCCATGATAAAAAAAGGCAAGGTGTAATAAATGAACGTCATTAAACGCTTATACGCAGGCTTCGCAATTTTATTGGTCATCATGCTCGGTATTACCCTACTTGGGTTAGTAAAAATAAGCATTGCAGACAATAACTTAACCCAACTTTCTGAGCAGACCGCCGTAGAGCAGCGTTATGCTATTAACTTTAGGGGCAGCGTGCACGACAGAGCCATCTCTATACGTGATGCGGTGCTGGTACAAAATAAAGCCAATTCACAAATTCATCAAAACGACATTATCCGGCTGAATGATTTCTACCAGAAAGCGGCAGCATCTCTTGATGAAATGTATCGAAAAGAGAAGCACAGCAGTGAAGAAACGGTATTGTTGCAATCGATCAAGCAAATTGAGACCGCTACTTTAGCCCTGACCGCAACATTATTAGAGATGATCAATAGCGAACGCCACGACGAAGCCACCAGTTATCTGCTAACGACTGTGTCACCGTCCTACAGCGAATGGCTAAAACGTATCAATAAGCTGATCGATTACCAGGAAACGCTGGTGCAACAACAAGTCACCGCAGCTCGCGAACAAACCAACAGCTTTCAATGGATTATGCTGAGCGTAACAGCGTTCGCCATGATGATTGGCAGCTTTGTAGCGATAAGAGCAGTAAATAGATTAAAAACCTTGATAGGTGGTGAGCCTGAGTATGCGACACAAGTGCTGAAATACATTGCTTCAGGCGATCTGACCAAACAAGTACAGGTAGGTGCACCTGACAGTATCTTAAGCGCAGTGCGCGATTTAACAGTGCATATGTCTGAAATGACCAAAAACTCAATGCGGGCAGCAGAGCAGTTACTGACAGCGTCAAAAAATCTATTGCAGACCGCCCATCACAACGAAGATCTGATCGGCAATCAAAAACGAGCAACAGAACAAGGTGCCAGTGCTATTCAACAAATGTCTGCCACTGTAAGTGAGGTTGCGAATCACACCAGCGAAGCCGCAGGTATTGCTCATACCGCGATGAATGAGTTTAACGCAGGCCAAAACGAAGTACGAAAAACTCAGGCCAGCATTAAGTTACTGGCGGATAAAGTAGCTGAAGCAGCCGATGTGATTAACCATTTATCAGAAGATGGCCGTCAGATTGGTTCAGTATTAGACGTCATTCAAGGCATAGCTGAACAAACTAACTTGCTGGCCTTAAACGCGGCCATAGAAGCAGCCCGCGCAGGCGAACAAGGCCGTGGTTTTGCTGTTGTTGCCGATGAAGTACGTAACCTTGCCAGCCGCACTCAAGAGTCGACCCGCCAAATCCAAACGGTGATCGAAAAAATGCAGGGCAGCTCACTCAAAGCAGTAAACGTAATGAATGAAGGCAAAACTCAGGCTGAATTGAGTGTGGACCAAGCGACACGAGCCGGGGATTCACTTAGCGCTATTAACCAGTCAGTGACGTTGATCAGCGATATGAACACTCAGATCGCGACTGCAGCGGAACAGCAATCCGTTGTTGCCGCAGAAATTAATCGTAACTTTAACCAAATCACCAGCGCAGCGACTCAAGCTGAGTTGGAAGCCTCTAAAATTACTGCGGCTAGCCAACAGTTGGAGCAGCTGGCAAAAACACTGGAACTCAACGTTAAGCAATTCAGAACGTCTTGATCACTGCACGTTGAAAAAGGAGGCCTTTTGTTTAACAGCCTCCTTTTAGCTGAGTTTTTTTCAAAAGGTGCTTGATTGCAGATTACAAAATCTTTACTGCACTAAGGTACTTCTTGACAAATCAGCGCTGTAGGTCTGAGTACCTGTCGAGCTAATCGTTTATGTACAAAGGGAGCAGGTTAAAGTTTTTAATAACCCCGCACTAAACTCAATCTTCTCGTTACTCAGTTGGCGGTAATCAAAGTAAGGTGTCACCAGCACTTTGTTGCTGGGGTCTATCGCAAACTCTTCGTTCAGCCAATGCAGCTGACAAGCTAAACCCCGCTCAATCAGTTGCTTAGCGTGGGTGCGGCCAGCAATTAAATGGATAGTGGTATCGGCAGGTTTTAGCTGCGGCATATCAAATAACAAAGCTGTGTCTGAAGCTTTTTGTAATAAAAACTGGTCACGATACTGCTGCCAGCTGCTGGCCTGAGTCGGGAAGGGAAAGCGCGTTGGATCCAAAACGCAGAGCAATTTGGCGTAGACATTAAACAACTTGCGCCAGCCATTACCGCAGTGTTGGTAAATCAGGTCGATATCACCTTTTTGCATCGCTTCGCAGTCAAATAGCTGCTGGTACTGTGGCATTTTGGGTCTGTTCTCCACATAAACCCGAAAGCTGGCGTTTTGATCCCCTAATCCAATCACTGTGTTGTCTCATCCGCTAAAAACTGCCGTTATGGTAAAGGATTTTAGCTGTTTTGCCTTCAGCTTCGCGGATGAAGACTATAGGCTGTTGGAGTTACGCCCAAAAACTCTTTAAAGTCGCGAATCAAATGCGACTGATCGCTATAACCTAAGGCTTCCACCAGATCAGCACTCTCTACGGATTGCTGCTCCAACAGCAGTAAGACCTGATGCAACCGATACTTGCGGATCAGCCATTTTGGATTGAGGCCCAGATACTGACGGAAACAGCGTTGAATAGTCTGCACAGATACACCACTGCGCTCTGCCAACAGCTCAACACTGGTGATATCAGACTGTTGTTTAATCAGGCCAACCAGTTGCCGCACTCTGGTACATTGCCCTGAGGGGCGCACTGCAAAAGGCAGAAAACAGGCATGCAGAATAGCAAGGATTTGCTGATCGCTATGTGCTAACGACAATTCAGCCAGCAGTTGACTGCAATCAATGTCAAACAGCTGCTGCGCATCCATCTGCTGATCGATAAAGTCAGCTGGCTTGAAATTCAGCCGTGCCGCCAAAGCGCCCAACCCAAACTTCACTCCAATAATCTGGCCTTTGCCTTGCATTTCATAACTATAACTTTTGCTGACAGGCCCAAGCAGAGTCACAGTGCCCTTGCTGATCACGAAATGGAAATTCGGGTCAGGTAAATTCTGTTGGATATGAGCAGGTTTGCCACGCAAGTCCCAATCAACCAGCCAAAATTGCTCAATCAGTTCAGCCAGAGCAGCATCGGGGAAATAACGTCGTAGCTGATACAGCTCAGCACTTTGCTTGTGGTGCAGCACTCCGGTGATTGGATTGTGATTGCTTTGCAAAATCCTACTCCACAGCAAACCGTCAGAATGACGTGTTTTTACAATACCAAGCGTTAACCGCATGATACTGTTAAATCAGTACAATTAATCAGGCAAGGCAGAAAAACTAATGCAACTTAAAGGCACATTTCAAATTACCAACTGGCGAGAAACAGTCATCCACTCTTTTGACTCTGGAGCCAAACTTAGCAAAGCCCTGGTCAGCCAAAGCTACAGCGGTGATATCAACGGCAGCAGCGAAGTGCACTACCAACTGAACTATGAAAGCAGCGGAGAGGCCAGCTTTAACGGCTTTGAGTTTTTTAGCGGTAACTTTGGTGAAACAGCTTGTCAACTGACGCTGAAACACGATGGCACTTTTGAACAGGGCGTCGCCAAAAGCCAGTTTGTCATTATCAGTAGTTCCACCCATGCGAAACTGCTAGGCCTGAAGGGAGTTTTCAGCTCAGGCGAAGCAGGGCAAGCGAGTTATATGATTGGTTAAACAACAAAGCTATGGCTGCAGGTACGACGGGTAGTGTTAGTCAGCAAACTGCTGGCGCACCGGCGCGCTCATCAGAGCATTCCACAATAAACGCAGGTTTAGTTGGATACTGTTAGCCTGCTCTTCTGCAAAAGCCTCCAACTGTTGCAAAGAAGCTTTTGGATACCAAAATCCCGCCAGCACCACAGCTTCAGGCTGGCGCATGGTGGCTAAACTCTGCAAGGGATTCTGATTTAGCAGTAATAAATCAGCAGTTTTACCCACAGCTACTGAACCTGTTTCTGCGGCCATACCTGTAAAAACAGCAGGGTTGAGAGTGGCAGTCTGGATCACTTCTAAAGGAGTTAAACCTGCTTGCAGATATAACGCCAGCTCGTCGTGTAAAGCCGAGCCTGCAAACACAAAAGAGTCGGGGGTATCTGTGCCCGCCAAAATTTTCACACCAGCTTGCTGAGCTTGTTTCAGTTGCCGCTGCGCTAACTGCAGCAATTCGGCATGCACATTCAGGCCATTGGTGTCGTAAGCTGCTTCCAACATGCTGTCAGCATCACCCAGCCAAAGCAACTGCAGCAGATAAGGCACAAACTTCAGGCGTTCATCCTGCCGGAATCTTGGATCACCGGCTTTCGCCCCCAGCTGCAGTGTTAATAAAGTTGGGCTCCACCAGGTGTTGGATAACGCCATTTGTTGCATTAATTGCTGACACAACTCCGGATTTTGACTTTGTAGCAGTTCACGCCATTGTTCTGGCTGAAAACTCCGGCTAAGTGGCTGTTGTTTATAGGTTTTGATCGCATCGGCACATTCAAAAATAAAGACCCGTCCATGTTCCACACTACGCTGACTCGCTTCCAGCATCTGAGTAAAAGACACCAGCCAGGGTTGATGTCCGGCCAAAGTCAGATCAGCCTCATCAGCTGCTGCCACTAACCACTGGTATTGCTGCAGACTAAGCTTTTCATAGACTTTAATAAAATCAGCGCCTTGCGCCTGATAATGCGCAACCAAAGCTTTAGCGTCAGCAACCGATTGCAACTTAAAAAAGGCAGGATAACTCGCTGGTACTTCAGGCCCGCCATTTAACTGATAACTGCTATGTAACCAATAATTTGGACTGGTTCTTTGGCCTGCCTGCTGTTCCTGCTGCCAGCCTTTTCTGTCTGCTGTGCAGGCCTGAAAACTATCAGGTTCCAGCATACAACCCGATAAATCCCGCACTGCAGTGACACCAGCAGCTATCCAGAGCGGATGATGCAGTTGAGGGGAAAGTTGTAACGAATGTGTGTGCATATCACTCAAACCCGGCATTAAAAAACGCCCGCCTGCATGCACTTTTAAGCGGCCATCGGCCATCACTTCAGTGCGCATTGTTGTGCTTTTATCCATAGCGACCAGATCGGAAGCAGCAATTTTGCTAATCCGGCCATGCTCAATCCATACCGCCTGATGCGGATGAATTTGCCCTGTCTCCACATCGACAATACTGACGTTATCCAGCAGCAAAGGAGCTGTGCTGGCTGGACCTGGTGCATCAGGTAAAGGCCAGTTGACACACCCAACCAGCACAACAAAACACAGCAGCAACACAACCAACAAAGTCAGTGTGCTTTGTTTTAACAGCGAAAATAGCCGATACATAAGAAGCTCCATCTGATAAATCATCATCAGAATAGTGGAGAAGATGTGAAAAAAGCGTCAAAGTTGCGGCCAAATCAAGCTGACGGTCAGTCGTTGTTCAACGCGGTGGAGCTGCAGATCCAGCCTGGTTTGCTGACAGAGCCGTTGCACTATACCCAGCCCCAAACCATAACCACTGCTTTGCCGGCCTTTGGCAAATAAAGCTGTCAGCTCTGTCGGTTGGTCTTCGTCGTACAACGGGTTTTGGATCTGTAACTGCTGTGAGTCTGCACTGATAAAAATAGTACCGGGGGCGCTATGCAAAAAAGCATTCTGCAGCAAATTCGTCAGCACCATCTGCAGCAAGACAGGGTTAAGCTGTAGCTGCACATCCGGCGCGACCTGCAGCTCCAACTCGATGTTTTTTCCCTCCAGTAAAGGCGATAGGTCCAGCACCAATTGCTCCAGCAAGACCGCCAATTTGATGGTTTCAGTCTGGCCCAAATGCTGCTCACGCGACATCGCCAATAAAGTGCTGATCAACTGATTCATTTGCCTGCTGCTATGCTGGATTTGCTCTAAACGCTGGTGCTGCTCAGCTGGCCATTGCTGAGCTAATAACAGCTCACAGCTGCTTTGGATCACCGCCAGAGGTGTGCGTAGCTCGTGGCTGGCATCGCGGCTAAAAGCTTGTTCTCGTGCAATAAAAGCCTGCACTCTTAACCAATTTTGCTCTAAAGCTTCAGCCAGTACACCAATTTCATTGGCCGGAAATGCGGACGCAAAACCCGGACTAAATTCATTGTTTTGCACCAGCTCAGCCAATTGAGTTAAAGGCCGTGTCGCACGACGGGCTAAAGCAAAACCCAAAGCAGCAGCCAGCAACACCATCATTAAAGTGCTGATGCCATACAATAAAAACATTTCATCCCGAATCGGCCGCACCACCAGCTGCGAACTGACTTCGGCCACTAACCAGACCGGCTCTTTGGCTGAGGGGTGAATAAAAGAGCGGATATGATAATGCCGCCCTTCCAGACCACTGTATTCCGTGCGCCTTGTATTGGGTTCAAACTGCTGCTGTAAATCAGCAGGGAAATCCTGAGGGCTTAGGAAAATCTGCATAGCTGCAGATAAAGGTACAACGAGCTCTGGCTGTTGCAACTGGCGTTTTGCTTCATCCATTAACTGATGACGAAAGAACTGGTCTTCCACTGTGTAGACAAAAATCACGTTAAAAAAGCTGAACAAGGAAGCACACAACAGCGCCAAAATGACACAAGCCCAGACAATTCGTTGGCCTAAACTGCGGGCGGGTTTATGCATTGGCTTGCTCCTGTGGCAATACCAGCTTAAAACCTATGCCGTAGACAGTTTGCAACATAGCGTCTTTAAAGGGTTTATCCAGTTGCTGGCGCAGCAGGTAAATATGAGCCCGCAACGCATCGGAATCCGGCGGCTCGTCACCCCACAGCTGATAACTTAAATCAGAACGGCTCACCAAAGCCGGGTAAGCTTCGGCCAGCACCACTAAAATTCGATAACCAAGCGGATGTAAATCCAGCATCTGTTCAGAACGGCTGGCTTGCTGCTGCGAGCGATCTATCTGCAAAGGCCCAAGCTGCAATAACGGATCGATACTCAGTAAATGACGACGGCTTAAAGCCAGACAGCGCACTGCCAATTCAGCCAGTTCAAAAGGCTTGGTCAGGTAATCATCAGCGCCAGCAGCAAAACCCTGCAACTTATCATCCAGACTATCCAAAGCCGTTAACATCAGTACAGGCACAGCTTTGAGCCAGAGCTGGCGCAGCTTGGAACAAAGCTGTCTGCCATCTGTATCAGGCAGCATCAAATCCAGCAGCACTAAGTCATAGCTATGCTGTTTTGCCAGCTGCAAAGCTAAGGTACCAGTAGCCGCATAATCCAGCTGATGCCCGGCTGCTGTTAAGTAATCGATGATATTACAAGCCAGCGCCTGCTGGTCTTCCACCAGCAGAATACGCAGGCCAGGTTGGCTTTGATGCTTCAACTTATGCCTTCACTTTACTCAGCAACTCTTGTGCTGCTTTGGAGTCTGGTTGTTGTTTTAACACAGCTTTTGCCAGTTCAACAGCACGGCTTGTATTACCCAGTTGTAATTGGCCTTGTGCCAGCGCCATTAAAAACTGTGGATCGGTAAAGCTGCCACTGACGAACTCCATCACCTGGACAGCGTGCTGACGATCTGAGTCTGCTTTGGCAAATTGCAGGTAGTAATAACCCCAAATCGCCAGTAGCGGAATATCTACCAGCTTTTCATCCAACTGTGCTGGTATCGGCTGACCTGCTAAAAACTGCTGAATAATGCTCACAGCCTGTTCATCCGGATAAGGCTGACGTGGGGCTGTGCTCAGTTGCAACTGAGCTAATATCGCATCAACCAAAGCCGGAGTTGAATATGGGTTTTGGCCCGTGATCAGTGTGCCATCCTGCACCACTAAAGGCAGCATAGGGCCGGTCTGTTGATACAAAGCACCCGCTTTGGTTAAAGCATCCTGCAATAAAAACGGATACAACGGCAGCATCTCCTTGGCAAACATAGTTTCTTCCTGATTGCTAAAACCCGCTACTTTTTTGCCCTGCAGCAATAAAGAACCGTCGGCGTTTTTCACATGCACCAATGCCGCAGGACCATGACATACCGCAGCGATAACTTTCTGCTGAGCCGCCATATCAGAGAGCAGTTGCTGTAAAGGCAAGTGCTCAGCCAAATCAAACATAGCGCCTTTGCCACCCAGTACCAGCACCGCCTGATAATCCCGGGCTTTGACGTCACTGAGTTTTTTACTGTTGGTCAGTAAAGCCATAGCGTCAGGATGGGTTAAAACAGCAGCGTTATACGACTTGGTTTTGTTGTATTCACCCACTTCCACTTTGCCGCCTTTGGGGCTGGCTAATTCAAGCTGAAGCTGTGGGCTCAACAAATGATACGCCATGGCATATTCATCAAACTCCATGCCCGGCTTCTTCGGATCACCAGCCACACCATAACTGCTGGCAACTAGTAACACTTTGGGTTTAGCCGCTTCTTCAGCTTGTGCTATGCCAAAAAGCGACAAAACAGCCAGCAGCGCAATCCCGGTTTTTTTAAAGAAAGTTGAGATCATCTTTTGTTACTCCATGTTCAGGGTTCGCTTGCAGAGTGACAAAACAAAAGTGAAAAGGGCGTAAAAGACTGCAGATGCAGCAACCAGTCTGAATTTTTCGTCAACACTGGATTTATCCAGAAAGGGGACTAGCATTGATTTGATCTTTACTATCGACAGCAACTGTCAAAAAAACAGATAAAGGAACCGCAGCATGAATCATTATTCTTTAATTGCTTTCAGTACTCTGTTACTCCTCAGCGGTTGTAGCCAGATAGCGGCAAATTATCGGGTTGATCCAGTGTTAAAACCTGTAGGCACCCTCAAACCTTACATCAAATTTAACCCTGATACGGGTGAGGCTTATGCCGAAATCAATACTCAGAGTTTTCAGCAGGTTTTGGCGGCAGCAAACACCAAAGAAAAGAAAGAAGCTTTGGCGTTTGAACTGTTGAGCTTGTCTGATGAAAGTTGTGAGCGGCACAAGTCACTGATTATTTCTAATGCCAATACCTGGAATATCAGTACAGGCACAGTCACCAATGTACTGGCCGGATTGGGAACTGTAGTGGGTGGCGAAAGTGCCAAAGCGGCATTATCCGCAGGTGCAGCCTTATCAAACTCCAGCCGCTCTTTAGTTAATGAGCAAATTTATGCCAACGCTTTGGCAACCACCATACTGCGCTCTATTGAGCTAAAAAGAAGTGAAGTCAAAAAGCAGATTTACAATGGTCTGGTAGCGACCACGCAAAGCAGCTACAGCGCATACCAAATGCTGTACGACATAGATTATTACCACCAACAATGCTCCTTTATGGTCGGCATGGTAGAAATAACCAAAGCGCTGGAAAACCGAAAACCTACTCAGTCCGACATTAAAGAGCAGATCAAATTTGTTGAGCAACAGTTAAAAAGCCCCAACAGCAATACGGAATTGCTAAAAGGCGAGCTGGAAAAACTGCAGCTTGAGTATAAAAATGCGACTCAATAGCCTGCTGATGGAACACTGAAATGAGACCGGATAACTCCGGCCTCTATATCCCGGCAACCGATCATGAACCGGTTTTTTGCTCCAGCTCCAGCTTACGTTGTTCGGCTTGATGTAACAGTTGATCCAAAGTTGCACGGTTATAGACTTTGCCCTGATACAGCAAGGTATCAATACTGCGGCTGGCTTTAATATCCAGCAGCGGGTTTTGATTCAATAACACTAAATCAGCTTTTTTCCCGACAGCTATGCTGCCGTAGTCTTTGTCCTGATGCATAAACCGCGCACCATTGATGGTGGCCGTTTGTAAAATTTGCGCCGGAGTTAAACCTGCCTGCTGAAACAGTTCCAGTTCGTCGTGTAAGGCCTGAGCCGGATAGACATAAGTATTCAGCGCCGCCGAGTCGCTGCCTGCTAACAAGGTTATTCCGGCCTGTTGCAGATAAGGCAGTTGGTTGGCAATCAATTGTTCTTTGTCTTTACGCTGTTGCTGCTGCTCTGCTGTTTCATTGGCCATACGATCGATACGCCATTGATAGTTCGAAGTAAAATCTTTGGTCAGGTACTTTAAAAATTCATCATGGCTATGGTCGGTGTCATGCAAATGCGCCAGTTGTCGACCACCAATTAAAGTAGGGGTCACAGCCACATTCAGCTGTTTTAACATGCGGTAACCTTGCAGCGCCTGCTGCTGATCAAAACCTGTTTTGTAGTGATCTGCAGCCTGTTGATTAGTCAGGGTTCCGGCCCGCACTTGCGCGGCCACAGCAGCTTCGTCAGTAAATCCCAAGCGCAGCAGATAAGAAGCATGTTCAATACTGGACAAACCCGCTTCGGCCAATTGCTCAATACTGGTGCCATAAGGCACATGGCTGGACACTAACAGGCCGCGTTTTTTTGCTTCTTTAATAGTCGCGAGATACAAGTCAGGTTGCAGGGTATTTTCAGTGATCTTGATAAAGTCGACCTGCATCTGCTGCAACTTATCCATACCTGCGAGCATGTCGGCTTCACTGCCAATTTCTAAGTCGCCATCCCATAAGGAGTTCATGCCTTCAAACTTCTGACCAGCAGTAAATATTTTAGGCCCAAGTAACTTTTGCTGGTTCACCTGATCACGCCAGTTCAGCACCACAGGTGCCAGATTGCTGGCCGCTTCACGCACGCCGGTAATACCGTAAGCCAGATACACAGGCAACAACAGCTTGTTGTCTTCCACTAAATCGCGGCCTTCAAAATGTACATGCATATCCCATAAACCCGGAATTAAATAGCGGCCACCGCCATCCAGTTGCTGTGCTTGTGGGTAATCAGTCAGCTTTGCTTCAGGCAAAATCGCCTGAATACGATCTTGTTGGATCACCAGCAGTTGATCCTGCACCAACTGACCTGTGGTGACATCCACCCATTGAATATTATGCAGCACCAGTAAAGGAGCCGTAGCTTTAGGGGTACAGCTGAATAACGCCAGAGCGGCTGTGGCAATCAGAGAAAGACGGATTAATTTCATCACAAACTCACAACAAATAATGATGACTTTATAGTGCAGTACTACAGCCAGTTAAGACCAGCTCGTCAAACGCGACAATCACGACACTGGTCTTATCCTAATCTGCTATCCGCTTGTGCTGGATCAAAGACAGCACCATGCAAAGGCGTACTATGAAAATCAGCACACAGACAGCACAACGGTAACAAAGCAGCATAACGCTGTATTGTCTACACCGGAGCATGTTTTACCGGTACAGCGTATGAAAAACCAACGGGGAAAAACTATGCCAGATAAACACGATTTACATGCCGAATTTCCGGAATACAAAGAACAGATCCATCATTTAAAGCAGCACAACAACCACTTTGCGGTGCTGTTTAACCGCTACCACGAAATTGATCACGAAATACATCGCATTGAGCAAGGTGCGGAGGTATGCAGTGACGACTATCTGGAACAGCAGAAAGTGCAACGCCTGCACTTAAAAGATGACTTATACATGATGATAAAAGCCGCCGAAGCTGCGGTGTAATCACATTTATAAGGCGGGCCTCTATGGCCCGCTCTTTATTCTGCGTCACCACTATTCGCCCACTCTTTACATAACGAATCAACCTAAGTCTGTGATGCACTCACAGTAGTCTGAGGTAAAAACCTCGTTATGTTTTTTCACAGCATCACTTCATCTTTTTTCTCTCAATGCGCATAAGGGTTGTTTTGTCCTACAATAGGATGTATAAAAAACCCGCACCACCCAACCGACAGCACAAATCAAACTCTTCACCTATGAATGGGAGAACTCGATGCGAGTTATAAAACCACTATTGCTGGCCCTTGGTTTTAGCCTGAGCGCTACAGCTCTGGCTGCCACACAAATTCAGCTTGATAGCAGTGCCAAAGGCGCTGTGATCAATAAAAATATCTACGGTCAGTTTGCCGAACATTTAGGCCGTGGCATTTATGAAGGCCTTTGGGTAGGCCCGGATTCTAAAATCGCCAATACCAAAGGTTTTCGAAACGACGTATTGGCCGCGTTAAAAGACTTACATGTACCTTTGATCCGCTGGCCGGGCGGTTGTTTTGCCGACGAATACCACTGGCGTGATGGCATAGGTCCACGCGATAAAAGACCAGTGAAAGTAAATACCAACTGGGGCGGCGTAGAAGAAGATAATGCGGTCGGCACCCATGAGTTTTTTGATCTGGTGGAGTTACTGGGCGCCGAAGCTTACGTCAATGGCAACCTGGGGACAGGCACACCACAGGAGATGGCCGAGTGGCTGGAATATATGACGGCCGAAGGCAAATCCACTTTGGCTGAATTACGCCGCAAAAATGGCCGCGATAAGCCATTTAAAGTGCATTATTTTGCTGTAGGCAACGAAGCCTGGGGGTGCGGCGGTAACATGTCGGTGGAGTACTACACCAATTTGTATAAGCATTACACCACCTTCCTGAAAACTCCGGCCAACAATACGCCAAAATGGATAGCCAGCGGCAGCCACAGTGAAGACACCTCCTGGGCTGACTATATGACCGCCAATATCAAACAAAAAATGGACGCTGTAAGTTTCCACTACTACACCCTGCCAACAGGCCAATGGGATGTGAAAGGCGCGGCGCTGCAATTCCCGGAAAGCGAGTGGATCAGCACCATGCAGCGCACTCTGGCCATGGACGGTTTTATCACCAATAACAAAAAGGTGATGGATAAACATGATCCTGAGAAAAAAGTCGGCTTTTATGTCGATGAATGGGGTACCTGGTTCGACGTGGAAAAAGGCGAGAACCCGGGCTTTTTGTATCAACAAAACAGCTTAAGAGACGCCATAGTGGCGGCACTGAACTTCAATATTTTCCATAAGCATGCCGACCGGGTGCATATGACCAATATTGCGCAGATGGTGAACGTATTACAGGCCATGATACTGACGGATAAGGAAAAAATGATCCTGACTCCTACCTATCATGCTTTTAAAATGTATGTGCCATTTCAGGATGCCACCGCCTTACCACTGAAGCTAAGCAATGTGCCGCAATATAAACTGGGTGAGTTTGCTATACCTGCAGTCAGCGCCACAGCAGCCAAAGCTAAAGATGGCTCTGTCTATCTGGCGCTGGTGAATGCTAACCCAAATAAAGCCGAAACAACGCAGATCAATCTGGATGGTATTCAGATCAACAGCGTCTCAGGCCAGTTACTGACTGCTGATGCGATGGATACCCACAATACCTTCGCCAAGCCAGAAGCCATCAAGCCAACAGCCTTCAGCGCCAAAGGTAAAAACGGCAAGATCAGCCTTGAGTTACCAGCTAAATCTATACTGGTAGTCAAAGTGCAATAAGCTGACGGGTCACTCACAGCACTGAAAAGGGCAAGTCAATTTGCCCTTTTTTTCTATGCCAGAGCTAACGCAGAAAAGAAAAACCTTCCGGATACTGATGCCAGCCATCAAAATCACCTTTAGTTAAAGGCACTTGCTGCGCCCGGGCTATGGCGTACACCATGCCGTAGTGAAAGTAAAAATTCGGCAAAGCATAGAGATACAAAAACTGCTCCCCTGTCAGTTCCAGTTGTGCAAAACCAGCCGTAGTTTCAATACGTTTTTGTTGCCAACCTGCAAAACTCTCAGCTTTTAGCGACTGCAAGAAGCCAATGGTTGCATGGATTTGCTGCTCCAAATCAGCCCAGCCTGGTTTGGGTTGACCAAACTCTGGTTTTACCTGATCACACAACGGACAACAAGCACGTAACGAAAAGCCTATGGCAGTTTGCGCCTGTTGCCATAACGGAAATTGTTCAGCTGTTAAAGCTGACTCCAGTAAAGCAGCATCATGCCGCTGAATCTTTTGTAACAGCATCGCCATCTGGCGCAAAGGATGAATAAAAAGCACATTGGGTAACATAGAGTTGTCCTTTCTCAATGCTAAAAATTGTAGGGGTAACCTTGATGGTCACCCGCTGCTATGTCTGGTGTCATGCCAACACCAGCAGCATAACGCCAAAATCAGTTTATTACAGCCAGCTCATGTTTATCGAATCGACATAACTCAAAGACGTGTCGAAAAAATCCGTTTTTTTTAACATGTTTGCTTGATATGTCGATACTATCGACCTGATTCGGCCTTGGCGGTAACGGAATTTGGATTCACTCTTTCCGAAGCCAGATAGGTCGTCCCTCGCACAATCCCAAACAAACACCTCACCGCCGCGACAAATGTCGCAGATTTTGCTTGACCTTAATGTGACATTTGTCGCACTCTAAAAGCATAGTGAAATCACAGACTCAATTTTATGCACCAACCTACCGCTCCTGAGCTGGAAATTCTGAAATTATTGTGGTTAAAACAACCTCTTACTGCGCGTGAGTTGCATGACGAGCTAGAGCCTGTGTTGGGCTGGGGTTATTCCTCTACCCGTAAAACTCTGGAGCGGATGGGCGAAAAAGGTTTTGTCGCTTGCGAAACTTTGGGCAATAAAAACAGCTACAAAGCGCTGTTGGACAAAATGCCAACGCTAGCGGCTTTTGCGCAGGATTTTGCCCGCCGGGTGTTTGAATTGAATGGTCCTTTGCCTGTGGCCATGTTTGCCAACAGCAAACTGGTGAACGCCGATGAAATGGCTGATTTGGAAAAGCTACTGGCTGATTTAGCGCAGCAGCAAAAGAAGCCAATCAACATCGGGGAGGCTTAAGATGGCTGAACACTTGCTGTTATCCTTGCTGCTTTGTAGTCTTTGGTCAGGCCTACTTTGGGTTTTCAGTCGGTTTTTGCTGAATAAATTCAGCGCCTTGCAGCAGTGGCCTGCTTTGTATTGGTGTTTACTGGCGTTGAGTTTTTTACCTTTATTGCCTATGCCACAGCTGTATCAGTACTGGACTGTACCTTCGGTGTTGCTGCTTGATACTGTCACCTCAGTGCAGGCATTAACAGCGCAGCCGCTGCATCCGTCGTTAACGGAGCCGCCCACTGATACAGCTTTTTACTGGCGTCTGACCTTGGGCTTGATTGCCATCATTAGCCTGCTATCGCTGTGGCGTGTGGTGAAACAATGGCAGCAGGTACAGCGGTTGATCCAGCAATCACAGCCCTTAGACAAGGCATTGCTGCTGAATAATACCCAACTCCAGCTTGTACCAGCAGAGTTTGAAATTCGTTTGACTCAGGCCGCTATTTCGCCTTTTGTGGCTGGCTGGAGCCGCATGGTTTTAATCTTGCCCTCTTACATATCAGCGATGTCAGAACAGCAGCGTCAGTTATTGATCGAACATGAACTGGTGCATCTGCAAAGACGGGACTCACAACAGCTATTGCTGCTACGCATCCTGGTGGCTTTATGCTGGTTTAACCCTGTATTGCGGCGGATTGAACAGGCTTTTATTCGCAGTATGGAATTGGCGGTGGACAAAGCCGTGCTGCAACAGCAGCCAGACCAGGCGCTGCTGTATGGCCAAACCTTGCTCTGCAGCCTGAAACAAAGTCAGGCAGAGCAAATGCCTGCTCTGATGCCGGGTTTTATCCAAAGCAATGCCAGCCAAAGCTTTTATCAGCAACGATTACAGCAGTTATTTCAGCCCACGCCAGCGTTGTCGTACTGGCAAAAATGGCGCGCCACAACACTGTTATGCAGCACGGCTTTGCTGCTGAATGTGGGTTGCGCTCAGCTTAGCTTCAGCTCGCCGCCGCAAGAATGGCAATTACCTGTTGGCAAAGTGCCTATCAACTCTTTTTATGGTGAAAAACACCCGTTTCGCAAAAACCGCCCACACCAAGGGCTGGATTTTGGTGCCAAACGAGGCGCTACGGTCAAAGCAGCGCAAAAAGGCAAAGTGCTGATAGCTGACGCCAAAAGCCTGAACGACAGATATGGCAAAGCCGTGTTGATTGACCATGGCCATGGCTATCAAACCCTGTATGCCCATCTGGATGGTTTTTATGTCGAAGCAGGTCAGACCGTTGAGCCGGGCCAGCCTATAGGCAAAGTGGGTTCGACGGGCCGGGTGACAGGGCCACATTTACATTTTGAATTGCTGATCGACGGCAAACAGCAAGACCCAGCCCCTTTTTTAAAGTTGTAAAGGCAAGCGAATGAAATTATTGATAAAAACCACTTTATGCAGCCTGTTGCTCTGCGCGCTCTCAGCCTCAGCGCAAATTCAACAAAGCGAACTGCTGCAAGGATTGGATTTGCAGTTCAGAGTGCAGCTGAATAAAGCCAAAGTGCCAGGCGGTGCTTATGCCGTAGTGCGGGGCAATCAGATTATTGCTACTGGCAGTTATGGTGTGCGTGCTATGGGCAAGCCGGAAAAAATTGATGCAGACACCGTATTTCGCCTCGCCTCAGTCTCCAAAACTTTTACCGGTGGCATTAGCGTCCTGGCAGCACAGCAGGGCAAAGTGAACTTAGATTTGCCACTGATTAACTATGTGCCTGAATTTAAATTAAAAACAGCCACTGCTACCAGACAAATTAAAGTCGATCAGGTACTTAGCCAAAGCACAGGGTTAATGCCCCATGCTTATGAAAACCTGCTGGAAGCGAAACAAACACCAGAACAAATTCTGCCAAAATTTCAACAGCTATCGCCGGGCTGTAAACCCGGCACCTGCTACAGCTATCAGAATATTGTGTTCGCGTTATTGGATCAGGTGTTAAGCCGCGGTACAGGCCAAAGCTACGAAGAATTACTGCCAGAGCGTATTTTTAAACCTTTGCAGATGAGTACAGCCTCTGTGGGTTATGCACCCTTTTTAGCCACTGAAAACAAAGCCATGCCGCATAAAAGGGGTGGCAAAGGCTGGCGTCCGGTCAAAATTGACCCGAACTTTTATTGGGTCAATCCGGCGGCAGGTGTCAATGCCAGCGCTAATGATATGGCCAAATACCTGATAGCCATGTTGGGACATAAACCCGGAGTTTTTGCGGCTGATGCCTTAGCTCAGTTGCAACAGCCTATGGTGAAATTACGCGGCAAATCCCGTTGGCCGGTCTGGCAACAGTACAAACAGGTATCGAATTGGTATGGCCGCGGCTGGCGGATGATCCAATACGATGAGCACAAACTGTTTTATCACGGTGGTGTGGTGGACGGGTTCCGGCCTTATATCGCTTATTCACCAGAGCAGGACATAGGTTTAGTACTGCTGACCAATGCAGAAGCGGATATCACAGGCGATTTAGCCAAATGGTTCTGGCAACAGGTGTTAAGTTCTTAACAAGGAAAAATGATGAAGTTTTTTATCACACTACTGGCCTTATTCAGCCTGAACCTGGTGGCTGAAGAACAATTTCCGGCCTGGGAATTACCCAATACACAAGTACATCAGTTACCAGCCAAAAACACCGGCCGTCATTACGAAGTCTGGGTAGAACTGCCGCCCTCTTACGGTAAAACAGACCGGAAGTTGCCGGTACTTTTTGTGTCGGATGCGAATTACGCTTTTCCGCTGATCCGCAGTATCCGTAACCGCTTAGGCGCTGGTGGTCAAAATATTGAAGACTTTGTTATTGTAGGTTTGTCCTACGCCAAAGCAGATAACCCAACCGACAGTCGCAGCCTGGATTACACTCCTACTGATATTCTGGCAAAGGGCAAAAAGCGCAGTAAAAATTTAACCGCCAAAGCCTATGGCGGTGCGGCTTTGTATGCAGAGTATCTGCAGCAACAAGTTATTCCTTTTGTACTAAGCAACTACAAAGTAGACCCAAAACGTAAGTTATTTGTTGGTCATTCGTACGGTGGCCTATTAGGCGCCCACATCCTGCTCACCCAACCTGATACTTTTGATACCTACATTTTAAGCAGTCCGTCTTTATGGTTTGACGATAAATTTATGTTCAAACTGGAACAGCAGTACGCCGCCAAACACACAGATTTAACCGCCAAAGTTCAGCTCTATGCCGCTGAATTTGAACAGATAAAACAGGGTGAGCGTTACGCCAAAAGAGTCAGCATACTGGAGGATATGCTGGTGTTTGAGAAAACCCTGAAAAGCCGTAATTACCCTGGCTTACAGATTCAAAGCCAGATGATTGCCGACGAAGATCACCTTTCGGTATTCCCGTCCATGATCAGCCGGGCTTTGGTGAAACTCTTGCCAGGCCATGGGCCTTATACGCCGGGCTGATGACAGTCTGCAGTCATCAGCGCATAATGCTCAGCATCATAAGCACAGGAGAGCACGATGAAGTTAGTTCAACACATACTACTGAGCACTGCTTTGGCTTTAACAGCCTTTACCGCCTCAGCCACTAGTTTTGGTGGTACTGTCGATAAAACTAAGCTGGTCGAGGTTGCTGATATTCTGGCAAAACCACAAAGTTATCTGCAGCAGCAAGTGACGGTTAAAGGCACTGTAGAAGCCGTCTGTCAGAAAAAAGGTTGCTGGATGCAATTCGCCGCTGATGCCAATCAACCCACTTTTCGTATCAAAGTGAAGGACGGCGATATGGTGTTTCCGGTCAGCGCCAAGGGCAAAACGGCTTATGCCAGCGGTAAGCTGGATCCGATTGAAATGGATTTAGAATCGACCCGTGAGTATCTGGCGCATAAAGCTGAAGAGCAAGGCGAAGCTTTTGACCCAGCCAACGTGACTGAAGCCATCACTTTGTATCAGTTGGTGCCTGTTGCAGTGGAAATTACTGATTAAAATTGCAACGGCGACCTTTATGGTCGCCTGCACAAATTACAAGGCAGGACTTCCGGCGTCCACCACACGGCGCTGCATTTGTATCAAGGTGATCAGATAACAAATCACAGTGACTAAAGCTGCGGCCGCAATAGAATTCAGTGGTAGCCACATAAAAGCGGCAAAAAGGCCAAAAGCACGCATTAATAAATGCTGCAAACCTAAACTGTGTTGAATAATCCAGCCGTATAGAGGCCAATGAATAGCTAACGCCAGAGCCAGACTGTAAGGCACCAGTTTCGGCTGAACAAACAGCAGAATGATATGCAAAACCCAAAGTGAGTTGGCCATAATCACACCCGTCAGCATCAACTTGCCCAAAGCATGACCTTTCATAAAAAAGTCTTCATTGCGCCATTTGGCAAATAACAACGCCAGCGGAAAAATACAGCCTGAACCAAATAACATCACCAGCAAAGCGCTGTTAAAAGGTAAAACAAAACTCAGCCCCAGCACCACAGACCAGAATACAGTGCCCGCCAGCGGCATCGACATAGAGCGGTTGGTTCTTTGTTCAAAACTTTGCCGCAACTGACTTAAAGTGAATTCCATCACACACTCCTTTGTTTAAAATTATGTAAACAAATTAGAGCGTAATTTTGCAACTGTCAAATTTTTAAATTGTTGATTTAAAAGGAACAATCAGGCTTCAGGACGGCGCCATAACCAAATGGCTACAGCACAAAGAAAAGCAGGCAGCACAAGTTTGAGCCAGAGGGGTGCTGCAGAGAGCAGCAACATAACGATCGACAAGGACATCATCACAGTCGCCATATATTTGGCTTTACGGGGTACAGCACCCTGTTCACGCCAACGCTTGAGCGGCGGACCAAAGCTGGGATGAGCTAATAACCAAATTTCTAAACGTGGCCAGCCTTTGCCGGCAGACCAGGCCGAAACCAGCAAAAAAGGCACTGTAGGTAAACCAGGTAACACTACACCGATCAAACCGAACAACAAGCTGACACAAGCCAATAAACGCCAGAAAGTCACTGTTATTAGTTTTAACATTTCAACGTCACCGCTCTAGCGGATCCAGCCTTTGCTGATAGTACGGAAACTCTCTGTACCGGCTTTATCCAGCCACTCAAAGGCCAGCATTTCTTTACTGATAATTTGCGCACCAGCCTGCTGTAAACGCAATAACGCCAGTTGACGGTTTTGTTCAGTGCGGGAGCCTACAGCTTCTTCGACAATAAATACCTGATAACCGGCGGCTAAGGCATCCATCGCGGTTTGCAATACACAAACATGAGTTTCAGTACCTATGATCACCAGCTGCGTTTTGCCGCTTAGCTTTAGACGTTCAGCGATCAGAGGTTCACGCAAAGCACTGAAATGGATTTTCTCCATCACACAATCTTCAGGCACTAACTCGGCCAAAGCGGGCAAAGTGACACCTAAACCTTGTGGATACTGCTCCGTTGCCAGCACAGGCACATCCAGTTGCACAGCAATTTGTAGCACCCAGGCAGCAGCTTGTTCAACCTCTTTGCCTTGCTCGATAGCCGGAGCCAGCTTTTCCTGCATATCAATCAGCAGAACCAAGCTTTCACTTTGCTTCACTAACATGCTCTAATCCTGTTCATTAGCCGCCTGTTGCCGTTCTTTACGTTCCTGCATTTCAGCAAAAGCGGCATTGATCTCATCCAGCACAGCATTGATATCAGCAGCTTGCTCTGCTTCGGTAAATTCGCCTGTCAGTTCGGTATTTGGATTTAAATTACCGGCTTCAAATAAAGCCCAGATCTCTTTGGCATATTTGGTAGCTGCAAGTTCAGGCGCAAACTGAGCATAATATTGGGTGATGTTATTGACATCCCGCTCCAGCATCCACTGCGCATTATTGTTGGCAGCAGCGTCGACGGCTTGCGGTAAGTCGATAATGACAGGGCCTTGTGGGTCCTGCAGTACGTTAAATTCGGATAAGTCGCCGTGCACTAACCCTACGGCCAACATACGTAAAATATGCTGCATCATAGTTTTGTGGTCACGGCGGGCTTGTTCTGCTGTCAGTTGAATATCATTCAGACGAGGGGCTACATCACCGTCCTCATCTAAAATCAGTTCCATCAGCAAAATACCATCAAAACAGCCATAAGGTTGCGGCACCCGCACTCCCGCATCGGCCAGTTTATACAAAGCGTCTACTTCAGCGTTTTGCCAGCTTTCTTCTGCCTGCTCACGGCCATAACTTGAGCCTTTTTCCATAGCCCTGGCTCGTCTGGAGCTGCGTACTTTTCGACCTTCCTGATACTGCACTGCCTTTTTGAAACTACGCTGACTGGCGTCTTTATAAACTTTGGCGCAGCGAATATGGTCCCCGCAGCGAACTACGTAGACAGAGGCTTCTTTGCCACTCATCAGTGGCCTGAGTACTTCATCCACCAGACCTTCGTCGATCAGCGGCTGAATGCGTTTTGGAGTTTTCATTGCGCACTTATACCTTGTTTAACGCAGGGGTAAAAGAGTAAATCAGGATTTTTATCAAGGCAAAGAAAGAGCCGCTGCTTAAAATACTCTAAACACACCAAAGTAATTGGAGTTGCAGCGCGACGACAAGCGAACGAACCCCCAGCAGCATAGCTGCCTATGCGACTGGGGCGAGAGAACGCCGTCAACAAAGCTGCGGCTTCAAGAACAAAGGCGGCTAGTACTTAATGCTGCAACCATAGGGTTTAGTCACCGCAGGATTGGCCGGGTTACCTGCCAATACAGCAGTTACAGCGTCAGCAAAATAAGGCGTAGCCTTGGCGATGTCATCCACTTTGGCAGACGGAATGCTGTCGATACCTCCCATATATTGCAATACCCCTTTTTTATCAATTACATACATATGAGGGGTAGTTTTGGCGTCATAAGCTTTGCCCGTAACACCTGTTTCATCAAACAGCACAGCATCCGGCATTGCATTGCGGCTTGAAGTCAATTCATCAGCTTTGACGCCAGTGACATGACCTTGCTTGCCTGGAGCTGAGGAAATCACAGTCAACCAGACCACATCCTCTGTACCAAATTGTTTTTGTAAACTCTGCATATTGCCGCTGTAGTGTTTCACCACAAAAGGACATTCATGATTGGTCCACTCCAGCACTACTGTTTTGCCAGCGAAATCAGCCAGTGAGTGACTTTGACCTTTACTGTCAGTCAGGGTAAAAGCGGGCGCTGCCTGGCCTACTTGCGGGGCGGCAAACAAAGAGCCAGCAAAAAATAAGGCGGATAAACTTAAAGCAAATTTGAGTTTCATGGGTTAACTCCTGTGACTATTGATTAGTAATTAAGGGTTGTTTACTGCTCAATTGCTCTAACGCCTGACGTAACGAATCCGGCGTTAAAATTTGTGGCAACACTTCTGGCGGCTGCCCCGGCCAATACAACACGTACAAAGGCACACCGTCGCGCTGAAACTGGCGTAAATAGGCACTGATAGCTGGGTCTTTATTGGTCCAGTCCCCCTTTAAATACGTCAGGTTATACAACGCCATAGCGGCTTTACTGCTATCGGTATCCAGGGCAACCCGTTCATTCACTAAACAGGTAATGCACCAGTCGGCTGTCATATTGACCAACACCGGCTTTCCATCCTGCAGTAGTTGTTTTAAGCGTTGTTCTGACCAGACTTCGGCGTGATCGGTTTTTGCTGATTGCTGCGTTGCAGGCTGCGGATACCACAATAAAGCCACTGCACCGGCAAATAGCAGCACAGCCATCACTGCACTGGCCTTGCCTGCCTGTTGCAGTTGAAGCAGGCCCCACAACCAACAGGCCGCCGCTACGAACACCAGCCCAACCAGAGCCAAAGCCAGAGCGTCTATGCCCTGCTGACGACCATACACCCAAAGCAGCCAAACCGCGCTTAAATACAACGGATAAGCCAGCCATTGTTTTAGCTTTTCCATCCAGAGTCCGGGTTTAGGTAACAGCGCCGCAAAACCCGGCGACCAGGCTAACAGCAGAAAAGGTAAAGCCATACCTACACCCAAAGCCGCAAAAATAGCCAAAGCCGCTAAAGCAGGCTGTGTGGCAGCATAGCCTAAAGCCGTGCCCATAAAAGGCGCGGTGCAAGGACTGGCGACAACTACGGCCAATACTCCGGTAAAAAACGATCCTCTAGCGCCGGGCTTTTCTGTCAGTTGCTGACCTGAGTTCATCAGACCCAGCCCCAGTTGAACCACTCCAGACAAACTTAACGCCAATACAAACAGCAAGTAAGCCAGCAACCCTACAACCAGTGGGTTTTGCAACTGAAATCCCCAGCCCACAGCCTCGCCTGCGGATCGGAGCAATAACAGCATTGCCGCTAACAGCACAAAACTCAGCACTACACCTGCGCTGTACCACAAAGCTTCCGCTTTGGTGTGTTGTGCAGACTGCTGGCCGTTGACCAGACTCAAGGCTTTTAATGACAACACAGGAAACACACAGGGCATCAGATTCAGGATCAAACCGCCGACGGCAGCCAGCGCGACCATAACCAACCAGTCGGTCAAACTAAAACTGGCCAGACTGATGGCAGATTGTTGCGGCGCACTTTCATGCTGCAGTTGCAGCAATACAGGTCCAGCCGCGGTATTTAACACCAAGTCAAACTGCTCGGGAGCCTGATTAAAATACGTATTCTGCTGCTGACGTAACAACAATTCACCGTCAACCCAGTCAATTTGTTGTGGCGCGGCGTGATCGACCAGTTCTGCGGCCGCGACAAAAAAAGCAGAAACTTTTAAATCCTCAGGCATAGGCACGGCCGCAGAAAACTGCTGATTTTGTACATCATAACGCCCGCGCAGTGGCACAGCTTTGGGCTGATGCTGACTGGCTTTTTCAAAAAGTGTCTGGTAGTCAGTCGCCAACACCGCAGTTTGGGTCACGGGTAAATTCAGCTCAAAACTGGCGTCAGCCGGAATACAAATCTCTTTGCATACCAGCCAGTCGACTTTGGCTTTGATCTGCAGTTGCGAGCCGTTGAAATCGACGGGAATGCTGAGCTCTGAGACTAAAATAGTTGGGCCTTCAAAACCGTAGTTCACCAATGGCGGCACCGAAATCGCCATAGGAGCAGGCCACTGAATGGCACCTGCCTCAACACCGTCCGGCAAAGTCCAGTCAATACTGGTGGCTAAACCTGAATCTCCGGGGTTCTGCCAGTAGGTATGCCAGTGCTCATCCGGAATAAAATGCAGCGCAAGTTTAAAGCGTTGACCTGGACGAAGATCCTGATGATCACTGACCAACTCTGCTTTTAAATGACTGGCTTTAACCCAGCCACTGCTGTGGGCCTGAGCGGAGCCAGTGAAAAAGAGCACGAATAAAATTGAGAAAAATAGTCGCCAAAACAAAGTCATCAGATCATTTCTGTAGCTGTATGTCAGGATATTTTTAGTGTACGGCAATAACAAAGCGGGGATCAGTCATCAAACGCAGCTGGCAGGGCTTCTGCCTCAGCTGCAGCCTACCGGGCATAGGGGCGGGTGTTGCACCCGCCCGTCTGATAGTCCAAAAAACTCTTTATCGGGAATAGCTTCAGGGTTGTTGCAAAGCCCATTCGGTCAGCAAGCGCACACCATAACCAGTAGCACCCTTGGTGTTCACCTCTTTGTCTGCTCTGCTTAACGCATTGCCTGCTATATCCAGGTGAGCCCATGGTGTTTCAGCGGTAAATTGTTTTAAAAACCAGGCTGCGGTTGATGCACCAGTGCTGCTGCCGGTGTTTTTCAGATCGGCAATGTCGCTTTTGAGTTCATCCGCAAATTGTGGACCCAAAGGTAAACGCCACAGCGGTTCATTCACTTTTTCGCCTGCTAAGGTCAGTTGATCCACCAGTTGCTGCTGCTCTGAAAATAAACCGGCATAGTAAGCCCCCACAGCACCTACTTTGGCTCCTGTTAAAGTTGCAATATCGACCATAGCGCGCGGCTGGAATTCTTTATTGGCATACCATAGCGCATCGGCCAGCACTAAACGGCCTTCCGCATCGGTATTGGTCACCTGAATGGTTAAGCCCGCGGCTGATTTGAGTACGTCGCCAGGCAGCATGGCTTTGTCCGATATCATATTTTCAGCCATCGCCATCACAGCCACCACATTGACCGGAGCTTTTTGTAAGGCTAATGCTTTGACTGTCCCCAAAGCAGCTGCTGCACCCGCCATATCGCTGGTCATACGGACTATAGATTCAGAATCTGTTTTCAGGTTGTAACCGCCGGTATCAAAAGTAATGCCTTTACCAACAATAGCCAGCGGCTTTTGATCGCTGCCCTGCCACTGCGCCACCACTAAACGCGGCGGTCTGTTGCTACCTTTACCTACGGCTAAAAGAGCGCCCATACCCAATTTTTCCATCGCAGGTACATCCAGTACCCGGACTTTTACCCCGTACTTTTCCAAAGCCTTTGCTTGTGCGGCAAAACTTTCAGGCGTTAATGCTGCAGCAGGTTCATTCACCAAATCGCGGGCTAAAAATACCCCCTGAGTGACGGCCTGTAACTTACTGAACTGACGCTCTGCAGTTTGTTCATCTGTCACCAGAATTTCCAGCTTCTTCAGTTCGTCTGCGGTTTTTTTACTGAAATAGCGATCAAAACTGTAAGAGCGCAACTCAATACCATGCGCCAGCTGTGCAGCAAAGTCGGCATTACCTGACGCCGATTGCAGCGCTGCAGTATCTATAGTCACAGAACGGGCTTTATCTTTTTTGACCCAGGCGGCAATATCTGCCCCCAGATTATTGCTGCTTGCTGCAGTCAGTTGTGCAGGCTCACCTGTGCCTAACAGCATCACTCTGTTGTAACCCGCAACTGGCGCCAGAATATCCAGCTGAGCGGCTTTGTTCGCTGCAAAGCCTGTGGTTTTAATCGCGTGTTTGACAGCCTGATGCTGCAGCACTGCTGAGGAAGACTGCGCCAGTTGTTCCGGACTGACCAGCAACACCAGAGTGTCGGCATCAAGCTCTGCTTTCTGATTCATTTCAATGGAAGGAACTGCGGCAACGGCTGAATAAGACAACAGCACAGTGGCAATACTGGTCGTAAGTATTTTCATAGGGGCTTTCCTTTTTATTGTAATGCTGCCAAGAGTGGCTAAAGCCGGCATGAACAACAAGCTAAAATTGGTTAAATTGAAGAATTTAAGCGACCAAATCAGTTCAGCCCTCTACCCGTACCTGTAGTGTGTCTGTGCATAGCACAAGCTCACTCTAACATTCAGATTAAGGCGATTCAGGGCATATAGTTGGGTCACTTAGTGCCGAAATCAGCCTGTCAAACACCAGTCTAACCCGCTCCGGCACAGGACCACGTTGTGGTCTGTAAACAGACAAAGGCCAGGGGTCTGGGTCAAGTTCAGGTAGAAGTCGAACTAAAGCGCCAGAGCGCAAATGCGGGATAGCCATACAAGATGCCAGCTGGGAGATACCCAGACCAGCCAGAGTCGCATCAGCTTCCGTTTCAGAATCATCCGCCACAAAACTGATTTTTTTGGGCGACCATAGTTGACCCTCTTTAAAATACCAATGCCAAGCCCGACCTGTGGCTTTATCCATCAAGGCTGTGGTCGGCAGTTCAGCCAGTTGCTCCAGACTCTGTGGGCTGGGGTGCTTTGCCAACAACAACGGACTCGCTGTCAGGAACAGGCCTACAGACGAGACTTTCCGGGCAATAAATCCATTATCCCGTATTTGCCCAATCCGCACTCCTACATCAATTTGCTCATCCACCACATCAGCAATTTGATCGGACAAGCGCAGATCAAGCTGTAAAGCAGGATGTTGCTGAACCAGAGCACTTAACACTGGCATCAGTAAGGGTCGGATTACTCTTGGAGCAGCTACCCGCACCAAGCCGGCAATAAGATGAGTGGGAACCGCCTGATGCTGCTGAAACAAAGCATCCAATTGCTGCAGGCTATTTTTCGCCTGAAGAGCAAAACCTTCGGCAAAACGAGTCAACCGGATATGGCGAGTGCTCCGATGAAACAAGACTTCCCCGGTACTTTGCTCCAGTTGTTGCACAGCCCGGGTCACCGCCTGAGGTGAAATACCAAGTCGTACAGCTGCAGCCTTAAAACTATCGCTCTCTGCCGCAGTACAAAAAATTCGCAATAATTCAACTTTATTCAGCATCAACTATTCCGTAATTAGGAATTATAAAATCAAAATATTTCCATTTTTTGGATTTGTCTATCCCTTCATACTGTTGTTGTCGAAATCAATTTTGTATAGCTCAACTGAGGACCACATCATGAGTCAGAATATTTCAGGAAAAACAGTAGTGATCACAGGCGCGAGCAGTGGTTTGGGTGAGGCTACGGCTTATCATCTGGCCAGTCTGGGCGCTAATGTAGTGTTAGGAGCCCGGCGGGAAGACAAGCTGCAACAGATAGTAGCCACTATTGAAGCCAAAGGCGGACAAGCGACTTATCTGGTAACAGATGTAACGAAAGCCAGTGAAGTCAGCGCCCTGGTGCAGTTAGCGGTGAGCCGTTTTGGTCAGGTGGATGTCATGATCAATAATGCCGGCTTAATGTCTATTGCCCCTATCAGTGAATTAAAAACCGATGAATGGGACCGGATGATCGACATCAATATCAAAGGGGTTTTATATGGTATAGCCGCTGCCTTGCCGATATTTGAACACCAAAAATCAGGTCATTTTATTAATATCTCTTCAGTTGCGGGCATTAAAGTGTTCAGTCCAGGCGGCACTGTGTACAGCGGAACTAAATTTGCAGTCAGGGCGATCAGTGAAGGCTTGCGCCATGAAGTAGGAGGTTCTATCCGCACTACGACTATTTTGCCTGGCGCTGTAGATTCTGAACTAAAACACGGTAGTAGCCATCAGCAAAGCGCTGAATTTGTTGGCAACTTCTACCAAATCGCTATTCCGGCTGATTCAGTAGCCAGAGCCGTAGCTTACGCGATAGCTCAACCTGCAGACGTTGATATCAACGAGATAGTTCTGCGTCCTACAGTGCAGGATTTCTAAACAGCACTACCACTCCAACTGAGTTTTATTGCGGAAAAATGCTCCTGTTGGGCCATCCTCATCTAACGTGGCTAGCCAAACAGGAGTTTCTGCACCTTGTTCAGGACTCAAATCTGCCGCATCACCGCCCATTCGGGTACGAACCCAGCCAGGGCAGGCCGCGTTGACCTTCACCTCTGGCATCAGCTCGCGCGCGCAGCTGACCGTCACAGCATTCAGTGCAGCCTTACTGATGGCATAGCAGGCAGGGCCTTCCAAACCTTCAGAGAAATTTCCCCAACTGGATGACACATTTACAATACGGCCATAACCCCGTTGTTTCATCAAATGACCCAATACCTTGCAGAGCATAAAAGGCGCTACTGTATTGACTGATAAACTGAGCAGTAAATCTTCCGCCTGAGTGTGCTGTAATTCAGAAGAGTGCAACACGGCTGCGTTGTTGATCAACACATCAACAGGACCATACTGCCGTTCTATTTGCAGCGCCTTTTGTTCAACCAGCAAGGGATCAGTTAAATCAAGCCGAACTGCTATACCCGCACCTAACAAAGCTGCTGCCTCTTCTGCATCTTTTTGCTGACGGGCTGCCAGCAGCACACGAAAGCCACCTTGCTGTACTAATGTTTTTGCTATCGCAAAACCAATGCCGCGGTTAGCTCCTGTGATTAATACTGTTTTTAGTTGCTTTGCCATATATCCGCTCCTGGAAATGTCGACTGGACTTAGTTTTTAGCCTTTTCACGTGAAATAGTCATGACTGAAGTGCAAAATTCCCTAAACTGAGCCACATTAATCAATGAAGCTCCTACTTAATAAAGGAAAACTTCTGATGTATAGCATCAGCTTACTGCAAAAAGCAGTGTTCTCGTCCCTATTTTGGTTGTTTTGCACCTCTATTGCGACGACTGCAATGGCTTGTGAGTTTGAAATAGAGCTAGAGCGCTCTTGTGCAGAGCAACTGGAAGAGGAGTTGATGGCTACAGTCCCCTTTCGGGTGCAACGCAACAGTAACTTTTTGCATTTGCAAACTCAGGCAGCAGCTTTAGCATTCCCTATTTTTCATGAAAAACAGATGAAGATACCCAGCCCTATTTGGTGTCCTACTTGCAAGCTGTGCACCTGGCTGTGGTATGGGTATTTGAATATCGTGGCCGCAGTGTCTATCTGGTGAATACCCAAACTGGCCTACAAACTCAGATCAACGGCTTCCCGCTGCTGTCGCCGGACAATCAACGTTTACTGGTGTATTCCGAAGCTCATTCCGATAAAGAAAATGCCAATCTGCTGGTCATTTATCGGATCCGCAATCACAAACTGCAGGCCGAACTGGTATTGAGTGGTGATGACAACAGAATACAACCCTGGAACCCACTGGATGTGCGTTGGGTCAGTCCGGATAAAGTCGAATTTACCAGATTGCATTACCACAATGGTGAAGAAGAACAAAAGCTGCAGAGCCTGCAGCTGCAGCAAGGAAAGTGGTTTTTACTTTGAAATCCTCTTTCTGACCAGAAGTACAGAGTCGTTAATGCAGATAAGACCCTTTGGGCACAGCTCGGGATAGTTGCCATTGCTTATATCTTTTGCAAGCCGCCTGATATTCGGCTCTGAGTTTGGCCGACTCCTGCAATACCGCGACACTAGCAGGATGATCGCCATCCAAACGCTGTAGCATCTGCTCAAACCAATTTAAACCATGCCTTAATGTAGTCTGACAGCGCCGCCAGCGTTGCTGTTGTGCATAAGTTTCAGCCAGATTCTGAATTGAAATGGACAGGCAAAAAGTCGGTAACGAGGCTTCTTCACGACTCAATTCCGGAGGACAACAGACAAAAGCACAGTGATACCAGACAGGCCAGACATCTGAAATAGCCTGGCGATATAAGCTTTCGGCCGCGCTTAGGTGTCGTTCAGTAAAAGCCTGATTACCTCGTGCAATGATCTGCTGCCAGTGTTCCATAGATGCTATCCAATTGCGAATTCATATCATCTAGACTATTTCAATTGCGAGTAGTTCGCAACAACATCAAAAAATATTATCCCAGCCGCTATCAAGCTGTAATTCCAAATGTGAAATAGCTGTCCCCAAAATGATAGTCCACACTCTGCATTGCCGGTCAGGACCCGAATCAGGGCCGGAATTCTTATAACAACAGTTTGAGGACATCATAGATGCAACATCAACATTTACTCTTCCCACTTTTCGCAATCAGCTGCGCTGTCAGTGCTGCTGTGCATGCTAACAATCTGGCCATCACAGGTCCGGGTGCCGGCGCCGATGGTTCAAGTAAAGCCAGTGGTATCAGTTATTCGTCTGTCCGGGATGCTAATCTGCAAAGCTACTGGCAACCTTCTGCGAACTCAAATCAGCGGGTGTCGGTAAAATGGAGTTCAGCTGTCCAGCTAAATCAGGTGGTGCTGAAAGAATCCGGTTCGGCCGTCACCAGTTGGCGGTTGGTTAATAACGACACTGGCACAGAACTGGCCAGTGGCAGCAGTATTGGCAGCAATAAGGTGGTAAATATAAGCACTATCAGCAGCCAAAAGCTGAATCTGGAAATTATCAGTGCCAGCTCCGCACCCCGTATCGCCGAATTTGAAGTTTATCTGACCACCGGAGGTGGTACAGCGCCGGATCCAACAGACCCGGTTGACCCTACGGACCCTGTTGATCCAACAGAGCCTCCACCTACAGGCGAGGTGACCTCCTGCAGCGCCAGTCCACAAGGTTATGCCTCGCTGGATGGTGGTACCACTGGTGGAGCAGGTCCAAATGCAGTGACAGTCACAGCGACAACAGGGGCGGAAATTCTGGCCGCTTTGGCGAACCGGGATTTAAACCGGCCTCTAACTATCAGAGTCAACGGCACCATAACACCAGCAAACTCAGGCGGCGTCAGTAAGTTTGATATTAAAGATATGAATAATGTCAGCATTATTGGAGTCGGTAATACGGCTTTGTTTGATGGCATAGGGCTAAAGGTATTTCGCGCCAATAACGTGATTATCCGCAATTTAAAACTGCGTTACGTCAATACCGGGGATAAAGACGCTATTACACTGGAAGGACCGGCCAGCAATATCTGGATCGATCACAACGAAATCTACAACAGTCTGGATGTGGATAAAGACTTTTATGACGAGTTAGTCAGCGGTAAAAAAGACGTGGATAAAGTCACCATTTCCTACAACTACCTGCATGACAGTTGGAAAACCTCGTTATGGGGCAATAGTGATTCCGACAATTACAACCGTCGTATTACCTTTCATCATAACCACTGGCAGCGAGTGAATTCGCGTCTGCCGTTATTCCGCTATGGTCAGGGCCATATTTACAACAACTACTACAGTGATGTGCAGGACACAGGCATTAACAGCCGCATGGGCGCTGTGATCCGCATTGAAAATAATGTGTTTGAAAATACCACTAACCCCATCGTCTCTTTTTATTCCAGCGCTTTGGGCTACTGGGATACCAGAGGCAATGAGTTTAGCAATACCACCTGGCAAGCTATGCCAGCAGAAGGTGTGATTACAGGCCCAAATGTGCAGCCTACCGCTGTACTCAACCTGCCGTACAGCTTTGCTCTGCTGCCCACCTCTGAGGTGAAAGCTCATGTGCTGGCGAATGCAGGTGTAAACAAATGTAGTTTTTAGGCCTCGTTAAAAGTAAAAACCACCTGCATAACAGGTGGTTTTTAAATGGAGATCAAAGATGTGGTTAGTCTTTTTTCGCTAACAAAAAAGCCACCAGCGCGTCTAAATCCTGCTGGAAATTCTCTTGGCTTAAACCAGAAAACTTCACCAGATATTTGCCGTTCACCAATAAAGTAGGTACACCTCTGAGCACTTTGGCTTCAGAATAGTGATCCTGACTCTTTTTCATAGCTGCAACTTCATCATTCACAGCCTGACTGACCATACCTGAATCAAATAACATGGCAGGAATATCGTTGACCACCAAGAGGTTACGAATATCCTGTTCGTTGCTGAAGCTGGCGCGCTGATTATGCAAATAATCAAAAATCACATCGGCAATACGATCGCCCTGACCGGCATTTTTTGCTACTACATAAGCCTTAGCCAGAGACTGCTGTAATTGAGGTGGTGCCACCTGTAAAAAGTCGACATGATGTTTAGTCAGACTGACACCTTTTGGCAGACTTTTATTCAGGTTTTGAGCAAAAGGCTCAAAAGCTTTGCAATGTGGGCAATAAAAGGAAAAAAACTCCAGCACTTCAGGTTTAGCTGTCGCTTTTTCTGCGACGACTTCGTAATGTACTCCTTCCTGAAAACTGACAGGAGAAGCAGCAGAAGCGAAAGCCAGTACAGGGGCAAATGCCAAAGCGGCTAATAATTGTTTCAACATAAAAATGCCTTTTGATTAAGATTGAGTCAGTAAAAAATTCACTAACTGCTTAAATTCTTCATCCTGATTTTCACGGCTCAGGCCCTGGTTCAGGATTTTGTATTTACCATTGATAATGAAAGTTGGTACACCAGTTAGTACTCGACGCGACGACAAGGCATCCTGCTCTTTTTTCATTTGCTTGGCACCACCAGCAACAGTAAAACTTTTGATGGCTTTATCGTAAGTGTCTGCGTCAATACCCTGAGCGACAACCACAGCTTTGATGTCGTCATCATTGGCAAAGGTTTTGCGGTCAACATGGATATGATTAAAAAAAGCACTGGCCACCTGATCCCCTTTACCCAGGTTTTTTGCCACCAGATAAGCTTTGGCTAAAGTGACCTGAATTTCCACAGATGCATGCTGTAAAAAGTCGACATGGACTTTTTTCAGCTCAGCACCTGCGGGCAACTGCTTTGCTAAAGCCTGTACTTTGGGCTCAAAACCAAAACAGGCAGGGCAATAAAAAGAGAAATATTCCTTCACTTCAGGCTTAGCTGTAACTTGTTCTGAAATGACTTCGTAGTGTTTACCTTCTTCAAACTGAGCAGCAAAAGCTGCCAATGGCAATAACAATGCACCTACTAACAACGCTGTTAACTTTTTCATTATTCGAATGTTCCTTGGAATAAAACTGTCACTACTCTAACAAAAACTTACCACTGAGGCATCAGAGAAAGTGGGCTCTGGTCACAGAATTTCAGCTGTTCATCCAGCGCCCGCAATTGTTGCTGCCAGTATTGGTCTGTACTGAACCATGGAAAGTTCTTCGGGAAAGCCGGATCGCTCCACCTTTTTGCTATCCAGGCCATATAAGACAAAATCCGCATAGCCCGCAGTGGTTCTATTAAACGCAGTTCTTTATGATCAAAGTCGCAGTACTGTTCATACTCTTCCAGTAATATCGACAATTGGTAAGTTTGCTCTAGCCGATCACCATTGAGCAATAACCACAAGTCCTGCACTGCAGGTCCATTGCGGCTGTCGTCAAAGTCGAGCAACAAAGGTCTGTCATCATGCCACAGCAAATTGCCTATATGACAATCGCCATGCACTCGCCTGATTTTTTCAGGCTTATACAAAGGACCGACCTTGTCGCACAATTGTTGCATCATGGTCTGATAATCTTTTTCTAACGAGGGTGGAATAAGGCCCGACTGCAACAAGCTTTGCTGACTATCCAGTAAAAACGTTTGATGATTGATGGTGGGTCTGTGCAGAAAAGGCCGGGCAGCGCCCACCTGGTGCACCATGCCTAAAAAACGCCCCAGCTGCAGCATCTGATTTTCGTTGTCAGGCTCTAAAGTGCGTCCCCCCCGGCTTGGGAATACGGATAAATAAAAGCCACCGAAGGATAAGACTTGCTGGCCATCCCGCTCTACAGCTTCAGCCACCGGCACTTCAATCTCTGCCAGTTCACGCACAAACTGATGCTCTTCGTTCAGTTGTTCTAAGCTCCAGCGTTCCGGCCGGTAAAACTTCACCACCCAGCTTTTGCGATCATCGTCTCTAAACTGGCAGACTCTGTTTTCAAAGCTGTTCAGTTGCAATAAACCAGAGCTGACATCAAAGCCATAATGAAACAAGGCATCCAGCATTAAATCCGGACTTAGGGTAGAAAAATCAAAAGTGCTCATGGAATTCCGTTTGGTCAGTGCAGCCCATTGCCCTAAAAAAATAGGGAGCCGAAGCTCCCTAGTCTAACGCTTTTACAGATTTAACGGGCGGAAAAGAACTTACTGCCCTGAGTTAAGCGGATGTCCGGCTCGTCGCTGTCCTGCAGTACAAACTCAATTTCCAGTACAGGTCTTTTTGCATCCACAGGATCCAGCGATAAGCTGATCGGCAAATTAGCAGTTTCCCCGCCTTTTACGGTCAACTCCTTCTCGCCAAGCCACTGCGCTTCGTCCAAACCTTGTACCGACAACCGATAGGTTTGTTCCAACTGCGACTTGTTAATCACCTTTAAGGTGTAAGTGTTTTCAATTAACCCTTCGTCGGTTTCACGGTACAAGGCACCGCGGTCACGCACTATGTCCATCACCACAGGCTTACGCACTACTAAGGTCCAGGCAAAGGCAGCACAAACAGCCACCAGTACCATAAAGTAACCGACTAATTTACCCCGTATTACTTTAGTAGTTTTGCCTTCAAGACTATGTTCTGTGGTGTAGCTGATGAGCCTTTGGCATAACCCATTTTATCCATAGTATCGTCGCAGGCGTCGATACAGGCACCGCAGTTAATGCACTCGTACTGCAGACCATTACGAATGTCGATGCCGGTAGGACAAACATGCACACATAAATTACAGTCGATACAATCGCCTAAACCTTTGGCTTTGTAGTCTGTATCTTTACGGGCGCGTGGGCCACGATTCTCACCGCGCTTGGCATCGTAAGTCACAGTGAAAGTGTCTTTATCAAACATGGCCGACTGGAAGCGCGCATAAGGGCAAATATGAGTACACATAATTTCGCGCATCCAACCGGCGTTACCGTAGGTACAGAAGGCAAAAAACCAGACCGATACTGCAGCCCAGAAGCTGGCTTCGAAGGTAAAAAACTGAATAAACAGCTGATCGACAGGAGTAAAATAACCAACAAAAATCAGCGCGGTAAGCACAGAAAAGGCCAGCCAGCTGAAATGAGTCAGGCCTTTTCTCCATAGCTTATTGAAGCTCCAGGGTTCCTGATCCAGCTTCATACGCTGATTACGGGTGCCCTGGAGTTTCTCTTCAAACCACATAAAAATAAAAGTCCAGACGGTTTGTGGGCATAAATAACCACACCAAACCCGGCCGTAGAAAGTTGTCACAAAAAATAAGGCAAAAGCGCCAATCACAAAAATCCAGGCCAGAATAGTGAAATCCTGCGGCCATAAGGTCATACCGAAGATGTAAAACTTCTGCTCGACTATATCGAGCAAAATGGCTTGCTGTCCGTTAAATTGCAGCCAGGGTAACAGCATAAAAGCCGCCATAAATATAAAGCCAATATTACGCCTTAAGGTTTGATGCAAACCCTTCACCGCACGCACATAGATGCGATCTCTTGGGTTGTATTTGGCTTTTTTGTCCGGATCGGGTTTGTGCACCTCAACCGGAATATTTTTGATATCTATCTTATTATCCACGCCCATACCTCGTGCTGCTCTCTGATACTCAGTGTAGCAGGCTGTTTATTGCAGCTTGTTGATGCAGGACAAACCAAGCCTTGTTCTGACGAAACCTAAAGCAACTTACCTGTCTGCGATCGGTAATTTGCTCCAGCTGGCGGCTTATCCTGGCTGCTTTGTGTTTTAACCCAATGAACTGTCTGCAATAATTGAACCAAAGGTCTATAGTATATAACACTCTGATCCATATTGAATTTTAATCTTAGGCTCAGTTTTATTCTGTCAACCTGGTTGACACCCAAGGCAGTTCTGACTGTCTGGTTGACAGTGGCAGGCCGGACACACTGTGTGATAACCAATCAAGTCGCAGCTGAGGTAACAGGTGATGCGCAATTTTTTGCTGTTATGTTTGCTGATTGTCAGCACCCTGACTTTTTATGACCACCCACGAATTCTGCCTTACTCAGAACCCGTGCTGGACTGGCTGGCTGAACATATTTCATTGCCTGGAGTTCAGTCGGATTCAGTAATCACCCGCAAAATTCAGAACGCTTTTTATGCGATAGGTCAGGATTACGGTACAGGCCAACAAGAGGCTTTAGCGAAAGCAGCGCTGGACATCAACAGCCTGCTGCAATTTCGCCGCGACTACTGCCAAAACGGTGATTTTCATCCGGCTTTATTTGGTGATGCCATGCAAAGAGCCTGTGATGTGTTGAAGCAGTACCCGAAGCTGGAAGAGTTTAAAAATGAATAAGATTCAGAACCTGAGTGTGAAATTGCTAAGCACGAGACAACACGCGAATTAAAGCCAAAGACAATAAGATACCCGCTAGTGTTGCAACCAGATCCCACCAGTCAAACACCGCCCAGGAAATAAACAGCTGACCACACTCATACAACATCAGCCCCAGCCCAAAACTCAAACTGGTTTCATATAATTCGGCACGGGTAAAAAAACGCAAAAAAGACAAAAGGACCCAAAGCCGCATCTATCAGATTGGGAGCACAATTCAGCACAAAACCCAGCAAAGCGGATACCTGAGTTTGCCTCAACTCCGTCACCCATGTATCCAAATGTAACATCAGGCACAAAGCAGCAATGGTTATGCAAAAGTCTTGTACCCTGTGTAATTTATCCAAGGTTTCAGTAGCTTGCTGTGACATACAATTATTCTTAACTAAATAAAACGCTTAAATCCACAATCCCGATCCATTCTTAGGTGCCCGGCGCGTCACGGCAGTTGTATCACCATCAAGCCGTCTTTGTAGGAATCATTTGCTGTTTATAGGCTTCGGTGACATCGGTTAACTCGCCCTGATGCAACTGAATTATGCGGTCGGCATTTAAAATGGTTTGTGGCCTGTGGGCAATAATAATGCGGGTCATCGGCAGCTTACTAATAGCCTCGTTGACATAATGTTCCAGCTGAATATCCAAATGACTGGTTGCTTCGTCCATAAACAGTATTTTGGGCTGGCGGTATAAGGCCCTGGCTAATAACACCCGTTGTTTCTGGCCACCAGATAAGCTGCTGCCCATATCACCAATTAAAGCGTTGTAGCCCATTTGCATAGCTGCTATATCCTGATGGATGCCAGCCAATTGTGCGCAGGCCATCAATTTTTGCATATCCATTTGGCTATCGAAAAAGCTGATATTTTCTGCCAGTGTGCCCGACATCAAAGCGTCTTCCTGCATCACAGCTGCTATTTGCTGGCGATAATGCCGCAAGCCCAAATGCTTGATATCCACACCATCGGCTTCTACTTTGCCTGCTTCTAATGGCAATAAACCCAACATCAGTTTTAACAACGTGGTTTTGCCTGTGCCGGAAGGGCCAATAATAGCCACACTTTCGCCAGCTTTAACCTCAAGATTTAAGCCGGTAAATAATAAAGGGTCGTTACTGGCATAACGAAAGGCCACGTCTTTTAAACTAAAAGCACCACTGATATCACGTTGCTGCGCAGTTTCGCCTTCCTGCTCTTTTTCAGTCAGCGCTATATCCGCTAACCTGTCCAAATGCAGGCGGGTCATTTTAATTGCAATCACTTTATCAATCAGCGCAGCCATACGGCTGGTGAACTGGTTTTTGTAAGCCATAAAAGCGAACAACATACCTACGCTGATATTGCCATCCAAAACAGCCCATGCCGCCAAATACACTACGAGCGTGTTTTCAATACCAAACAATAACTGGTTAATAGTGCTGTAAGAGATTTGCCATTTGCCTAATTTATACCCCTGATTTATCGCATCGGCATAACGGTTTTGCCAGATATTTAAGCGCTGGCTTTGCTGACCAAACAACTTAATGCTTTGCATGCCGCGCACTGTTTCCATAAAGTTACTTTGCTCTTTGGCACTGGCCACTATGCTGGCTTCAGTAAGTTGCCGCAAAGGCCGGTACAACATGGCGCGAATAAGGGCGTAAATCGCAACTGCGGCCAGCACCACCATACTCAACTGTGGGCTGTACAAATACATCATCACTAATACAGTAATAGCCATCATGCCATCTATTACGCCTTCCACTAAACTGGTGGTTAATAGCTCGCGCACTGAATTCAATGACCCAAAACGCGAGACAATATCGCCCATATGGCGTTTTTCAAAAAAGCCCAGCGGTAAATGCAATAAATGGCGGAATAAGTTGGTGGCCATTTGCAGGCTCATCACAGAGCCTAAGTGCAACACAACCCAACCTCTTAAGGTTTGGGTCAGGGTTTGTACCAGCATCAATAAACCAAAACCTAAAGCCAGCACTACCAACAGCGGCGTGTCGTGGCTGACTAAAACTTCATCCACCACCAATTGAGTGTAATAAGGTGCAGCCAGTACAAAAAGCTGTAACAACAAAGACAAAATAAACAACTTAACAAGGGACGGCACCAGGCCCTGCACCTTGCTCCAAAAGGCGGTAAGGCCCAGTTTGACTCGTTCATCAATTTTCTGAAATTCAGTACCAGGGCTAAGCTCCAGTGCCACGCCAGTAAAAGATTTATCCACATCAGCTAATGCCACAACACGCTCACCCATAGCAGGGTCAAGAATGGTAATGCCTTTGTTGCTAACTTTTTTCAGCACCACAAAATGGTTCATATCCCAATGTAAAATGCAGGGCAGGCGCAGGTTTTTTAAATCGGCTAAATCAAGTTTTAAGGCACGAGGCGCCATACCCAGTTGACCCGCAAGTTGCATTAACTGCTGCAAATTAGCGCCTTTTAGCGATACGCTATAACGGTTACGCAACGTCGTCAGATCAAGCTGGTGTCCATGGAAATTGGCCACCATAGCCACACAGGCTAAACCACATTCAGCGGCTTCGGATTGATAGATTAGCTTCAATCTAAAGTCCCAGCTCTAGCTTTTGTACCAAATTTTTTATGCACACCATAAACATAATAAAGACCTAAAACAGAACCAAAAACAAAGCCTGTAACATGACTAATATTATCAATAAGGTTTGGCATCACAGCTCCGGCGACGAAAATCAAAATTAAGCCATGAAATATTTCGCGTGATTTATCAACAACAAGCAAAAAGCTCAAAACAGAGATAACGCCTCCAGATATACCAACCGAATAGCCAGACACAGAAAAAAAACTGAATGATATTGCAGCCACAGGAACTGACAGGACAAAAGTAGATACAAGATACATTCTTCTGCCATCAGAAGAATATTTCAGATTCCAAAACAAATAATATAACGCGTATAGATTCAACCAAAGATGTAACAAAGAGGCATGTGCAAAAGGCCCCAGTAGCAATCTATACCATTGATGCTCATAAAGCATCATCTTCGATACACCGTAGGTTTCAATCCATAGTGTACTGCCATAGAAAAACTTCCAGATGGATACTGATAAACAATAGATTATTATGATTAAAACAAATATTTTCATTTTCTCTTCACCGAGGTGCACGGTGAAATCACCGTACACCTATTGAAATATAAGACTTAAGCAGCATTTTTCTCTTTCGGCTTTTGATGATCCTCTAATTGTCTCATCACTTCTGAATAACCTCCGTATGCAGCACCTATTGTACCAAATAATATTGCCCCGCCAGGGCCGGCTTTAGATCCTACGGCTACAGCTAGCCCTACGAATCCGCCAGATCCACCTAAAGCGCCTTGACCTACTTCAACCCAGATCGAGCCCCAATCAAGATCTATACCACCACTCACATCTTCCACTTGCTCAAAAGTTAACTCTTGCATACTATCTCTCCTTGAGATGATTAAAGATTACAGCCTGCCTTTCAGGCTTAAGATCGGCTCAAACAACCAGGCCATCAGGCTGCGTTGTTCCAGCACTATATCTGCGCTTAACAACATGCCCGATTGCAGCGGAACATTGTTGTTAAAAGCGCGGATTTGTTGCGACTCCAGTTGCACCTCAACACGGTACACTGGTTCCTGCACGGCGACAGGCATATCGACTTCATTTGGAAGTACGATAGCCTGCGCCGTTTTTATGACTTGCCCCTGGTAACTACCAAAACGCTGGTACGGAAAGGCATCAAAACGTAACCGAGCCTGTTGCCCAGGCTGGACAAAACCATAAGCACGGGTTGGTACTAATAACACTGCCAGTAATTCAGCCTGTTCCGGCATGATGGTCAGCAGTGGTAAAGCGGCCGCTATGCTATTGCCCAATTCTGCCACTAAATTAGTCACACGCCCCGCTACCGGAGCTGTTAACACCAGCTCACCACGGCCCTGTAATTCAGTTTTTTGCTGCTGCAACTGCGATAACTCAGTGGCCAGAATGGCTTGCTGTTGCTGCTGCTCCATAGGCAATCGCGCTAACTGGCCTTGTATTTGTTGCACCTGATTTAGCTGCGCCTGCTCACTGGCTTTTTGTTCGGCCAGCAATTGCTGCAGGTTAAGCAGCAACTCTTTTTGGTTATCCAGCTCGTCCTGAGTGACAGCTCCTTGCTGGCTTAACCCCTGATAATCGGCATAACGTTTTTGATTTAACTGCAGCCGTTGTTGCAGCATTTGCTGTTGTTTGGTGATTTCGCTGATCAGTTGTTGGCTGGACACTAAACGGGAATTCAGTTCAGCTTGTTGTTGTTGATACTGCAGGTTGCTTTGCTGCAGCCGTTGCTCCAGCAACACTGCTTGTTTATCCAAAGCTGCAGTTAAACTCAACGTCAGGCTTTGGCCCTGAGCCAGTTGGTCTTGTACGGAGATTTTTAACAGCTTTTGACCTGCGGTCACCTGCTGGCCATCTTCGATATAAATTTCGCTCACCACGCCAGAACGGGGAGCAGTAATTTTGGCTAAACCACGGTTAGGTTTTAAATAACCAGAGACAGTTTCTTTGCGGTCGAATGAAGCCCAGACTAAAAAAACCACCAGCGCAGTCACCACCAGCACTAAAGCACCTGTTAACAAACTGGACGATACGGGCTGAGCAATCACCACCTCGCCATCGAGGCGGGCAGACTGATGCTTAATAGCTTGCTGACGAAACAATCCCTGTGACACAACCACTCCACTGCAACAAAAAGACAAACCAATATAGGTAAATAAGTTGCTTAACCAGAACTTACATTAACAAAAAAACACTTCAAACACTTTTTTACCTAAAAAGCTAACTTATTACCTAAATAAGTGAATTTAAAGGGTTTTTAATTACGGACTAAATTATGAAACACTAATATAAGATCATGATCTATATAACTTTTTTGTAGAAAAATTCACCAGCTTAATTTTCAGGCAAATTTTAATCTAAGCAGCTGATTTTATAAGACCACAAACGTAAAAAGGGCCTGCAGGCCCTTGTTTTTACATTCAAAAATAAATTGGCAGGTTAAAAAGCCTACAGCAGCTCCACTTTAATTTTGGCTATGACATCCAGTGCTTTTTGTTTGGCCTGTTCGACATTGTCGCCTAAAGCCAAGGCCACCCCCATACGGCGTTCACCTTGCACTTCGGGTTTACCAAAGAGTCTCAGGTCGGTGTCGGGTTGCATTAACGCCTGAGCTAAGTTGCCATAACTGATGTGCTGCGAGTTACCCGGTACCAGTAAGACAGCTGAAGCGGCCGGGCCGTATTGGCGAATGAGCGGAATAGGCAAACCTAAAATGGCGCGGGCATGCAAAGCAAATTCAGAGTAGTTTTGTGAAATCATGGTCACCATGCCGGTGTCGTGTGGCCGGGGTGATACTTCACTAAACCAGACTTCGTCGCCTTTGACAAAAAGCTCGACGCCAAATAATCCAAAACCACCCAAAGCTTCAGTTACTTTAGCTGCGTAATGCTGGGCTTTTTCTAAAGCTGCAGCTGACATGGCCTGAGGCTGCCATGATTCGCGGTAATCGCCTTTTTCCTGCCTATGACCGACTGGTTCGCAGTACTGAGTGCCGCACACAGAGCGCACTGTTAATAAAGTGATTTCGTAATCGAAGTCGATAAAACCTTCGACTATCACCCGGCCTTTACCAGCTCGACCACCTTCCTGAGCATAAGCCCAGGCGGCTTCTAAATCGGCGTCGGATTTCAGCACAGACTGGCCTTTGCCGGAGGACGACATAATAGGTTTCACCACACAAGGGTAACCAATATGCGCCACAGCGGCTAAATAGCTGGCTTTGTCATCGGCAAAACGGAAAGGCGAAGTAGGAAGTTGTAACTCTTCTGCCGCTAAACGGCGGATGCCTTCGCGGTTCATGGTTAAGTTGGCAGCTTTAGCGCTTGGGATCACGGTAAAACCCTGCAGCTCCAGCTCTACCAGCGTGCTGGTGGCTATGGCTTCCAGCTCTGGCACTATCAAAGCAGGTTTTTCTTTGATCACGATTTGACGCAAAGCCGCGCCGTCCAGCATGGAGATGACGTAACAACGGTCCGCCACCTGCATGGCAGGCGCATTGGCGTAGCGGTCAACCGCTATCACTTCGCAGCCAAGACGTTTGAGTTCTATACATACTTCTTTGCCCAGCTCACCGCTGCCCAATAGCAGTACTTTAGTGGCGTTGGCCGCGCCTGGGGTTCCTATCTGGCTCATGCGTTGCACTTCCTCAGCGAAATTTAATGGCCAAGAGCATACCAAAAATCAGCACTGAACACTTAATGATTTCAGCCGGAATCGGCTTGCTGAGGTATAGTAAAAGACTGTCCAGACCGAGGTTTTTATGTCAGAGCAATTATGCCCTTTATGCCAGCAAAACAATTTATGCAAAGCTGGCACTGCGGAACAAAACCAGTGTTGGTGTATGGCGCAGCAATTTCCGGCGGAGCTCTTGGCTCAGGCGCCGGATCAAAACAGCTGTATTTGTAGAGACTGCTTAGCGCGTTTTCAACAACACACAACATCGGTGCAGCAGTTTACACCTGCATGATTTATTTGCTGTTTTGCCATTTGCCCGAACGTTTCATTGTACCCCAGCTGCTTTTGCTGTTGCGCGCCCAAAGCCACAAGCCTTTTAACCGCCACCAGGAATTCAGTTGGCGATAGCCAAAATTTTCCAGCACCGCCATGAAAAACAACCGCATGATGCTGCGCCCGCCCGGATAGACCGGATACGACATTTCTTCCAACACCAGCGCCACGACAGAAATCAATATGCCAAAACCTATGGTCACTACTAAAAAGGCCAATAAAGCGGCCGGGTCTAACCAACCGGCAAGCCAGGTAAATAACATAAATAAATAACCCATGACTTCCAGCGCCGGACCCAGAGCCTCAAATAACAAAGCAAAAGGAAAAGCCAGCCAGCCAACAGCTCCGGATTTAGGATGGAATAATAACGACATATTAGCGCTTAAGCTTTCCAGTAAACCTCGTTGCCAACGCACGCGCTGCTGCGCAAGTGTAGCTAAATCTTCCGGTGCTTCAGTCCAGCAGACAGGGTCAGGAATAAAATAAATGCGGTACTTTCGTTTATGCAGTCGCATATGTTTATGCATCCGCACTACCAGCTCCATATCTTCGCCTATGGTTTTATGCCGGTAACCACCCACTTCAATCACCAGATCTTTTTTAAACAAACCAAAAGCACCACTGATGATTAATAAGGCATTTAAAGACGACCAGCCTAACCGTCCAAACAAGAAACCGCGCAGATACTCTACTATTTGCAATTGCGGCAATAGTTTATTCGGTAAGGCAGCTTTGAGTAACAAACCATCTTTGACCTGGCAGCCATTGGCGATACGTACTGTACCTCCCGCGGCTATGGCGTCCGGATCCTCCAGAAAAGGCCGGATAATGCGTAGCAAACTGTCGCGTTGCAAAATAGAGTCGGCATCCACACCACAAAACAGTGGAAAACGCGATAAATTCACGCCAGCATTTAAAGCATCGGCTTTACCGCCATTGGCTTTGTCTATTACTTTTAAATTCGGGTAACGGCTGGACTGATAAATACCGCGAATTTGTTGGCAAGGTAAACGAATAGGGCAAGTGGCTGATGATAAAGTCAAAGCAAAACTGTCTTTCAGTACCTGCAGGGTGTCATCTTTTGAGCCGTCGTTGATCACGATCACTTCGTACTCAGGATAAGTCAGTTGTAATAAGGACAACACTGAACTGGCAATGGTTTCCTGCTCATTGTAGGCAGGCACCAGCACAGAAATGGGAGTTAAAAAGCTGGCATAGCTGGCAGGTAACAATTCGGTACGAGCGGATTGAATATGGCTACGCATCACCAGTAAAGCCACTAAATTCAGTGTCAGATAACCAACTGACAAACAGACAAAATAACCCACCAATAGCCATTGCAAAGGCACCAGCCATGGCGCTAAATCCAGTTGTTGTATCCACTGATGCGTCAGCTCTGTGAACTGCTGTAACCAGTCATATGCCATCAGGTTCTCCCTTGTTGCTGACGTTGTTGTTCTTCTTTCACTTGCAACAAAATCGCCAGCGCAAAAGGGTCTGTCAGTTGTTGTTGCCAGAGTTGCAGCTGAGCATCGTCAATGCCTGGTAATGAAATCAGGCTTTGTGCTGAACGATAACGTACCCACCAGTTAGGGTCTGACAGCATTTTTACTAATAAAGGCGCATCAGAACTATCGCCTAACCGCGCTAATGCCTTAGCGAGCTGTACCCGAACTTCCCATTGCGGGTTAGTAACCTGCTGGCGTAACAACGGCAATAAGTCGGGAGATACTGCGCAGGCAAAAGCTGTGGTCAAGAGTTCCATTTCATCCGGGTAATGCACTAAAGCGTGCTGGATCAAAGGCTGACTGTCGATGGGCGATAAAATATACATCAGCTTAATTAAACGCCTTAGCTCTTTGGCTGTGGCTTTTTCGGCACATTCTGTAATAGACCGGACTATAAGGTCGTGAGGCAAACGCACCAACAAACCAGCGACCCGGCTAACAGACCAATCGTCCCGGTAAATTTGACTTAAAATGACAGGTAAACCCAGTTTGGCATCTATCGACAACAAAGCCCGGGCTGCCACCAAAGAAAAAATCGTTCGTTTATCCAGTACATGAGGCAGCAGCTCAGCAAAAGCCGATTTCTCCTGCACTATGCCAAGCGCCATAATGGCGGTTAGTTTTTTATCTGTACTGTAACCATGCAGCCACTGTTTCATTACCGGGATCAGATGTAAGCGCTGAGCCAGTTCGGCCAAACGACTGGATGCACTGCCGCGGACCGTTTGTTCAAGCTGCAACCATAATTGCACCACAAAACCAAAACCTTCCGCATTGAGCTGGGGTAAAGGCCCCGTATTTTCTTCCGGTGAATAAATCCAGGAAAACAGAATTGGAGTCCACTGTTCAGTGGCCTGCAGGCGGCTTTTTTCGCGCTGCCGCCTTTCGTAATGCATAAAAAGCGTCAACAGTAACAGCGCCAGTGTCATCAGTAACAACACAGCGCTGCTGTACCACACCAACTGTACTATCACATCAGAGTGTGTATCGGACACCTAAGCCCACCTCGGTTTTTTCGTATAACACATCTTGTTCAGACCAGCTCAGGTTGTATAACAAGCTCCAGTCGGTCGTAAAAGAAAATTGACCAAATAAGCCAATACGAGTGACATCCATCACCAATACACGGTTTGGCAAACGTTCCAGTTCTTTACCTTTGACCAGCAAAGCAGTCAGTGAATCCGTATCGTTAAAGTAATAGCTGGCTTGAATGAGATGGGTATTGGCTGAGCCTGTGTCTTCAGGTCTGGAGTGATACAAGGTATAGGCATAGCGCCATGAACCCCGATAATGTTCGTTCATCAGGCTATAGCTGCGACTGTCCTGCTGGTCATCATTGGCAACCGACACTCCGGGTGTCACCACCCAACCTTTAGTCCATTGCCAGGCCAATTGATTACCGATAGATAATTCAGGCCGTACTCTGTTTTGCGGACTGTAACCGGCTTGCCCCAACCAGGTCAGATTATCACTGATTTTATAGTAGCCATCCGTCAGCCATTCCTGATCCTTTAAGTCAAAACGCTTACTGCGCTGCCAGCGGGCTCCCCAGCCATAATCTGTGGTCGCATGGCGTAATCCGGCATAATAAAACGAGCCATCGGCAAAACTATTCGACAACTGTTCATACCCAGCACCGGTTTCCAGTTGATAACTATCAGTCGCCGCACAAAACACAGGCGCTAGAGTAACCAGCCCTAAAACTAAGCTTTTCATCATCCTTGTTTCCCTATCAGACGACGTAAACGGGCACTGAGCTCAGGCGGCTGAAAGGGCTTCACTAAATAATCATCTGCACCTTTTTTCAGGCTAGCGCTATATCGTCTTCGCCCATTTTAGACGTCAGAATCAGCACTGGAACACTAGCCATGGCTGCCTGATTGCGAATTAACTCCAGCAAAAATAAGCCATCAAAAAATGGCAGCATTAAATCCAGTACCACAGCACTAAAATCGCGACCGGATAACACCAACTCCTGCGCCTGCTGACCATCTTTCAGCCATTCCACCTGATAACCATCACGTTGCAGAATAAAAACTAACAATTTGCCAATCAGCTCATCATCCTCAACCAGCAATACAGTTTTAGCGCCCATTCATACTCCATAGATCTGGCTGTCTCTGGTTCCTTTCTTAAGCTAATTCCCCCGCTTGTTCAAGCTGTAGAGAAAAAAAAGACAATTGCGGCTAACAAACCAGGGTTAGCAACTGGATTTTGTATACAAATTAAATTAATGTATTCAAAAATTATGTATCAGGTGAACTTCGATGTGGCGCGACTTTAGCGTATCGGCCATAGCTGCTGGTTTTGTGGCTGTCTTGGTGGGCTTTGCCAGTTCAGTGGCTATTGTATTTCAGGCGGCCGCTGCGGCTGGCGCCGATCAGGCCGTGATGGCCTCCTGGATTTTGGCCTTAGGTTTGGGTATGGGCCTGACTTGCATTGGTTTGTCTCTGTATTTTAAAGCCCCAGTCTTAACCGCCTGGTCCACGCCCGGAGCCGCACTTTTAGTCAGTAGCTTGCAAGGCCTGAGCTTAGCCGAGGCCGTAGGTGTATTTATCTTCGCTGCAGCTTTAAGTTTAGTGCTGGGCCTGACAGGTTGGTTTGAAAAACTCAGCGATAAAATTCCGCTACAAATTGCCTCCGCCATGCTGGCTGGTATTTTATTTAATTTTGGTTTGTCGATATTTACCTCTTTGCAGCAAGACTTGTGGCTGGTGGGTTTGATGTGTGTCACTTACCTGATCAGCAAACAGTATCAGCCCCGTTACGCTATTCCACTGGTGTTGCTGGTGGCGGTGCTTTATGCCAGTCTGCAAGACCAATTGAGCCTGGCGCAGGTGCATTTTGACTGGCCAGCACCAGTCTGGATTTGGCCAGAGTGGTCCATCAGTGCATTAATTGGCGTGGGCTTACCACTTTTTATTGTCACTTTAACTTCGCAAAATATTCCGGGTTTAGCGGTGTTTAAAAGCAGCGGGTACAACCTGCCGGTATCACCCCTGATCAATACCAGCGCTTTTACTACTATAGTGCTGGCGCCACTAGGGGCATTCTCTATTAACTTAGCCGCTATTACTGCCGCTATTTGTGCCAGCCCTGAAGCCCATGCCGATCCAGCAAAAAGATACAGCGCAGGTGTGGCTGCCGGTATTTTTTATTTGCTAACAGGCTTGGCAGGCGCTGCTGTTGTGGCTTTATTTGCTGCCTTTCCCACCACTTTAGTCACAGCTTTAGCTGGCCTGGCTTTGCTTGGCACTATAGGCACGAATTTAGCCTTGACCACACAAGCAGGGCCCGACAGAGAAGCAGCGGTAATCACCTTACTGGTGACAGTCTCAGGCGTCAGTTTTTTTGGTATAGCTTCAGCCTTTTGGGGTTTAGTGGCTGGGTTACTCTGTGTACTGGCACTTAAACTCCCAAAAAAGCAGGCGGCCTGAGATGACCAAAGCCAGTTTATATCAGCAGTTAAAGCAGGATATTCGTCAGGGTATCTGGCCTGCGGGTGCGGTGCTGAATCAGCAAAAGTTATCAGAGCATTACCAGGTCAGTCGTATTCCGGTGCGGGATGCATTACAGCAACTTAAAGCTGAAGCTTTAGTGGTGATGGCAGGTAAAGCCAGTTTAATGGTGCCGCCTTTGACAGCAGCGGAAGCTGAAGAGTTATACCAAATCCGCTTGCAACTGGAGCCTATGGCACTACGCCGTGCTTTTCCCCAGCTCAGTTTTAGCCTGCTAGGCCAGGCTGAAGATTTATTGCAAAGAATTGAGCAGGATCAGCATTTATCTGCAGCGGACAGAGGCGCACTTAATTGGCAGTTTCACCTGATGTTGTATCAGGCCAGCCAGTCACCACATTTACTGCGTTTACTGCACAGCCTGCACCAGCAAGTGGAACGTTATTTAGGTTTCCAGGAAATCAGCATGAATTACGCAGATACCAGCCATCAGGAACACTGGCAACTGCTGGAGTTATTAAGAGCTCAGCAACTGGAGGCTGCCATAGCTTTACTACAGCAGCATATTCAGCAGGCTGGTGAGTTGTTAGTGGCTCACCTGCGTGTATTAACCAAATAGTTTTTACCCAAGGTAATGGATGTTGCAGCCAGAGCACGCAGTCAACTGAGCTGCAACTTCAAGTACGAAGGGGTTAAACCTTAGGACGACGCCAGAAGGCGAAACCAGCCAAAACCAGTAATAAAGCAGGACCCATTGAACCACTGCTTGAACCACTGTCAGTCACCTGACCTATCAGCGTATTTGGCTTGGGATTCAGGTTGGCCGCTGTAGTTGGGCTGTCATCGATAATGGTCATACGTTCAATAGTTACCAGATTACTGGCTGTTACCGGTACCTTATTCGTCCAATCCGTCAGGCTGTAATTACGCAGCGGGGCTTCTCTAAAAGCGCCTCCTGGTACATACAGAGTATTGATACTGTCAACAATAGACATGCCTGTTCCTGTCACTACCCCAAACACCGTATAACCACCATTGTCTTTGTCCAGGTTTGCAGAGTTATCTTTGATATTCACATACCAATTCGTAGTAGCGCTGTTCGGACTGTTGTTTATTTTTGCCATAGCCACAGTGCCACGTACATTCGATAATTTGGGTTCATTATCAACCGGGCCACGTGCCGGAATATCGGTAAAAGGTGCAGAGTTATTGCCGCTGTAGCGCTTGCCGCCGCCTTGAATCACAAAGTCTTTTAATGATCGGTGAATGACAGAGTTGTTATACGCACCATCTCTGACATAAGTCAGGAAGTTAGTCACAGTTTTTGGGGTGGTTTGGTCAAACAGGTTGATTTCAAAATCACCCATATTGGTTTCTACCAAAACAATAGTAGCGGCGGCGTTATGGCTGACCGCTAAAGCAGCGGTAAAAGTCGCCGCAAGTACAGATTTTTTCAACATGGTATGGCTCTCTGATTTTAAAGTGACCAGACTTTAATCGAAGAACCGGAACTCAATCCAGCTGCATTACAATTGGTAACGAACTAAGTAACTTTATTAACCTTTTTGCTTGTTGCTCCCGCTGCCGCAAAGCGTCTTTTCTTCTTATACGCATGTTTTTGTTGAGGGGCCGTTTTGGCGATATCAGCGGACACCCGGGCCTGTTGCACTAGGTTGATAATTTCTGGCTGCAACTGCGCCATAAACTCTGGATAGTCTTGTTGCTGATGACAAATTTGCTCCAGCTGAGCTTCCCATAACGCCGTTAAATCCGGTGCTGTGATACGTTGTGGCAAGCTTTGAATAAAAACACGCCCGAGCTGGCTGGCCCGAATTTGTTTACCCTGACGCTGCAAATAACCGCGCTTAAATAACAGCTCCAGAATACCAGCCCGGGTCGCTTCAGTGCCTAAACCTGCGGTTTCTTTTAAGATACGTTTTAATTCCGGGTCAGTGACAAAACGGCTGATCCCTGTCATGGCCGCCAATAAAGTCGCATCAGTGAAATAAGCCGGCGGCTGGGTTTGTTTCGACATTAACTCCGACTGGCCTGACTGTAACTCTTGACCTTGGGTTAAAGGCGGCAAACTTTGTTGCTCATCAGTATCCTCGTCTTGCTCCTCTTTCTGACTGGCCTTATAAAAAGCTTTCCAGCCCAAAGACTGCACCAAACGAGCCTGAGCTTTAAATAAACCTCCGGCAATTTTCAGCAGCGCCTGCTGCTCCAGATAACAAAAGGGTGGGAAAAACTGCCATAAAAACTGGCGGGCGATCAGCCAGTAGAGCTTGGCTTCACTGCTATTCAGGCTGGCTGATTTCAATGCCTTGTCGGTTGGAATAATAGCGTGGTGAGCGGTAATTTTGCTGTCATCCCAGGCTTTGCTACGAAGACTCAGATTCGCTTGCAGTTGCATCTCTGCAAGTTGTGGGCTATTGGCCACTACAGCGCGACAAACAGCAGCAGATTGGCTAAATTGCTGCTCTGGTAAATGCCGGCAATCCGAACGAGGGTAAGTAATCAATTGATGGCGTTCATACAATTGCTGACAGGTATCCAGCACTTGCTGTGCTGTCATGCCATAAAGTTTTGCGGCTTCAATTTGTAAAGCTGACAAGCTAAAAGGTAAAGGCGCATACTGTTTTTTCGGCAGTTGTTGCACGTGCTCTACTACAGCGACTTGATGGCTGGTTTTACGTTGCACCAGTTCTGCCAGTTCGCGACTCAATATCCGGCCTTCTTCATCCTGATAAGGCGCACAAGCCTCACTGGGTTGCCAGATGGCAGTAAAAGGCCAGTCGGCTCCGGTTAAATGCGCTTTGACCTGATAAAAATCACGACTGACGAAGTTCTCGATCTGCAAATCACGCTGCACTACTAAGCCCAGAACCGGAGTTTGCACGCGCCCTACAGATAACACGCCCTGATAACCTTGCCTCTGGCCATGTAAGGTATAAGCCCGGGTTAAGTTAATACCATACAGCCAATCTGCCCGACTTCGCGCCAGAGCACTTTGCGACAAAGGCGCAAACTCAGAATTCTGCTTTAACTGCTGTAAGGCCAGACGCACAGCGGCAGGAGTTAAATCGTTCAGCAACAACCTTTTGGTTTGCTTCAGTTTAGTTTGACTGATTTTACTGTGTTGCAGCACCTCATCCACCAGCAACTGGCCCTCCCTGTCCGGATCGCCAGCATGCACCAGTTCAGTCGCCTCTTTAATCAGTTGAGTCAGAATTTTCAGTTGGGCTTTGCTTTGTGTTTTGGCCACCAGCTTCCATTGGTCTGGCACTATAGGTAAATGCTCCAGTCGCCAGCTTTTAAAGCTTGGATCATAGGCTTCAGGTTCGGCCTGCTCCAACAAATGGCCGAGACACCAGCTGACTTTATCGCCATTGGCTAACTGCAGATACCCCTGCTGTTTTTGATGTGAGCCAAAGGCGTCGGCGATAGCTCGGGCCATACTGGGCTTTTCGGCAATATACAATCTCATTGGCAAATCACTGTATGAAAACACAGTTAATTTAACCGTAATTTTTACCAAAAAGCAAAGACCGGAGCATTTGTTTTCTTATGGGCACGGAGTAAGCTAGAACTTTGCCGGTACAGACCGGAGTCAAGTCAGGTGAATTGTCAGTTTTGATCTCTCTTTCAGCCTTCAGTACCGCCTTAATCCGTAGCCTCTTGCTGGCTGTTGGTTACTTTTCGTTTGGATATCTTGCCTTGATACAGGCCATAGCTCCGGGTCTGGCCACCGCAGTGTTTCCTTCTATTGGTATTGCCATCGCAGCCACTCTGCTGTGGGGGTACTCCATGCTGTTTGGCGCTTTCATTGGCTCTTTTGTATTAGTGTTCAGCATCGGCGATTGGCCGGACAGCAGCTTATGGCAGGAGCAACTAAGGCACTGTTTTAGCATGGCGGCTATCACTGTGCTCACTGTCGCTGTAGCCGTCTGGTCTGTTCGACGTTTTGCTGACTTTCACACCGCACTGACCCACGAACGCAGCATCATTGGTTTATTTATTCTGGCAGGCCCTGTTGCTTGCCTGGTCAGCTCAGGTTTATCTACTGCGGTTTTACTGCAGGGTAATTTACTCAGTGTCGACAATATCCAACAGAATTGGCTGACCTGGTGGATAGGTGACATGTTGGGCGTGATGATCTTTCTGCCTTTAACTTTTATGTTGTTTGCCAGACCCAGGGCTTTATGGCGGTCGCGCTGGCTGACCGTTGGTTTGCCTTTGCTGGTGTGTGCTATTTTGGTAATCGCATTGTCTATTCGCGCCCGTTTTCAATATCAGGACTCTCAGCAGCAACGTTTTTTTGACCAGGCAGACCAAATCAATGCCACCCTTCAGTTCCGGGTCAGCAAAGTTCTGCAAAAAATGCAGTCGCTCGAGCGTTTATTTGCAACACAACCTGAAATTACAGAGGCAATGTTTCAGCAGTTTCTGCGTAATTATCCTTGGCAGGAGTCTGGTGTCTTGTATTTTGATTGGGTCGAACAAGTCAGCCATGCCAGGCGGCTTGAACTTGAATCTGAGTTCCCTTTTCTGGAATATGCCACGCCCGGAGTAAGACCTGCCGCGCTCAGACCCAACTACAGTATTATCCGCTATATGGCATCAGCAGCGGGCGACCGCCATTTAATTGGCCTGGATTTAAGCGCTGAAGCTAAACGCAAAGAGGCCATGGACTACGCCAGAGATCTGGGTGATATCAGTATGACAGCCCCGGTCAAGCTGGTGAATGGGGATGATGCAGTGCTGTTTTTCATTCCTGTGTATCAACATGGTACAGAGCCTAAAACTCTGGCCGAGCGCAGACAACAACTACGTGGTTTTGTCTGTGGTATTTTTTCGACAAAGGTGCTGATACAAACTAGCTTAAGCCAGTATGACAATTCAGAATTCCAGTTACAGATTAAAGATTTAGGAACGGGAGATTTTTACTACGGGACACCAGTAGCTTCATCAGGTGCCAGTTGGCTGAACTGGGTTAATTTCTGGTCTTATGCCGGCCGGACCATGGAGTTACAGCTGGTCCCAGGCCCCAAAATACTGGCTGCAAGTTCTGGCCATCAAAGCTGGTATGTGCTGAGTGGTGGATTGGTGTTGTGCAGTTTATTAGGCATATTTCTGTTGGTTCTGACCGGCCGCTCAGCCCGTATTGAGCACTTAATAGCACAGCGTACTAAAGAGTTAAGTTCGATTCTTGATAACGCAGTAGAGTCCATCATCATAGTGGATCAGCAGGGCATCATAGAGCGTGTTAATAAAGAAACCTCCTTGTTGTTTGGCTACACAATGCCTGCGTTGTTGCGTCAGCCCGTCAGCAAGTTACTGGCGTATTTACCCGAACATAAAAATCACCAGCTACTACAACCCTTAACTATCGACCAGTTGAACTTGTGGGTAGGCCACACAGTGGAGATCACGGGGCTGAGCGAAGATGGTCAGCAAATACCGCTGGAAATGGGGTTAAGCCGGGTTGATGTTGCAGATAAACATTTATACACCCTGATGCTACATGACCTGCGTGAACGCAAAAAAATTGACCGGATGAAAAGCGAGTTTATCTCTACAGTCAGTCACGAACTGCGTACTCCGTTGACCTCTATAAATGGCTCTTTAGGCTTATTAGCTGGAGGTGTAGTGGGCGAATTACCCCCACAAGCGCAGCAACTGGTGCAAATAGCCAAAACGAATACCGACCGTTTGGCCCGTCTGGTCAACGATATTCTGGATATAGAAAAGCTGGAATTTGGCCAGTTAAAGCTGCAGCCTTCAGAGGTTGAAGTGCTGGCTTTATTGCAGGAAGCCAAAGAGCAAAATCAGGCTTATGCTGATAAATATTTAGTACGACTGGATTTAGTTGTGCCATCAGATACCAAGCCTGTTTATTTGTATCAGGACAAATTCCGCTTGCTGCAAATTCTGTCGAATTTAATCTCTAATGCCATTAAATTTTCGCCCATTCATTCGGTCGTCACTTTAAGTTATCAGTTAACACAACAGCAGTTGGTGATCCAGGTGACAGATCAGGGTGCAGGCATAGCCGAATCCTTCAGAAGCAAGATTTTTCAGAAATTCGCTCAGGCCGACAGCTCAGACAGTCGCAGCAATCAGGGATCAGGCTTAGGTTTAAATATTAGTAAAACACTGGTGGAGATGATGCAAGGCAGTATCGACTTTGAATCAGAGCTCGGTAAAGGTACCTGCTTTAGCCTGATTTTTCCTTACTACCCACAATTCAATCGACACGAAAAAACTCAGCGGCCTGAGTAGAGACAAGCGGGCTTAAAAAAGAAATTTCGTGGTGTTGTCGATACTCATCCCCCCGGTCCGACTAAGCTGTGTGAATCATAAATCCATTACACAGCAACAGGAGGGCTTATGGCCAAAATGCTTTTTGTCAATTTACCCTGCAGCAACTTAACTGCTGCAATCGAATTTTATCAGGCGCTGGGTTTTAGCCAGAATATGCAGTTCAGCGATAACACCGCAGCTTGTATGGTCTGGAGCGAGCATATTTTTGTTATGTTACTCACGCACGCCAAATGGCAGAGTTTTACTCAAAGACCAATACCAGATTCAGGCAGCAGCGAAGTGATGCTGGCGTTGAGTTGTGATGATAAAGAAGCAGTGGATCAGGTCTGTGCTGCGGCGGATAAAGCCGGTGGTACCGCCGACATCAATGCAAAACAGGATTTAGGTTTTATGTATGGCCGCTCAGTGTTGGATTTAGATGGCCATATCTGGGAGTTTTTCTGGATGGACCCGGCCGCAGTGGCGGGCTAAACCACAAAATCCCTACACCAGCCCAAAGTAATTGCAGTTGCAGCTAGGCTCACGGCCGCAGTCAACAAAGCTGCAGCTTCAAGAACCAAGGGTTTTAGAGCATAAGGCGATAACCTATCCCTGCCTCAGCGTTCAAGTACTAAAGGTTTTGGCCCGACGAGGAAAGGGTTACTCCCAACTCACGCCTTTTTGCTCACGTATAGCCGCCTGCATTAATGCAATTAACGGCACGGCGCGGTGTTTAAGCGGAATCGCATTGGGTTTGTCCTGATCTTTGTCTGCAGAATGCTCAGGCAGTTCTGCCTGCTCACGGGCTTCCAATTCGGTTAAACCTTGTTGCAACACAGCTAAAGCTTCGGCTACGTCTTCCGCAAATAAAGCGCCTGGCGCTTTAGGCAAACGGCCCATCAACTCTAACAGTTGCAAAGCAACATGACCAAACATTGGCACTGGCGCTGCGGCTACAGATTTAAAAGTAATTAACATAACTATCTGACTTCCGGAGAAATGAAACCTCAGCATGCGCTGTTCGGCTATAAAGCACAAGCGAATACCGTGATGCTCTGGCAGAGCCTATACAAAAGGCTCCTACCTCTTTAGAATTCAATAAATTTGCAAATTTTACATAAGCTAACGATCTGGTTACAAGGATAGTGTATGACAGTGTTGCCACGTGTTTTGTCTGGTCTGTATGTTATTTTTTCTCTGCTATTTTTAACCGCCTGTGGGGGTTCAGATAAAACTGAAGATGCCACTGCTGTTGCTGTCAGTGCCAGCACGGCCAGTCTGGATATAGGTTTTCCTGAACGTTTCAGCACCATTTCCGCTACGGTCAGAGACGCGAACGGCGAGCTGTTACGCAATGCTACAGTCCAGTTCAGTACCGACTTAGGCAGCTTTAGTGCAACAGAAGTTATAACCCGCACAACAGCTGAAACGGGCCGTGGCGGCTCCAATGACCCAGGCAATGGCGTGGCTGCGGTGCGTTTATTTCCCGGCCAAAGCTCAGGCACTGCAACTGTGACTATTTATGTCAATGGCGTGCAGCTACTTCAACAATAACTATTACCGGAACTGCGCCAGAACCAGAACGGCCTGTACCTGCCAGCATCAGTATTACAGCCAGTGAGCGCGCTATTTATGTTGCTGGTGTAGGCCAAACGGAAAGCAGTACTATTACGGTGCGTTTACTGACCTCTACAGGCGGTGCTGCGCAGGATGCTCCTGCTGGCATAAACAATGTGCGGGTGAGTTTTGTGACTCAGCCTAATGGTGGTGAATTACTCTTTGGTACTCAGGCCTCAGGGCAGTTGATTCAGCATAACAAAAGCGTAGAGGTGGCGACCAATAACGGTGTTGCAACCTTAACCTTAAGCTCAGGCCAATTGCCTGGAGTTATTGAACTAAAAGCAGAAGCCTTAGACAACAGCGGTAAAGACTATAATCCAACCATTCAGGCAACCAGTTCAACGCTGAGTATCGCCTCAGGCCCTGTCCATTCAATTGTATTTAGCTACCCTGTCGAAGCTGCTATTCAGAATATGGGAAATGGCACCTATAGAAGACAAGGTGGATTATTGGTGACCGATCGTTATGGCAATCCAGTCGCTGATGGTACTGTGATTAATTTAGGCGTCATTGATAGCGTGCTGCTATCAAACCGGGCACCACAGATTAATTATGGTTTTGGAAGTACAGTGGTTGATGGTAATGCTTCAACAACTGTAGGGGCTACCTTGCTGACTGATTTAAGCAACGCATTGTTTCAAAGTGCAAATATTACCCGGAACAATGCTTCTCGTTTTATTGAAGCTCAGGATCGGGTACTGATACTTGATGCTCTGGCTGCCGATAAAAGTCGCTTTGTTGCTACGTCACCCACTCAAAGCTCGGTGCTGCCAGTGAATAAAGCCTTTCAAAACTCAGCCACCGGACTTGAATACATAGTGGGTGCATCGCTATTAGGTGCTCAGGTTTCAGGCGTAGACCCTGCTAAAGCAGAACCAGTCAGCGGTCAGACTGTGGTCAGGGATGGAGCCGCCAGCTTTTATCTGACTTACCCCGCAAACGTGAACAGTATACATGCTGGTTGCGTAGATACATCACTTGAACGACGTTTCGAGCCTGTCGGCTCTGCACAGGTTTGGGTTGTTGCAGAAACCAGCGGTAACAGTGCAACCACTATAGATAATCAGATGTGTTTCAGTTCTATCAGGCCTGCAAGCATAATCAGTGACTCGGGTAGCAACAGTATTAGCGGCAGCACAACTTTAAATCTGCGACTGCAAGATGCAGGCTCAGTACCTCTGCCTTATACAAGCTTTGATTCAACTGTGACAATCATAGAAAATGATGGGGGCTTGGCAGTAAGTGTAGGTAACTGCAACGGTAGCTCAGAGAGAAGAACAAACAGATTTGGTCAATGCAGTCTGCCGATTACAGTAACAGGTGGTATCTCAGAAGATGCTGCGACTATCACGTTACGAGTTCCAAATGGAGAAACCTTTACCCTGACAGTGACAATACCTTGATGAACATGAGATCAGTCAAGCGGTAAACTAATCACCGCCTGAAAACCACAGACAATACCCGAAGCTGCATAGAGGTTATGCAGCTTTAACTCTCCACCACAACTTTCCACTGCTCTTTTGGCAATACTTAAGCCTAAACCTACCCCGTCTTTTTTGCTTTGAGCGCGGAAAAAAGGCGTAAAAAGCTTGGCTAAATCATCGTGTGCCACACCAGTTCCCTGATCAGAAATGCGGATCTGCACCAGCTGTTCTAGCTGTATCAGCTCCACTGTCACTTCTGTATTGGGCGGGGTAAATTTGATGGCATTGCGGATCAGGTTTTCCAGCGCCCGGTACAATAAATCCGGGTCGGCCTGTATCTGTCTGGCAGTTTCCGCTTTCACCCGTAGTTGTTTTTGCTGCGACAAGGCCTCAAGCCGGCCATCTTCAGCCACGGATTCCAGTAACTCCAACAGATCGACTTGCTGTAACTTTACTGCAGCGGCACCACTTTCCAGTCGTGAGTAGGTCAGAATTTCTTCGACTAAGGCGTTGAGTTTCTGGGTTTCGGCTTCAACTTTATCCAGTACCATAGCGCTTTCCGAAGGGGTTTGCCGCGCCAGCCCAACTAAAATTTGTAAGCGGGCTAAAGGTGAGCGGAATTCGTGAGAGACATCATGTAATAAACGGCGCTGACCACTGATCGCTTGCTCGACACTTTTGGCCATGTCGTTAAAACTGCGGGCCACAGCGCCAAATTCATCATGCCGCCCTGTGACTTTAGGACCCAGTTGTGTCAGCCATCGGTCAGAGGCCAATGACTCTAAAGCTCGTTTTAATTGTCGCACTGGCGATGCAAAGTACCAGGCCAACCATAAACTGACAAATAAGCTGGTGAGCAAAATAGCAGCCAGTAAAAATGCCGGATGAAACCAGACTGGAGGCATAGGCATAGCAGTTTTCCCCGCCATACCATGCATTGGAGGAGGCGGGCCTTTGTCATCAAAGTCAGGTGATTCAGAAAGAGGAGGCGCAGCAGGCTTATTGGCCAACATGCCTCTGCCGCTACGTAACCAATCCAATAAAAACTCATGGCGCGGCACAGCGAATAAAAACCAGCTTTGCCCGGATTTATCCTCTACTTTGTAGTCAGGTTGCTCTTTGAGTAATTCGGCCCAGTTTGGCGGCACCTCACGCTGTAGATAATCTTTACCCTTGTCATTGAGCAGCAGAATTTTGTCGCGGGACATAGGGTCGTCTTCCCAGCGCTGTAATACATCGCCGAGCAATTGAATGCCGCCTGAGTCTACCATCAGTTGAGCTGAACCTAACACCAGACGCAGTTGTGGCCCTATCCAGACAGGCCTGGGCTCATCGTCTGCCGCACGACTCACTTCATTGACGGTCCAGACTAAAGTGCCAGCCAGGATCAACGCAGCCCAAAAAGCGACTAAGAACTTCCAGAATACCTGCCCCATGATTAGTATCTGTGTATCAGTTGGTAACCTTTGCCACGCACAGCTTCAATCCAGGCTTGCTCATCTTGCCTTTTACCGAGTTTTTGCCGGATATTACTGATATGTACGTCCAGACTGCGGTCGTATTGGGTTAGGGTTTTACCTAAAGCCTGCAACGATAACTCAGCTTTGCTGACTAATCGCCCCGCCTGACAAGCCAACACCCAGAGCACACTAAACTCAGCACCAGTTAACTGAATTGGCTGACCGTGGACCCAGGCCTTACGTGAACCGGGTTCCAGCGTTAAAGGCCCGACTTTTACTTCGGTAGGTTCGTCCTGCTGTTGTTGCACGCGGCGTAAAATAGCCCGAATTCGCGCCACTAATTCGCGGGGTAAGCAAGGTTTAGCGACATAATCATCTGCCCCCAATTCCAGGCCCAGCACTTTGTCTATGTCATCTCCTTTGGCGGTTAACATAATGACAGGTACTGTGGAATGCTGACGTATTTGGCGCAGCAGCGATATGCCATCTAAGCCTGGCATCATCACATCCAGCACCAGGAGTTCATACTGACCAGAAATGGCCTGTCGCAAACCGAGCTGACTGTTATTGGCTACCTGCACGACAAAACCCTCGCGCTGTAAGTAAGTACTTAACATCGAGGTGAGTTCCTGGTCATCATCAATCAGCAATAAAGGGTTCAAAGGCTTGCACTCCGGATTCTGTTGGCCGCAGTTTAACCTTAAGCTGCTCAGTAATAGAGCAGCTTTACATTTCTATACATTAGCCGATGCTCAAACGGCAGCTTTTAGTTTAATCCGCAATAAATAGTTGGAAGCCGTGATGTACAAATACTGTATATCCAGACTTAAAGCCACATTGGCGGCAGCAACACCGGTTTGAATAGTGCCCAGATGTTCGCCTTGGGCACTAAACACCAACACACCACCAGGGCCTGTTGCCAGCAAATGGCCTGAAGGCAATACTTTTAAGCCATCAGGTAAACCAGGTTTGCTTTTAACCCATGCAGTTGCGTCAAAAAACAGCTGACCTTCGCCTACAGCGCCATCTGCAGATAAAGGATATTTCCACCACTGCGCCGCTTGTGGGTCTGAGTTAGCGACATACAACCACTTTTCATCCGGTGATAAAGCCAAACCATTAGGTCGGGTTAGTTGATCAGTCACCAGCGTGACATCGCCACCTTTGAGCCAATACACGCCATTAAAAGCCAGCTGCTTTTGCTTGGAGTCATCCGCGTCTTTGAGGCCATAAGGCGGATCAGTAAAGAGGTAGCTGCCATTGCTGTGCTGCACCAGATCATTTGGGCTGTTAAACAACTTGCCTGATAGCTGGTCGTCAGGCTTTGATACTGTGGCCCTGTTGCGCTGACTGAGGTTAATACAGCTAAACGTCTGTCGCCATGCTGCGCCAGCACCAGCTGACCTTTTTGGTTGAAAATCAAACCGTTAGAACCTTCTTTAATAGAAGGTTCGTCGATAAAACCTGTATGGCCAGAAGGGCTCAGATACAAAGTTAAACCGTCTTTGCTATTCCAGCGCCAAACTTTATTATCAGGCACATCGGAAAATAAAATATCTCCGGTTTTAGGTTCAGCCACAGGGCCTTCAGCCCAGCGAAAACCTTCAGCCAGTATTTCCAGCTGAGCGTCTGCAGCAACAACCTGACTCAGTTCAGGTTTTAATTGCTCTACCGGATTGGCCGGAATTGGAGATGGATTGGCCAAAGCCAGAGATGATGTAAATAAAAGCAGCGCTGCACTATGTCGCATCCTTGTCACCTTAGTTGTATTGGAAAGCTATTCATGTTTCAAACAATGTAGCATTGTTAGCGCAACCAAGGCACTGGCACAGACATAAAAAACCGCAGAATTAATCTGCGGTTTGTTCAAAGGCTGGCGTTACAACAAGCTTAGAAGCTTACGTTAACACTCATCCATAAGTTACGGGCTTTGTCTTTGTTATTGAAATGGTCGACATAACTGGCCTGATAGCCATTTGCGCCATTCGCATCCAGAATACAACTGGTACCGCTGTCACACTCGACAAAGGCTAAATCGTAAGTGGTGAAGTCCTGATCAAATAAGTTGTTGATCCGCGCAGTAAAAGTGACTGAATCGCTGGCTGCATAGCTGGCACCTAAGTGGTACACGTCATAAGCTTTGTAATTCAGCGGTGCATTCTTAACTGTATCCCAGGCGCGGAAACGTTTGGTGCGGATTTCTGACGTCAGGAAGACTTTTAACTCATCGGTCGCATTCCAGTCTATGGTCAGGTTCGCCATATGTTTGGCTGTGTTGGTCAGAGGCTGGCCTTTGTTGGCTCCACTTTTCTGTTCGCTGTCTGTGTAGGTGTAGTTAGCACGGAAAGCGACGTTATCGATAATCTGCCAGCGCCCTGCTACTTCGGCACCTTTAATAGTCACACTGTCGATATTGACGGTTTTTGTACTGGTGGCATACCCCAAATCGGCGTATTCACCTGTACTGCTGCACACCAGTGCAGTGGCAGCACCACAAGGCTGAGAAGCAATTTTATCGTCAAATTCATTGTTGAAAATGGTGACATTGAAGTTGTGGTTGTCAGGGTGTTCCCAGTAAGCCGCAATTTCAGTCGAGGTGCTGGTTTCCGGTTCCAGCTCCGGGTTACCAAACATAGGGGATGTACCCTGACCACCAAAGCCTACGACACCGTCATACAACTGAGTTGTTTTTGGTGTTTTAAAGCCTGTGCTGACGCCACCTTTAATAGTCCACTGTTCTGTTAATGTATAAACACCATACAGACGTGGGCTCATTTCACTGCCAAATATCTCATGGTCGTCACGACGTAAACCTGCAGTGATGGCAAATGCCTGAGTAGCGTCCCAGGTGTCTTCCGCAAATACGGACCACATATTGTGTTCCTGCACGCCGCCAGGAGTGCCGCTTTCCATACCAAATACACCGTCTTCCAGCTCACCACGGATCACTTGCGTACCAAATACAGCTTTGTGTTGGCCTGCCAGTTCAAATGGCATATCCATTTTGGCATCCAGAGTATATTGGTTACTGGCCATTTTACGTTGAGCACGAGGCAGGAACGTCTCTTTAGCTATGGCTTTACGCTCGTCGACGCTCAGGCCCGCATAAGCTCCGGTGGCATCAATCATCGTCAGTAACTGCGCACGTTCTGCCAAAGTAAAAGGTAAAGTACGGCCATGGTTTTGGGTGTCGACATAAGATAAAGACACAAAACTGTTGCCCAGATCCCATTTGCCTTCGTGACTTAATGACCAGGTATCACGGCTAAATTCCTGAGTTGGGCTGTAGCCGACTTGTGGGTTAGCGCGGCGTGCCCAGGTACCACCACCAGCAGTACATTTTTGCTGTTGGTTGCCACCAGAGGTTGGTACAAAGCCTTTACAGAAATTACCTGCGGCCCAGATACTATCTATATTGTCGACTGTGCCTACAGGGTATTCACGACTGCCATCATCGTTAATTACAGGGCTGTTATCGTATTCTTGGGTCGAAGTGTCGATATCAAACCAGACGGCCTGATTCTCAGCAGGAGTCCAGCTCAGACGAGCACCTAAGACTGTGCTGTCGTTATCTACGGTTTTACCGCCAGCACCAAAACCTAATGAACGGCTACGGACTTCACCATTTGGATACACTACGTCAGCATATTCCGGAGTAGATGCCATACGGTTGTATTCACTACCACGAATCGACATGCCAAGCACACCAGGGATCAAAGGGCCCATCACGTTGAAGTCGGTGGTGATCTCTTCACCAAAGCTGTCATCTGTTTGCGCTGTGCGGCTATGGCTGACTGAGCCAGCCCACTCGTTAGTGACTTTTTTGGTGATGATATTGATCACGCCACCCAAAGCGTCGGCACCATACAAAGTAGACGCAGGGCCACGTATCACTTCAATACGTTCTATCGTATCCAGAGGTGGCATATGACCGAACTGGTTACCACCAAAGTTATTTGGGTAAATATCACCATGGTTATTCTGACGTTTACCGTCGACCAGGATTAAAGTGTAATCCGATCCCATGCCACGCATACTGATCGTGCCCTGACCTGTTTTATCGCGGGTTTCACCAATATCGACCCCTTCCAGATCGCGTACTGCATCCAGTAAAGTCGTATATGGGCGGGTACGCAGCTCTTCTGCTGTAATAACGGAAATACTGGCAGGAGCATCAACCAGCTTTTGTTCAAAACCTGAAGCCGTAACCACAATGCGCTCTATAGACTCATCGTTAACAGCTGCTGCATCTTCAGCCTGGACTGTAGCTATCAGACCTAAAGCGAGCTGGGTGGCTAACACCAGTTTGGCCGGACGGGACTTGAACATAAACACTCCTGTTGTTCGAACAGATCATCGCAACGCGGATAAAATCTGACCTCGATTTGTAAAGATAAGTTAATAAATTCCAATGGCCGACAATGATAGTGATTCTCATTAGAAGATCAATAGCAATTGCGAACTATTTGCACTAGCAATTGTCGCGTTAAAAGGCTGATGACAGTAAAAATCAATAAGCATCTAAATCAGCTAGTTGCGAAAACCTTGCAAATAAGAACAATTCTCAGTAGCATGACAGCTGTTTTTTAGGGGGTACTGTGAAGAGTTCAGCTTTAGCTCGTTGGATGCGTTGGTTACATACCTACAGCGCTATGTTGGTGTTGTTGCTGTTGTTATTTTTTGCCATCACAGGCATCACTTTAAATCACCCTGAAATCAGCAGTAGTTTGGGTAAAACCAGTCAGCAACTGCAGTTGGAGCTGCCGGAACAATTGCCGGATTTACTGAACCTGCCCGAGGATCAGCAGCAAGCCGCTATTGCTTTGTATGTCGACTGGTTAAAGCAGGAATATCAGTTACAGGGCGGTTACAACCTGAATTTTTCACCTGAAGATGAACTGCTGGAAATCGACTTTAAACGTCCTGCAGGCTATGCCGCAGTGGTGATTGATTTAGCTGAGCGCAGCGCTGAATTAGATGCAGAATTTGCTGGTTATCTGGCCTTGGCCAACGACTTACATAAAGGCCGTTACGCCGGTAGTAGCTGGAAATGGTTGATTGATATTACCGCTGTATTTTGTCTGTTATTTGCCTTGTCGGGCTTTTATTTATTGTGGCGTCAGCCGAATAGAAGAGATTTTGGTAATGCCACAGCAGTCGCTGGTGTGGTGTTGGCTTTATTAGCTTATATAGCGTCGTTTCATTAATTTAGAGTTGTTTCACCGATTTATAGTCGTTTCACTAAGAGGGAATTGTATGTACAAGTATTTAGTCGCTGCGTTGCTGTTGTGTTGCGGCTCTGCCATGGCACAGCAGGAACTGGAAATTCAGGTCGAACTGCCAAAAATTGATACCGGCACGTATCACAGACCTTATGTGGCGGTATGGATTGAAAACGAGCAGCAGCAACCCGTGCGCCTAATCGAAGCCTGGCTGGAAAAACCAGACTGGATTAAAGACTTACGTCGTTTCTGGCGCAAACTCGGCCGCAGTGAACCTCAATTAGTAGATGCAAAAACTGGCGCTACCAAAGGGCCAGGCAGCTACAAAGTGCGTTGGGATGGTAAAGACGAACAAGGCAAAGCAGTTGCTGCTGGCACTTATGTACTTTTTGTTGAAGCGGCCCGTGAACAAGGCGGCCGTAATCTGGCGAAACAAGCATTCACATGGGACGGCAGCAGCGTTCAGATCGAAATAAAAGCCAGCAAAGAGCTGGGCAAAATTCAACTTACTTCAGCACAGGGAAACTAATCCAATGAAAAAATCTATTCTGGCATCATTCGTGATTGCAGCTGCAATCAGCGCTCCGGCTATTGCTCATACTTTATGGGTTGTACCCAGTCATTTTGTCTTGTCTAAAACCGGCAGCTGGGTATCGGCTGATGTCAGTGCTGCCAATATGACTTTTGTGGCTGACAAAGGTATCCCGGTTGATAACGTATCTTTGTATACGCCAGAGGGTAAAAAGCAGGCTATTGAGCATAAATACCAGGGCAAACGTAAGTCTCAGGTCGATGCACAGTTAAATGCTGAAGGTACCTACAAACTGGAATTAGGTGGTCCTGTACGTTTCGGTACTATGTACAAAGTAGGTGATGAGCGCAAGCGCATCATGGCGGATAAAAAGACCCGAGCTAAAGAGCTACCGGCCAATGCCACCGATGTAGTGACCAGTCAAAGCCGCAGTCGTTCAGTCACTTTTATCACAGTGAACAAACCAACCTCAGAAGTGCTGGCACTGAAAAACGAAGGTTTAGAATTTAAAAGCTCTGTGCACCCAGCTGACATAGTCGCAGGCGAGCCTGTTACTTTTACCTTTTTAGTGAATGGTAAGGCGCAAGCTGGTGTTGAACTGGAAGTGTCCTACGAAGGTGAGCGTTATCGCGATGAAGCAGGCAGAGTGCAGCATAAAACCGATGCCACTGGCCAGTTTACTTATACGCCTGTTGAAGCTGGTGTATTTCTGATTGAAGCCTCCTATTCAGCCAAAGCTGAATCTGAATTAGCCGACCAAATCCGTGAAGGCTTAACTTTAACGTTAGAAGCGGCTTTACCTTAAGCCAGACACAGCCTCCGTATCAGGCGGAGGCTGCTTTACCCTTTACGGATAGCGGAATTACGTACCACTAGTTCTGGCTCAAATACGTTTTCCACTTCAATATCATGTTTGTAGAGGTTCTTCAGTAACCACAAAGCGGCCATTTTGCCCATTTCATGAATAGGGTTATTCACTGTGGTCAGCTTAGGTGACACATAACGGGCAAAAGGAATATTGTCGTAACCGACAAAAGATAAGTCTTGCGGTATTTTCATGCCTCGTTCCAGACAGACCGAAATAGCACCGGATACCATCTGATCGTTCGCACAAACAACGGCGGTGAATGTTTTGTTTTGGCTGAACAGGTAGTTCATTCCTTCCACGCCACTGTCTTCTTTGTAATCACCTTCAAAACACAAAGCAGGATCAAAAGACACTCCCACTTCTGCCAAAGCTCTTTTATGGCCTTCAAGACGTTCTGTCGCATCGTGTTTTTTCGCAGGGCCTGAAATATAGGCGATATCGCGGTGTCCCAAATCAATCAGATGCCGTGTGGCCATATAACCACCCAGTTCGTTATTCAGATAAATACAGCAGTCGCTGATTTCAGCTATGTATCTGTTGATCAGCACTATAGGAGTGGAACTTTGACTGAGTTTAATCAGGTAGTCATCGGAGATAGCTTCGACGTCTAGGATCAATGCATCGCAGCCTTTACTCAGTAAAAACTCAACGCTGTCAATTTCCTGAGCCGCATCACTGTGGCCCACAGCGATAATGACATGGCGGTTATCAGAGCGCAGTGCAGCTTCAATTTCCGCCATCATAGGACCGTAATATGGACCATCCAGTTGCGAAACCAGCACGCCGACACTATTCGAGCAATTCGACGCCAAAGACTGAGCAAAAGTGTTAGGTCTGTAACCTAATTCGGCCATAGCGGCTAATACTTTTTGTTTAGTCTTTTCGCTGACATTAGTGTTTTTGTTCATCACCCTGGAAACTGTCGCCAGAGATACACCTGCAAGCTGAGAAACGTCGTAAATGGTCGCCATATAGTGCTGTCACTTCTTATTGAGTCGAAGAAAATCAGAAACCGCAGAGTAATTCAGCAAAAACTGAATTGCTCTGCAAGTTGGTCATACTATCAGCTTTTACTCTGCAGCTCTCTTCAATTCCAACGTGATTTCATCAACTTTTTGCGTGTTGAGTTTATAAGCACTCATCACAAAAGCGACAATTAAAGAACCAATAGCCGGATACAGACTAAAAGCCAATAATAACCCTGCTTTGGTTTCTTCGGTTTGAGTCACGTCAGCCTGATAGCCGATGCCAGCCAGTAACCAGCCGCCTAAAGCACCGCCTACTGCTATACCCAATTTGATAAAGAAAATAATGGAGGAATACACCATACCGGTAGTGCGAATACCGGTACGCCACTGGCCATAATCTACAGTATCTGCCATTTTAGCCCACAGCAGTGGAGTACCGGTGTTAAACACCAGATTCCACAACACATACAAACCAATAGCCAAAGTCACATTGTCAGCCGCGACAAAATAGCTGCTGGCACAAAGGGCGGCCGCCAAAACCTGAATGCCGATATAGAGTTTTACTTTGCAGTATCGTTTTGCCAGCGGTTGAGCTATGACACAACCGACCATACTGCCGAGCATACCTAAAGTGATAAACAAGGTGATGCTGTCCGGCATTTCCAGATAATACTTCACATAATAAATAGCCAGTGTAGTGCGCAGCACATAACCACTCATCAGACACAAAGCCACCAGCGCTAACACCCGCCACTGATCGTTTTTCCACAACTGACGGAAGTTATCCATATAGCTGCGGCTGACTGCCTCTTTCGGTGGATTGATGCGCTCTTTAGTGCCGTAAAAACAGGCCAAAAACATCAATACACCTAATACACTCATCGCCATAATAGTCAGTTGATAACCTTTGGCCCTGTCGCCCTGGCCAAAAAACTCGACTAAAGGCAAAGTTAAAGCAGTCACCATCAGGCCACCGAGCATGGCAAAAACAAAACGGTACGACTGCACCGACACTCGCTCTTTTGGATCGGCAGTCAGTACAGCACCTAAAGCACAATACGGAATATTAATAGCGGTATAGACCAGCATCAGCAGGGTATAAGTGACGAAGGCGTAGATCATTTTGCCTTCTTCACCAAAGTCTGGTGTGGTAAAAGCCAGCACGCTGATCAGGCCAAAAGGTAAGGCAAACCACAGTAAATAAGGACGGAACTTACCGTATCTGCTTTGGGTGCGATCGGCAAGAGCGCCCATAATAGGATCTGTCACTGCGTCGATAATACGCACAGCCAGAAACATGGTGCCGACAAAAGCCGGCGAAATGCCGTAGATATCGGTATAAAAAAACGTCAGAAACAACATGACGGTCTGGAACACTATATTGCTTGCCGTATCCCCAAGGCCGTAAGCAATTTTCTCCTTTACACTAACCATGTCAGGCGCATCCTATAAAGTGTTGATTTGAAATTATTATTTTTTTATAAATTAACGATTACTGATTAAATTTTTGTAAGCCAGACCGCTGTTTTTCACAGTTCTTTGCTGGCTGTTGTAGTCGACATAGACGATACCAAAACGCTTTAAGTAGCCTTCAGCCCACTCAAAGTTGTCCATTAAACTCCAGGCAAAATAGCCTGAATATCGACACCTTGCTCAACCGCCTGATGCACTGCATTCAGATGCGACTGGTAGTAGGATAAACGCAGTTGATCATCCACTGCGCCATTGTGCAGTTGATCGGCTGCCGCTGCACCATTTTCGGTAATATACACCGGAGGTAGTTTGTATTTCTGATGTAAAGACACTAACAGATCGGTAAAGGCCTGTGGATAAATTTCCCAGCCAATATCTGTTTTCGGCGCGTCGGCCATATCGACTTCAATAAAGTCACGGCCTTCAGTGGCCTTATACACAGTACGGGTGTAGAAATTGACGCCTAAAAAGTCCAGAGGAGCTTTGATAATGTCAAAGTCACCAGGCTCAATCACTGGCTTGTCTTCATCAGCCAGCAGAGCAAAAGAATCCGGGTAAGCGCCATCAAATACAGGCTTGATATACCACTGGTTAAAGTAGTCGTCAGCCAACTGCGCTGCTCTTTGATCGGCAGGGCTGTCGGTTAGCGGATAAGCTGGGGTGAAGTTCAGCACTATGCCGTTCATGCTGTTTGGACTGTTTTTCCGCAGTACCTGCATCGCCAGACCATGAGCCAACAATAAATGGTGTGCTGACTGACGGCCAAAGGCTTTTTTAGTTAAACCAGGCGCGTGAATACCAGCCTCATAACCTAAATACGAGCTGCAAAACGGTTCATTTAAGGTCGCGTACGAATAAACTCTGTCACCAAAGGCTTTACTTAACTTGTCAGCATAATCCTGGAATAAATAAGCGGTGTTGCGATTCAGCCAGCCGCCCTGATCTTCAATATGCTGAGGTAAATCCCAGTGATACAAGGTGACAAAAGACTTAATATTTTTGGCTTTTAGCTCATCCAGAATGTTGATGTAAAAGTCGACGCCCCGCTGATTCAGGCTACCGTCTTTATTCATTACCCTTGCCCAGGCAATAGATAAACGATAAGCATCGACACCAAGGGAGCTTATCAGCGCGATATCGTCACGCCATAAATGATAGTGATCACAAGCTAAATCGCCGTTTGAACCATCTTTTACTTTGCCCGGTGTAGCGCAAAAAGTATCCCAGATACAAGGCAAGCGATCTTCAATGCCACCTTCAATCTGAAAAGATGAAGTAGCTACACCATAAGTAAATTCTTTGTTCAGCAGTCTTGAGCCTTTTGGCAATTCATAATTCATCGTTATCTTCTTTTCATCTTTAAAATTGGAAGGTAAAAGTGGTCTGATTAACGCAACACTGGCCATGTAATCGCTTTCATTTTTCGTGTTGTCGTGACCATATTCAGTTCCTTGGTGTTATGGGTTTATAAGGTTTGGTTTTATACGAAATCGATAAACATATTGGCCGTTAAACGCCCGGTGGCTGGCGAACCATTGATGTCAGTAGCTACATCTACCAATGACGAATGCAGCAGATTACCGGGATAAATAATCAGTCTGTTTGCCTGATAAGGGATCTGGTGATACAGCTCATAATGTTGATTGCTCTGCACCTGATAACGCTGCGGCGGCGCACCATGCTGGTCGATAAACTGCTGCGCTGACTGAAAATAGTCCTGCCGTCTTTGATCTGTCACGCGTTCAAAACCCGTAGGTTTATGCCGGAAAAAACCTGTACTGCCATGAGGACCGTCATTCAGATAATGCAACAGCGCAAAATAATAAGTCGAGCTGGTATCAAAATGCGGCATACATTGCAGCGGATGCAGACTGTTTTCTGGCTGAGTGATCAGCGCATAAAACAGCATTTGTGGTTTTAACCTAAGCGTTTCAGGTACCTGATACACCTGGTAAATGAGCTGATACACTGCATTTAAGCTGGCAGCCACATAAGCTTTTGGCAATACGGCACGCTGCCCTGGGTAATAGGTTTGACTCTCACGCATAAAATCGCTGTGCTGAGCCTGCTGGCGTAAACCAGACAAGTCCAGAGCAAAATTATCTATCATAATCAATGGCGTTTTTTCCAGCCCGAGATAGATAACTTCGGGCCGGATGGCGCTATTGACCTGATAATTCAGCGCGTCCTGCATCATTGTTTCAGACCAGAGACGACTTGCAATAATGCTGAATAAACTCATGGTGAGTCGGGAACTGACTCACAGTGCGTTTCACATTCTGTTTAATGCTCATCAGGAAATCATTCAGTTCAGAATCCGGCATTAAATCGACAATAGGATGGTACTGCTCTGGCATTAAGCCCTGACCAATCAGCACCTGTAACCAGGAGCTTTCGCCAAATAATTCCTGTGCAAACTTATAGACTTTGCCGGATTGCTTAAACAATTCCATCCGATGAGCAAGAGTATCTGGGATTTCCATATCTTTGCAGTAACGCCAGAATTTAGTATCTGTGCGCTCCGTGGCTTTATAGTGCAGGATGATAAAGTCGCGGATATTATCCATTTCGATCTTCGTCTGGCGATTAAACTCAGCCACATCAGCAGAATTTATGCCGTTGGACGGAAACATCTGCAGCAGACGAATAATGCTACGCTGGATCAAATGAATACTGGTCGACTCTAAAGGCTCCAGGAAACCACTGGATAAACCAATAGCGACACAGTTTTTATTCCAGTGCTGACGGCGTGTTCCGGTTTTAAATTTGATCAGCCGAGGCTCAAACATCATTTCGCCTTCAAGATTATCCACCAGCATTTGTTTGGCTTCAGCTTCCGTTATAAATTTGCTGCAGAATACCAAGCCATTACCCACCCGGCTTTGTAGCGGAATCTTCCATTGCCAACCCGCTTGGCGGGCTATGGCTCGGGTATAAGCCACTGGCTCTTGTGTCGTTTTGGTTTGTACCGCATAAGCGCTATCACAGGGCAACCAGTGGCTCCAGTCTTCAAAACCTGTGTTGAGTGTTTGCTCAATCAATAAAGCACGGAAGCCAGTGCAATCGATGAACAAATCGCCCTCAAGCAGCTCACCGGATTCCAGCAATAACGCACTAATATTGCCGTCCATATGCTGCTGTACTTCACGAATTTTACCTTCAATGCGTCTGATGCCATGTTGCTCGGACATACGACGCAGAAATTTGGCATATAAGGACGCATCCATATGGTAAGCGTGGTTCAGATCCTGATTCGGCAGCACAGCAAAACGGCCCTGACGGGCGCCTAAATGCTCAACACAGTAGTCACCTATTTCAGTCGCTATACCTTTTTGTTTAGCTTTAACCCAAAAATGCTGAAATCCACAGGCCCAGCAGTCTTTACCTAAAAATCCAAAGGAGTGAATATAGTCTTCGCCCAGGTTTTTCCAGTTTTCAAACTGAATACCCAGCTTAAAAGTGGCATTAGTAGCCGCCATCACTTCAGATTCTTTGATATTCAGTAAGCGGTGAAAGATATGCATAGTGGGGATAGTGGCTTCACCGACCCCCACAGTGCCAATATCGTCGGACTCTACTAAAACCACTTCCAGGTTTTTGCCCAGTAATTTAGTCAGGCCAGCCGCTGTCATCCAGCCAGCGGTGCCACCGCCTGCAATCACGACCTTTTTGATTCTGTTGTGTTGGTTATTCATCTGTTCACCCTGTTGATTGGTGTCTTTATATTTTTAGTTGGTTGTCAGCGTTTTAATTTATTTAATAAATCAGCCCGGATCTGGCGTGCATTCAGCTCATCCAATGGCTTGGTTAACATCTTTAAAGCATCAGGCTGAATATGCTCCTGCGAAACATCGTCATGGTCAAAAATGTAGTAATCAAATATAGCTTTCCAGGCCTGACGCTGAGCTTTAGGCAAGCTACGCAAGCTCAATACTGCCATAGACAGCGCATTGTTAGGCCGGCCTAAATAGGCTGGAGTATCGCGCCACCAGTGACTGATCAGCACATTAAAGGCGTCCAAGGCCTCGACATGGTGCCACCACATGCTGGGTATAAATAACACATCACCGGGTTCCAGTTCGGCTACCTGTGCATGTTTTAATGCTTCGGCAAATTTAGGGAAACGTTCAAAATCAGGCGCGGCAAAATCGACCATACTGACATCCTGACCACCTGGCGCAAATTCCATAGGGCCAGGATATAAATTGCTGATTTGCTCTGGCGGAAATAAGGTAAAAGTACGGTGTCCGACCGCATTACAGGCCAGATTTTGCGGAAAGTCATAATGAGCAGCGATACGGGATTGATTACCAAGCCAAACACTGGTTAATGGACTGATGCCTGGCATGGGTAGCGTATTGTGTTCTGCCAAACCCGGAAACCAATGGTTGATCTCGGTTGAACCCATATAATAGGTGGGCACTTGAGCTTGATTATTCAACGCAAAAAGACGGTCCAGCAACTGATTAAAGTCTATTTTTCCGCCCTGGTAATTAAAGCCATTTTGCTCTGGATTATAAAACACCCGGCCTTGCTGATCGGGCTCCAGGTAACAGGCACTGACAGGAATCCCCTGATAAAACTGCCGAAGGTAATCTGCTGCAGACGAAGCGGAAATAACACCCGCCTTGACCAAGGGCCAATCTTTACACAAGCCTTTGAAAATTAAAGGAGAAGAGGCCTTAGCTATTAAACTCAGAGCATCAGCTAAATCGCATCCTTCCAGAGTTTTTACTTGTACTAAAGGCGTTGTCTTGTGCATGGCTCGTCAGACCTTACTCAAACTGCTTATTCTTTAACTGCAATAAATGTCGGATATTGGCCTGCGACGCAATAGCCATATAAATAGCCTGCAAATAACCTTTTTGATGCAGCTGCGCTAAAAGCTCCGGCGATAAAGCCGCGAGGTTGTCCTCATGAATGGTATAAAAACCGGCCAACTGCTGCTTCTGGCCATTGCTGAAGGTTAAATCCAGAGTAAAAGATTCCAGCAGTTGATGCTCAAGCAACAGATCAATAAAAGTTTTGCTGTCGAGCATGCCATGATGAATGGTTTCCAGCATGACTGCGACTTCATCCAAATAAGGCTGTTGCCACCAAAAGGTAAAAACAGCGCTTCGCCTTCAGTTTGGCTAACGCGCGGGTTATCTAGGTCGATGTGGATCACTCGTTGAGTGGTTTCGATTCCATCCTCACGCACCAATTGCTGGCCAATCAAAAAAGGCTGACGTCTGAGCATCAGAGGAATGTAACAACCACGCCAGTTATCCTGTTGTAAAAAGAGATTTTCCTGATCCTGAAAACCAAACAAAGTCACAGCGAAAAACTGATTGCTGTTGCTATCTTTGTGAAAAAAAATCGGGTAGTGCGCCTGAACAGTGCGAAATTCTTTGGGAAAAGTGACAGTAAACCAGACTGCATCACCATAGTGTGCGCCTCTGGTCGTGATCACTTTCAGGTCTCTGTGTTCAACGCTGTTTAATAAAACATTTTTACTCATGCTATATCCCGACCTTTACCGTCTATTTTTAGTTATAGTTTGATTAAACCTGTCGCTGGATACGAAAGCTACTGGTTTTTTGTTTAAGTACGAAGCTATAGAAAAAATGAAGAAATGGCATTCCCAACCCAGGCTGAAAATGCCGGAACAGAATGGGCCATATCCTTATGGCCCTGGATCAGCTTAGAAGCTGTAACGCGCACCCAGACTATAACGGGCACCTGATTCAACCAAACTTAACACTTGCTCGGTGGCACGACCGTGAACACGGATATGCTCATCAGTGACGTTTAAGGCCTCAACAAAAATAGTCAAACCCTCGACTTGCGGTAAGTCATAGCTGACCGACATATCAATTTGATGGTAGGCCTCAGTATATTTAGGATGAGCACCAGTATCCTGTCCTTTAGAGTTCAGGAACTCATCTCGCCAGTTATAAGCGATACGAGCCTGGAAACCATCCATTTCATAGAACAAAATAGCGTTAGCGGTGTCACTTAAACCAATCACAGCTGGCTGATCCTGTAACAGGAAATTGTTATAAGACCTTTCGCTATCAACCATGGTGTAGTTAGCAATAGCGCCAAAACCAGTTTCACCAAAGGCGTGTTGTACCGCGAACTCCCAGCCGTCAATAACATCAGAATCAGAGCCGTTCGAAGGAGTATCAATTTTGAACAGTAAAATTTCATCTTCACCAGCCACACCGTCTATGGTGCGGTTAGCAACATCTACACCTGGTGCATTCGGGTAGTTAGCAAAAATCCAGTTACGAATAGCTCCAGCGTCATTCCCTACAGCAGCTACTGCTTCATCGTATTTTTTACCATCTACAGGGTTTGGAATACTGTAGATAGAGGACTCAACAATAGTGTTACTAATAAAGTTACTGGTATCCTTGCGGAAGTAACCAACGGAAACGTAACTAGCTGGTGAATAGTACCATTCTGCCGACAAGTCAATATTTTTCGACTCTAAAGGCAACAGGCTTGGGTTACCTGCATTACCACCACCACCAGCACGGTTCGCTATAGTGGACACTACTGTACCGCCCTGAATCGAGACATAATCAGGACGACCTATAGTTTCACTATAGGCTGCACGTAACATCACATCATCGATGACTTCGATATTGAAATTCATGCTAGGTAAGACGTAGTCGTAATCACCCGTTTTCGTCTGGAACTCGCGCTGACCGCTGGCTTGCAAAACGACTTCGGTGTCAGCTACCCAACGCGCACCATTGTATGCAGCAACAGCAGAAGTTGAAGTTACATCTGTGGTTTCATAACGCACGCCTACATGAAGATCATACGGCATACCCGAGATTTCATTTTCGTAGTTGTACTGCACATAAGCAGACTGTGATTCTTCTTTGGTATAACGGTTTACGTCACTATCGTAATCGGTCGAAGGGCAGAAGTTAGTACCACAATCACCAGCACCGACGAAACCAGCCGGAGTATATAACTCTTCGGCACGAGCGCGAACCGTATTGAAGTCCCAGAAGAAAATAGTATTCAGCACTTCAAAATCACGATCTGGCATTAAGGAGAAATCGCCTTTACTGCCGTTGAACTTGTCATGGATAGTGCCAGCCGGGAAGAAGGAATCATCGAAATCACCTGCCTGACCTACACCACCCCAGTCGTTACGTTGCACGTTGACTGATTTTGAATGGTTGTCTACGTTCGTCAGTGCAATACCAAAATCGATGCTGCTATTACTATTTTCAAAAATATACTCACCATCAAACTGGTACTGATCAATTTCAGATTTGTTGGTAGAGTTACCAAATACGCTACCTGTCACCACCATATCTGATGGACGAACTGAGTTACCACCTTCAACAGCTAGCAGTGGAATATCTCCGGTAAAATCTGTTGCAGCACTTTGACGAATAAAAGCCGCTGTGCTTAAGGTGTTGCTTGAGCCCAACACATGGTTTGGTTTGAATTCAGCGTCAGATTTGTGCGCATCAAAACTCAGTTTTAAGTTATCAGTAGCTTGCCATTCCAGATTCAGGCCTAAAGAGCCACTTTCGTTCCGAACACCATAATCGCCAGCACCCATAGATAAATCTGCAGGAGTAGCATATTCCTCAGAATAAATTAATGGTGAAGAGATAGGGCCATCGGTCCAGACACTCCGTGAAGGCACATAGGTATACCAGGCAGACACGTCATTGTACTGAGTGTCGATATCATTGCGCATGTAAGTGTAGTCAACGCTGGCCGTCAGAGTATCTGTCGGTGCATATTGCAACACTAACTGACCATTGGTACGGGCACGTTGCTGTTCTTCAAATTTATAAATAGTCGTTTGTGGTACAGAGTACACATCATCAGCACCAGGGCGGTTCTCTTGGTTACCTACTGGAACAGCACCCCACTCACCGGAAGTGATATCGACAGAGCCAGGAAAACTACGCCAGCCTGTACCTACGTTGGCTTGCTGGCTACCACTTTCACGCTCCTGATAGCTGGCGGACACTAACACACCAAACTTATCATCATTAAAAGTAGTGGAATACAAACCTGCTAACTCAGGAGTTGCGCTGCCTTCTTCTGTCGATCTGTCATCGACCATAGCAGCACTGAATACCGCTTTTTCGCCGCCAGCACTTAAAGGTTTTAAGGTTTGTACATCAATAACCGAACCTATACCACCCGTCGGATTGGAGGCAAAACTGGTTTTGTTGACTTCAACACCACTGATGGTGTCGGCAGAAATATTGGCGAAATCAAAAGAACGTGAACCCGTAGTCACAGGCATTTGACGACCATTCAAGGTCACTAAGTTTTGGTCCGGACCAAAACCACGGACTGATACTTTACTACCTTCGCCGTTGACACGGTCAATAGACACACCGCTAATACGCTGCAGCGATTCTGCCAGGTTAGTATCTGGAAATTTACCTATATCTTCGGCTGAAATGGCATCCACAATACCAGTGGAAGAACGTTTGGTGTCCATAGATTTAATCAGACTACCGCGAATACCGGTGACGCTGATCACTTCAATTTTTTCTTCGGCTTTTTGTGCGTTCTGTTCCTGCGCGTCATCCGCGAAGCTGGCATAACAACGCCCACGCCAAGCACTAACGACAGACTGGTGGCGAGTCTGGTCTTTTTGAACGTTTTGGATTTCATGTGTAGTTCCCTGTCGACTGTTTTTGGTTTTTTACTTGCTACGAAATTCAGTTCACGCAGGACAGGTAGTTTTTTACTCCCCAAAACTAACTGTAAGCGCTTTCACAAAGTTAGGTGATTTTTTTTAACTCGTCAATACAGAAAAACTAAATCTTACAATTTGGTTAAAAAACAGTTGGCAATAACGACTTTATCAGCTAAAAATGAAACCGCTTACAATTGCATTACTCCTGAAGAAACTGTGTATTTTCAGTCTTCACGACAGGAAAAATACAAAGCGTATAAAAATAAGAATAAGCAAATCATAGATTTGTATGCCGGAGCTTCATCATAAGCCCCGGAGGACACGGGGACAGAATATCAAGCACCCATCAGAACTTTTGTATGCCTTTGCGCACATAAACCGCTGATCTGCCTGCCAACCCCGCCGATAAAAACTCTGCTGATACAGTGAAAAGACCCGACTTTCAGACGAAAGCGGACACAAAGGCAGACAGAGCTCAACAGGATACTCATTATGTTTCGATACACTCGATTGGCGTTATTGTGCAGTGCTGCCCTTATCACAACCTTGTCTGGTTGCGGCCCACAAAATGCGACCACAGAGAAAGCGGCAGAGGTGAAAGCAGTTGCACCTGACAGTCTGGGTCTGTGGCCTGAATTAAAAAGCCCTTTAATCAACAACGACACAGAGCAAAGGGTGCAGCAACTGCTGTCTGCTATGACGATTGAGCAAAAAGTAGCTCAGTTGATCCAACCAGATATCCGCTGGATGACAGTAGAAGATATGCGCCAGTATGGTTTTGGTTCTTATCTAAATGGTGGCGGCGCCTATCCAAATGATAATAAAAACTCTACAGCAGCAGACTGGGTTGCTTTAGCTCAGGCTTATTACGACGCTGGTGTGGATGCAACGAAAGACGGCAGCAGTATCCCTCCTATTTGGGGCACGGATGCGGTGCATGGCCACAATAATGTCATTGGCGCGACTATATTTCCGCACAATATAGGTTTGGGTGCAGCCAACAATGCAGAGTTAGTCGAAGCCCTAGGTAAAGCCACAGCCACTGAAGTGGCTGCGACAGGTATTAATTGGATATTTGCGCCCACAGTAGCGGTCGCCCGCGATGATCGCTGGGGCCGCAGCTACGAAAGTTATTCAGAAGACCCGGCCATTGTTAAAGAGTTGGGCGCTGCTTTAGTCAAAGGTATTCAGGGCAATGTCGGTACTGACTTTATGCAAAGCGGCCGTTTAATTGCTACAGCCAAACATTATTTGGGTGATGGTGGCACTGAAAATGGTAAAGATCAGGGCAATACGCTCAGCAACGAAGCCGATTTAGTCCGTCTGCATGCTCAGGGTTATATCACTAGCCTCAATGCAGGTGTGCAAACTGTGATGGCGTCTTTTAACAGCTGGCATGGCGACAAAATGCATGGCAATCATTACCTGCTCACCACTGTTTTAAAAGAACGCTTGGGTTTTGATGGTTTAGTGGTCGGCGACTGGAACGGCCATGGTCAGCTGCCTGGCTGTACTAACACTAGCTGTGCCGCAGCTATTAACGCTGGTGTTGATATTTTAATGGCACCGGAAGATGGTAAAGCGCTTTATACCAACACTCTGGCTCAGGCCAAAGCAGGTGAAATATCAGCAGCGCGTTTAGATGATGCCGTCAGTCGTATTTTAAGAGTCAAAATCCGCGCTGGTTTATTTGAAAAAGGTAACCCAGCTCAGTCTGAACTGGCGGGCAAAGCAGAACTGATTGGTCATGCTGATCATCAGGCCATTGCAGCCCAAGCTGTGCGTGAATCTTTGGTTCTACTGAAAAACAATAACCAATTACTGCCCTTAGCTCCAAAACAAAAAGTACTGGTGACAGGCGATGGTGCAGACAATATCGGCAAACAAAGTGGTGGCTGGACTTTAACCTGGCAAGGCACAGGTAATGTCAACGCAGACTTCCCGAATGGCCGTTCTATTTACTCAGGCATACAACAGCAAGTCGAAGCGGCGCAAGGCACTGTCGAGCTCAGTGCTGATGGCTCTTACCAACAAAAACCTGACGTTGCTATTGTTGTCATAGGTGAAAACCCATACGCCGAATTTGATGGCGATATCAAAACACTGGATTATCAGGCGGGTAAAAACACCGATCTGGAACTACTGAAAAAACTTAAAGCCGATGGTATTCCGGTAGTGACTGTGTTTTTAACGGGTCGGCCTTTATGGGTAAATCCTGAACTGAATCAGTCTGATGCTTTTGTCGCCGCCTGGTTGCCTGGTTCCGCGGGTCAAGCCGTGGCAGAGGTATTATTTAAAACTGCAGCCGGTGAAGTGCACTATGACTTTAAAGGCAAACTGCCTTTCTCCTGGCCAAAAACGGCAGATCAAACCCCGCTCAATCAGGGTGAGAGCAATTACGAGCCACTCTTTGCTTTGGGTTATGGCCTGACTTATCAGGATAACACCACCATTGCCAATGATTTGTCCGAGCAAATCAACAGTGCTCAGAGTGTTAGTAATGACAGCTTAAGTTTATTTGAACGCCGTCCTGCTTCTGGCTACAGCCTGATTTTGCAGGATGAAACAGCTGTGGTTACTGTCACAGGTAACAAAGCTAAAAGTGCCGACCAAAGCCTGAACTTAGCCGCAGTGAACTGGCAAAAACAGGAAGACGCTTTACTCTTGGACTGGGCTGCCAATTCGAAAGCCAAACTGGTACTGCAAGCAGCTGTACCGCTGGATGCCAGTGGTTATGGTCAGTTGGTGGTCGATATGAAATGGAATGCAGCACCCACAGCAGCAGTCACTTTAGCCCAGTCTTGTGGCTCAGGTTGTGGGGGTACTTTGAATTTAGCTGAACTTATCGGCAGTAAAGCCGCTGGTCAATGGCATAAAGTGGTGATTGATTTAGGGTGTTTTGCCGCCAAAGGCGCAGCGCTGAATCATCTGCAGCAACCTTTTGTGTTGCATAGCGAGGCCGCTTATCAGCTGAGTATTTCTAACATTCGCCTGACGCCAGCCACAGCAACGGCCGATTTAAGTTGCCCTGCAACTTAATCTACTTAAACAGGAACTGATTATTATGCAATCCATTTCACAGGCCGAAATACAGAGCTCCGGCACCCCTGTCAGCAGTTGGGCTTTACCTACTCTGACGTTTCTATTTTTTATCTGGGGTTTTATTACTTGTCTGAATGACATTTTAATTCCACATTTAAAAGCAGTGTTTGACCTGACTTACACCCAGGCCATGTTGATCCAATTCTGCTTTTTTGGCGCTTATTTTGTAGTGTCATTACCTGCTGGAGCTCTGATTAACCGACTGGGCTATCAAAAAGGCATAGTGATAGGCTTAGCTATTGCAGGCTTTGGCACTTTAAACTTTATTCCGGCCGCCAGCTTTCATAGCTACCCCTGGTTTTTAGCGGCATTGTTTGTGCTGGCCTCCGGTATCACCATTTTGCAGGTCGCGGCTAACCCTTATGTCACGGTGCTGGGCAATCCAAAAACGGCTTCCAGCCGTCTGACCATGACGCAAGCTTTTAACTCCTTAGGCACTACTGTGGCTCCATTGATTGGCGCTGCTTTAATCCTGAGTCAACTCGATAGCACTGAAGGCGCAGACGCTGTGCAACTGCCGTATCTGATACTGACTATCGCCTTGTTTGCCGTCGCTTTTATTTTTTCCCGTTTGAATTTACCTGTGGTCGAAAATGCGACTGCTGCGGAAAAAATATCCATTAAAAAGCTGCTGCCTTTTACCCATTTGTGGCTGGGTGCTTTAGGTATTTTTATGTACGTGGGCGCTGAGGTCGCTATAGGTTCAGTGATGGTCAACTTTATTGCCTTGCCTGAAATTACAGGACTGGCAGAAGCTGACGCGGCACACTATGTCGCCTGGTATTGGGGTGGCGCCATGGTCGGCCGTTTTGTTGGTGCTTTGTTGATGCAGCGCATGAATGCTGGTTTATTGCTGGCCATTCACGCTGCTGCAGCCATGTTATTGCTGGTACTGGTGATTACAGGTCAAGGGCAACTGGCTTTATTTGCGCTACTACTCGTCGGTATCGCTAACTCCATTATGTTCCCAACTATTTTTAGTCTGGCTTTACATGGTTTAGGTAAATACACCAGTCAGGGGGCAGGTTTATTGTGTCTGGCTATAGTAGGCGGAGCTTTAGTACCTTTAGCTCAAGGCAAGCTGGCAGATACTTTTGGTCTGGCTTTGTCTTTTATTCTGCCGATCTTTTGTTACATCTACATCTGCTACTTCGGTTTACGCAGTCGCAAGGTGACAGGTTAAGGCGCAAGCCGGGGCAAGGCGCGTATTCCCGGTTGGCCTTGCCTATTTTATTCGCGCCATCCGTGGCCTCAACCGGCCAGTGGACAGAGCCACTGGCGCTCATCCGGACATTGCCAAACTGTTGGCAATGTTTTATCCGGCTTCGCCCTGACGGGCCATCGTCGCTTCGCTCCGATGTTCAAAAAACGGCAGGACAGCCGTTTTTCGCAGCTTCAGCTGCCGTAGGCGAACATCAGGGATGATGTGAGTGAAAATCGTTCCCGACGATTTTGTATTCTAGGCAAGCTAAACATTCCTGGTGCCGGATGAGTATTCATCCTTTAAGGCTGAGCTAAACCTTAGCCTTTTTTTACCTTTTACTTCGCTGTATTCAACACTACATCTACCGGCTTAGCCCGACGGAATTTGCTTAAGGCCAGATACACAGCTGGAGTGCTGTACAACGTCAGCAGCTGACTAACCAACAAACCGCCCACTATAGTGATACCTAAAGGCTGACGTAGTTCTGAACCTTCGCCCATACCAAATAGCAAGGGCACAGCGCCTAACAAAGCCGCAAAGTTGGTCATTAAGATAGGTCGCAAACGTTGTGCTGCCGCCAAAGCGACCGCCTCTTGGGGTGATAATCCCAGATCCCGTTCGGCATGTAAGGCAAAATCGACCAGTAAAATGGCGTTTTTCATCACTATACCAATCAGCAAAAACAGCCCCAACAAAGCAATCAGGTTAAAGTCGGTGTTGCTGACATAAAGCGCTAGCAAAGCGCCCAAACCAGCGCAAGGTAAAGTCGATAAGATAGTGATCGGCTGAATAGTGCTTTCATACAACACCCCAAGCAGCAGGTACACAGTAAAGATCACGCCAATAATCAACCACAACTGATCGCCAGTTTTAAACATGGCATTACGCTGATCTTCCCCATTGATGGTGTGAATACCACTGGGCACCATGGCCCGCGCTAATACCTGGTCAATGGCAGCGGAGGCCTGCTGCAAAGTAACACCAGGTGCCAGGCCATACCCTATACCGACAGAGGCAAACTGGCCATCGCGGCGGATACGGTCATTGGCCAGACTGTACTGATAACTGGCAATACTGGATAAAGGCACTCTGTTACCGTCGGCCGTCACCAGCTGCAGTTGCTTTAATACTTCAGGCTGAGCGGTATAACCTGGTGTCAGTTCCATCACCACACGGTATTGGTTCATCTCATCATATAAAGTCGCCACCTGCCGCTGGGAGAAAGAGTTATTCAGCAAAGTAGCAATAGTGCGCATATCCACACCTAAACGCTGTGCAGCTTCACGGTCTATCGTCAATGAAACTTGTTGTGCATCTTCGCCGCTTGGCGTATCCACATCCACCAGCTCCGGTAGTTCCTGCATTTTTTCCGCGACTTGTTTGCTCCATTTACGCAACAGCTGCAAATCACCGGAGAGCATCAACAGCTCATAATCACTGCGGCCAAAGGGCGATGACAAGCGGATATCCTGATCGACATTTAAGAACACCATGCCACCCGGAACTTTCGGGGCTGTAGCGCGAATACGATCGACCACTTGCTGAGCTGATATTTTGCGCTCCGCCAGAGGTTTTAACCTTACCCGCATCCAGCTGTTACTAATGCCCATATCGCCACCGCTGGAACCCGTCACATCAGCGATGGCCGGATCTTTTAATAAATGCTGACGGAAGGCTTCAATTTTTGGCTGCATAATTTGAAAGGAAAACCCATCATCACCACGCACAAAACCATTCAGCTGGCCAGTATCCTGATCCGGCAGTAACCCTGTAGGCACTTTGGTGTATAACCAGGCATTAGCAGCGAATAACAAGACTAAAGCGGCCAGCAACCAGCGGTAATGGCTTAAGCTCCAGCTCACGCTCTGGTGATATTTCTGCTGAAACTTCTCAAAGCCGCCGATCTTTGTCTCGCCAGGCTTTTTGCTTTTCAACAGCAGGGCAGACAGACTTGGCGTTAAGGTCAGCGAAATCACCAGACTGATAGTCATAGCAGCAGCCAGCGTGATGGAAAACTCCCGGAATAAACGCTCGACCAAGCCGCCCATAAACAAAATTGACAGGAAAATCACCACTAACGCCAGGTTCATCGCCAACAAAGTAAAACCAACTTCAGACGCGCCTTGTCGCGCTGCTTGCAAAGGCGTTAATCCCCTTTCTATATGACGTTTTATATTTTCGACTACGACAATAGCGTCATCCACCACTAAACCTGTGGCGACAATCAGCGCCATCACCGACAAATTATTCAGCGAAAAATCACAGAGATACATCACGGTAAAAGAGCCAACCAAAGACACAGGAATGGCCAGACTTGGGATCAAGGCACTGCGCAGGCTGCCTAAAAAAGCCCAGACCACCAGCACCACCAGAGCCACAGCAATCAATAAGCTGATTTGCGCTTCCGTTAAGGTCGCGCGGATCACCGGGCTGCGGTCCATCACTACAGCTAAATCCGCGCCAGCTGGTACCAAAGCTTGCAGTAGCGGCATTTGCTGGTAAATAGCGTCTATGGTTTCCACTATATTGGCGCCGGTGCGGCGACTGATCAGTAAAATCACCGCATTTTTATCGTTATGAAAACCTGCGCTGTAGCGGTTTTCTGTTGAGTCAGTGACTAATGCCACATCCGACAAGCGGATAGGCGCACCATTGACGTATTTCACGACTAAATTCTGATAGTCCGACGCCTGCCGCAACGTCTGGCTGGTCGCCAACTGCCAGCGCTGATCGCTGCTCTCCAATACACCCAGAGGCACGGCGGCGTTAGCGCCACTGATCGCACTGCGCACCTCATCCAATGCCACACCGTATTGTGTCAACATACCAGGGTTTAATTGCACCCGCACCGCAGGCAAAGAAGCACCAGTCACTTCAACCTGACCTACGCCAGTAATAGCAGCCAGTTTTTGCGCCAATACGGTAGAGGCAGCATCATATAAAGCACTGGAGGCCAAGTGCTCTGAGCTCAACGCCAGCGCCATCACAGGGGCCTGTGACGGGTTGAATTTACGATAACTTGGATTGCCTGGCATACCGGATGGCAACTGACTGCGGGCCGCATTAATAGCGGCCTGTACTTCACGGGCTGCTTCGTCGACATTACGATCTAAATCAAATTCCAGCCGTATTTGTGCAGAACCCTGATTGCTGCTGGAACTGATGCGGTTAATGCCGGCGATACTGCCCAAAGCCCGCTCCAGCGGCGTGGCCACAGTGGCCGCCATACTTTCTGGGCTGGCACCAGGTAAACTGGCGGTGACCACTATCATTGGGAAATCGACCGCAGGCAAAGGGGATACCGGTAACAAACGCCAGCACAACATACCGAGCAACAAAATCGCTGTGGCAATTAAACCACTGGCGACAGGGCGCTGAATAAAGGGCTTAGCTAAATTCATAGCGCTTTTGCCTCAGCTTCAGGTAAGTGTTCTTGACGACCTTCTTTGCTACTAAAATGACGGTCAAACCACAGATAGACCACTGGCGTGGTAAAAAGTGTCAACACCTGGCTGACCAGCAAACCACCGACCATCACCAAGCCTAAAGGCTGGCGCAATTCAGCACCTGAGCCGCTGGCGAGTAACAATGGGATAGCACCAAACAGTGCAGCTAAAGTCGTCATTAAAATAGGCCGGAACCGCATTAAAGCCGCCTGATAAATAGCTTCAGTCGGCGACAAGCCCTGATGGCGCTGCGCTTCCAGTGCAAAGTCGACCATCATAATGCCGTTTTTCTTCACTAAACCTATCAGCAGCACTATGCCGATCACTGCGATCAAATCCAAAGGCTGACCTGCGATCAGCAGCGCCAATAAGGCACCGACAGTAGCTGAAGGTAAAGTCGACAATATGGTGACCGGATGAATTAAGCTTTCATACAAAATACCCAGCACTATATACATAGTGATTACTGCCGCCAGCACCAGCCAGAGCGTATTACTCAAAGAGGCTCTGAACGCTTCAGCAGCACCCTGAAAGGTCAGTTCCATTTCAGCTGGTAATTGCAATTGCTGCTGTACTTCTTCGATGGCTGCTACAGCCTCACCCAGCGAATAACCTTCAGCCAGGTTAAAAGACAAAGTGACAGAAGGGAACTGGCCCTGATGGTTAATCAATAACTTGGCAGGTCGTTGTGTCACTTTCGCCACAGCAGACAGCGGCACAGGCGTACCTGAGCTAGTGCTGATATAAAGCTTATTCAGCGCATCCACACCATTGATCTGATCCGGGTCTACCTCCAGAATCACCCGGTACTGATTAGCCTGAGTAAATAAGGTGGTGATCTGGCGCTGGCTATAAGCACTTTGCAGCACAGTACTGATTTGCGACACATTAATACCTAAACGTGCTGCTGCAGTGCGGTCAATATCGATATAGGCCTGCAAGCCCTGTTGTTGCAGGTCATGTGCCACTTCGGACAATTCAGGTCGTTGTTGCAAGGCTTCCACTAAAACGGGCAACCACTGGTTCAATACATCCTGATCCGGTGTGGTTAAGCTGAACTGGTATTGAGTGCGACTAACACGGTCTTCAATACTCAGTTCCTGCACCGGCTGGAACCAGCCTTTAATGCCAGGTACGGCCTGCACTTGCTGCTCCAGCTCGCGAATGACTTCCACAGCCGACAAATCACGTTCGCCATGTTGTTTCAGGTTGATCTGAATTCGGCCACTATTAATGCTGGTATTGCTGCCATCAACGCCGATAAAAGACGATAAACTGCTGACCGATGGATGCTGCAAAATATTTTCCGCCAGTTCCTGCTGGCGCGATGCCATCGCCTGAAAAGAAATATCCTGTGGCGCTTCAGTCACCACCTGTATAACGCCACTGTCCTGCACCGGGAAAAAGCCTTTCGGCACCGCCAGATACAACAGCGCAGTTAAAGCCACTGTCGCCAACATACTGAACATGGCTAAAGTTTGGTGACGTAATACCCACTGTAAACCACGGCCATAAGAGGCAATAATGCGGTCCATCAAGCCATTTTGATCATGATGCTCTGGCAGCGTAGTTAATAAACGCGCGCACAGCATAGGGGTGAGCGTTAAAGATACCACCAGAGAAATCAGGATTGCCACAGCCAAAGTGACAGCAAACTCAAAGAATAAACGCCCTACTACATCCGCCATAAAAAGCAGAGGAATAAGCACAGCGATCAGCGAAAAGGTCAGGGATATCAGCGTAAAACCAATTTCTTTGGCACCTTTCAGTGCCGCTTCCATTGGCGAAGCCCCTTCTTCACGGTGCCTTGCGACGTTTTCCAGCATAACGATAGCGTCATCCACCACAAAACCTGTGGCTATGGTCAAGGCCATTAAAGTCAGGTTATTGACGGAGAAATCCAGCAACACCATCACAGCAAAGGTACCAATCAAAGATAAAGGCACGGCCAGACTAGGGATAATAGTGGCCGGAATAGTGCGCAGGAAGGCAAACGTCACTAACACCACCAGCACTATGGCGAACACCAGCTCTTTTTGTACATCCCGCACTGAAGCACGAATACTGTGAGTCCGGTCCGTTAAGACTTCTACTTTCACAGCGGCAGGCATAGTGGCCGTCAGTTGCGGTAATAATTCCTGTACTCTGTCGGCCACATCAATCACATTGGCACCGGGCTGGCGCTGAATATTGACCAGCACCGCAGCTTTTTGGTTAGCCCATGCAGCGAGAAACCTGTCTTCAGCACCATTTTCAATTTTTGCCACGTCTTTTAAGCGCACAGGTGCGCCTTCACGGTAGGCAATAATTAACTCTTCGTATTCGTCGATACTGCGAATTTGGTCATTGGCTTCCAGCATAGTGGAGCGAAAGGCACCATCAAAACTGCCTTTGGGCTGATTGGTATTGGCTGCGCTGATAGCACTTCGCAGACTTTCGACACTTAAATCCAGGCTGGCCAGAGCAGCCGGATTAGCTTTGACGCGAATGGCAGGGCGCTGACCACCGGCCAGGCTGACCATACCCACGCCAGTCAGCTGAGCCAGCTTCTGTGCCATACGGGTATCCACTAAGTCGTAGACAGCAGGCAAAGGCAGCGTGTCGGAGCTGACAGCTAAGGTCAGAATAGGTGCATCGGCCGGGTTTACTTTGCGATAGACCGGAGGCGTAGGTAAGTCGCTTGGTAACAAGGAGGAGGCTGTATTAATAGCGGCTTGAACCTCCTGCTCGGCCACCCCCATATCCACCACTAAGGCAAACTGCAACGTAATAACCGAAGCACCGGCCGAGCTATTGGACGACATTTGTTTCAGACCTGGTATCTGGCCTAAACGCCGCTCCAAAGGCGCTGTGACAGTGCGCGCCATAATGTCTGGGCTCGCACCAGGGTTAAAGCTAAACACTTGAATGATAGGGTAATCCACCTGAGGCAAGGCAGCCACAGGCAGCAAACGCCAGCTTAAAAGGCCAGCGATTAAAATCGCCAACATTAATAACGAAGTGGCAACAGGGCGTAAAATAAAAGGCTTGGACAGGTTCATCATTTACCCCTTAGGCGCGTCCTGGATCACCTCAACTTCGCGGTCTGGTCTTAAACGATCTAAGCCTTCCAGTACCACTTTATCCCCGGCTTTTAAGCCTTCTTCCACCGCCACTAAGCCGTTATCGACAGCACCTAATTTCAACAAACGGATTTGCGCTTTGTTGTTGTCATCGATCATATAAACATAAGTCCCTTGGGCACCGTATTGCACAGCATCCTGTGGAATAGTGACAGCGCCACTTTGTACTGCCACATTCAAGCGCACATTGACAAACTGATTCGGGAATAACTCTTCGTTCTGATTAGCAAATTCAGCTTTGAGCTTCAAAGTGCCTGTGGCTATATCAATCTGGTTATCTAAGGTGGTTAAGGTACCGCTGGTCAGCTGCATTTGTTCAGCTCTGTCCCAAGCCTCCACCGATAAGGCAGAGCCTGCACGAAAGGCACTGCGAACTTGCTGCAACTGAGTTTCAGGAATAGTAAAAACTACAGCTATAGGTGAGCTTTGAGTAATAGTGACCAAACCTTCGGCACTATTAGCCTGAATTAAATTACCTGGGTCGACAGCTCGCAAACCTAAACGGCCACTGATAGGAGCTTTAATTTGGGTATAAGACAACTGCAAAGCAGCGGCATCAATAGCAGCCTGATTCGACTTAATAGCACCTTTGAGCTGACTGACTAGAGCTTGCTGCGCGTTCATTTGTTGTGCTGCTATCGTATTTTGCTCTTTGAGTTTGGCAAAACGCTCCAGGTCCTGTTCCGCACTTTTCAGCAGCGCTATATTTTGTTCTTTCTGACCCTGCGCCTGAGCCAACTCTACTTTGTAATCGGCCGGATCAATCTGAGCTAACAACTGACCAGCTTCAACTTTCTGACCTTCTTCGAAGAATACTTGCTGTAAAGGACCGGAAACCCGACTTTGCACCAGAACAGAGTTCAATGGCGTTACTGTACCTATGGCTTTAATCTGCACTTTTAAATCGGTAGAACCCGCTTCAATTACCCGCACAGGAACTGGCATAGCCCAGGGATTATTGGCCATCGCAGGACGTGCTCCTCCAGGTCTTTGCCCCGCTGGTCGTTGTCCCGGGCCAGGTTTGCCTGCAGCAGCTTGTCCTGCCCCAGCAGGTTCAGCACTTGGCCAAAACCAATACAGAGCGGCAGCAGCAACAGCCAGACTAACAGCTAAAACAACAGGCTTTTTCAGCAAAGACATAAGATAAATCCCTGTAACAAAAATTAAGTTCAGTAAAAACGGGCTTACTCTAATTCAGCCGCGAAAGCCCTGCAATGAAGCGAGTGTCAAGATTGAGTAAAGATGACATGACATTCGGTCAGATGTCTTTTTACAGCGACCAATAGCTTTATGTGCAATTACATACTGTTTATACAACACAAAGGATCAATGGAATGCGCTGATGAGCACAAGTGGAGCGTTCAGTCATTAGCTACTGACATCTGAACTCAGTAAAGCTAAGCCTAACTCTGTGGTGGCTATCAGATTTGTGTTCAATGAAAGTAAACACTACTGACATAAGGTTGTCAGTCTGGACTGCTACTCTGACAGGGTCAAGTAAAAGGAGCGCATCATGACTGTGTTAGATACTGCAATTGATCGTTATTTTTCAGCGACTAACGAGCGAAATAATACATTGGCCGCTGAATGTTTCGACCCGGACGCCTCCGTCTTTGATGAGGGCGAGCAATTAACCGGGCTAGAGTCAATTCAGCGCTGGCTGCAGCAAACTCAACAAAAGTATCAACCCATGATTCAGGTACTGACTGCAGAACGCAACTATGGTGAAGTTTGGGTTAAGGCGAATGTATCTGGCCAGTTTCAGGGGAGCCCCATTCAACTGAACTATGTATTTGCCTTGCAGGATGGCAAAATCAGTCGGCTAATGATCCGTTAATTGCGCCACTACCAAGAGAAACAGATGAATCGTGTAGACAGATTACTGGCGTTAATTTTGTATTTGCAAAGTCGCCGCACCTGTACAGCCGAAGCCATAGCAGAACATTTTGGTTTAAGTGTTCGTACTATTTACCGTGATATTGCTGCCTTAGGCGAAGCCGGAGTGCCTATTCTGGCGGAAGCAGGTATTGGCTATAGCCTGATGAAAGGTTATTTACTACCGCCAGTGAATTTCTCGGAACAAGAGGCCTATGCCTTGTCTACTGGCGTGATGCTGGCGCAGCGCATGACGACTCACAGCTATAACGAAAAAATGCAATCAGCTTTAGATAAAATCAAAGCTGTATTGCCCAATGAAGCCAAACAACGACTGGAGTTGTTAGCCAGAGGCATGGCCACTCCAACGACAGAGCATCCGCAACAGGCAGATTTGTCCGTATTACAACAAGCCATAGCCAGGAAACAACTGTTGAGCTTTGATTATCAGAGTGCCAGCCAGACTCACAGCCAACGTGAAGTAGAAGCTGCAGGTTTAGTGTTTTATCTGGGCCGCTGGCACTTGATTGCCTGGTGCAGACTACGACAGGATTTTCGTGATTTTCGCACTGACCGTATCCACAATCTGCAACTGCACAGCGAACAGTTTCAGGCCAGAAGTGATTTTAACGCCAAGGACTTTTTACAAAATAGCACTCCGATCGCCCAACTGACAGCTCAAGTCAGGTTTATCCCTGCAGCAGCGGACAGAGCCAGACGGGAATGGTGGCAAGGTATAACGGACGAACAACAGCATGATGAAGGGGTAGTGATAACGCTCAACTGCAGCGATTGGGGCTCTTTAGCCTGTTGGTTATTGTCCCTCGGCACAGCAGCGACAGCGCTTGCTCCTGATGAAATAAAACAGGAGCTATGCAGACAAAGCCAAGCTATTTTGGCTTTGTATCAGACAACTTAACAGTTATTTTCTGCACCCAGTTGTTGCAGTAAACGAGCCTGTTGCAACAGTTTCACCTGAGTTTTAATCCTGTGTTTCAGGGTCACCGCATTCACAGGTTTGAGCACAAAGTCAGCGCCACCGGCTTCCCAACATACAACCTCCTCTTCCTGACTCTGCATGCCAGTGACAAAAATTACCGGTATGTGGGCTAACTCAGGCTGTTGCTTTAATAAACGACAAGTCGCTACACCGTCCAGTTCCGGCATAACAACATCCAGCAGGATCAGATCCGGCGGGTTGCTTTGGCACAAACTTATCGCCTGAGCGCCGGATGTCGCCATAAAAATCTGGTAATCAGCATTAAGCATCTGGTGAATGATTTGAATATTAACGGGCTGGTCGTCTACCACCAGAATTTTTATTTTATCCACACTGGGTGTTGAGATCGCACTCATCAATCACTGCCTTTTAATAACGTCTGATACTGCTCTGTGTAAAGTACGGCCTGCACAAAATTCAGTTGCTCTAGTGCACTTTCCAGTGGCCCCAGCCATTCAGGGTTGAGTTGCTGTAGTGCCTGTTTAAGCTGTGCAAACTGGTCCAGGGCACTCATATTAAAGCTTTGCAAAGAAGTTTGCAGCTCAACCAATAGAGCCTTAAGTTCAGCGTCATCTGGCAAATCAGCCAGCTGCGTCTCGACTGTCGGCGCTGTTTCGGCCAGCAGTAAAGGCACAAAACGCACAAATGCTTCCGCATCTTTAACAAACTTCGTTATGGCCATGGGTAAATCCAGGGCGGTTTTTTGTTTAATAGATTGCTCTATTGCCGCAGCAGGTTCAGATAAACGCACAATACCCAAAGAACTGGCGGAGCCTTTTAACGAGTGGGCCAGCAAATACAACTCTTTTTCCGGCAAAGCCGCGCCAGCTTTAAGCTTGACCAAGGCGGCCTCAAGTTCTCCCACAAAAGACTTCAGCGTTTTATGATACACAGTCACCGAGTTACCCAGACGGTTTAACGCGGAATTTAGCTGTACCCCTTGCTGTAAAGCCTCATCAACCAAGGCTGAGCTCAGCAATGGCTGCTGCATACTTGCGACAGACCGACTGAGGTCGACCGGAGTTTTTGACCACTTCAGTATGGTTTGAACCAGCGTGTCGATAGCAAAAGGTTTCGCCACATGATCGTTCATGCCCGCATCCAGACAGGCTTGTTTATCCGATTGCATCGCATTTGCCGTCATAGCCACTATCGGCAAAGTCAGCATAGCCGCTTTACTGCGGATACGGCGGGTGGTTTCATAACCGTCCATATCCGGCATCTGAATATCCATCAACACCAAATCGTATTTATCCGGCTGCTGTTCCAGCATAGCCAAAGCAAAAGTGCCACCGGGCGCTATGTCGACTAAAGCCCCTTCATGACTCAATAACTCAGACGCCACTATCTGGTTGGTCGGATTATCTTCCACCAGCAATAGTTGCAAACCATTCAGCCGACTTTGCCGTGGTGCCACATCCTGCAGCGCATTGGAAAACATCTGTTTACCAGCCAGCGCATCCAGCACAGCATCGAGCAAACGGCTAGGGGTGACAGGCTTGACAATAAAACCATTAAGCAAATGCTGACTTTGTTCCTCCTGCTGCTTTTGCGCCAGACATTCCCGGCCATGAGCTGTCACCATAATAACCAGCGGCATATCCGGCCCTTGCACTAACTCACGGATTTTCTCTGCGGTTTGCCAGCCATCTAATCCGGGCATTAACCAATCCAATAGCACCAGCTTGTAATTGTTGTTTTGTTGCAACAACTGCAATGCCTGTTCGCCACTACTGGCTAAATCTACCTGACAGCCGTAATGGCGCATCACCTCAGATAAAATCTGCCGGGATTGCTGGTTGTCGTCTACCACCAGTACTGTTAAATCCTCAAGTAAGGATAAATCCGATTGAGCAGCAGGTAAGTTCAGACAATTAAACCAGAGCTCAAACTCGAAACTACTGCCCTGTCCGAAGTAGCTCTCTACTGATAATTGTCCGCCCATCAGCTCAACCAGACCACGACTGATGGCCAGCCCCAGACCTGAACCGCCATAACGACGGCTAATGGACGACTCGGCCTGACTGAAACTCTGAAAAATCAGTGCAAGCTGCTGTTCAGTCATGCCTATACCCGTATCTTTGACTGTAAACTTCAACCGGACAGCATCGGCAGTGCGGGCTGTGACTCCGATCCTTACCACAATTTCCCCTTGCTCAGTGAATTTGATGGCATTACCGGTCAGATTCAGCAGTACTTGCTTCAGTCTTAAACTATCTCCAACAACAAGTTGAGGTAAATCGTCGGCAAATTGATACAAGACCTCCACATCTTTACTGCCCAGATTGGCAGACAGAATGATCCCTATGTCTTCCATGAGCGCGGCCAGTTCAAAGCTGTGGCTATCCATTTCCAGCTTACCGGCTTCCACTTTCGAGAAATCGAGAATATCGTTCAGAATAGCTAACAAGGATTTAGCGGCAATTTCTGTCTGACGAATATAATCGTCTTGTCTTTTGGTTAAGCTAGTTTGTTGCACCAGTTGCAACATGCCCAGAATAGCATTCATCGGCGTACGGATTTCATGGCTCATATTGGCCAGAAAAGCCGACTTTGCGTCATTCGCTGCATCCGCCAACCGTCTGGCCTCGGCCAGCTCGCGCTCCCTCTTGTGTTGCTCAGAGCGATCACGGGCCACCAGATAGAAGTAGTCTCGTTGTTCAAAACGGATCCAGGATAAATTCACCGATAAGGGAATTTGTACAGCTGTAGCGTCCTCAAACTGAGTTTCAAACTGCACACTGCGCTTTTTCTCCGAGCTTTGAGTCAGTTGCTGTAGTCGATCGCCTACTAATTGACCGACAAGCTTGGTTGGGCTCAATTCATCGGAACAGCAGGCTAAAGCCGCTGGATTTGCTTTAATGACTTGTGCACTATCACTCAACCAGAACACCAGATCCGGACTTTGTTCTGTCGACACTTTCGCCAGAGCAAGCTCAAATTCCAGCTCTTTTTGCACTGTTAAATCGCGGGCTATACCCAAATAACCCACCACCTGCTTTTGCTGATCCAGCAAAGCTGTTACCGCAAGCTGGACAGGAAAACGGCTGCCATCTTTACGACTGTAAGTCCATTCTCTGGTATCTGTTTTCCCTTGTTTAGCCTTTTCGACAAAAACGCCAAAACCAGGCTCGACCTTGTAGCCAAGCTCCTTGGTCAGCAGCTCTGCATACTCAACAACTTCTCCTTGATCATGAAATACAGCAGGGCTATAACTACCAGCGAGTTCAGCTTCCTTATACTGCAACATAGCTTCAGCTGCCGGGTTAAAAGACGTGATACTGCCGTTTAAATCAGTCGTGATAATAGCGTAGTTGGCGTTACGAAGAATGCTGCGCTGCAAGGTTGATACCCGTTCAATTTCAGCAGTACGCAGCTCGACCTGATGCTCCAGCTCTTCATTAGCTTGCTGCAGTTTTTGTTCAGCCTGCTTGATATGGCTGATGTCGTTTACCGTCAGTGCTGAGCCGATAAACTGGCCTTTTTCATCCAGAATAGGTGATACGTTTAATGAGACTGCATATTGCAGACCAGACTTGTGCTGACGCACCGTCTGAACATAACGTATTTTCTGGCCTTTACGGACCAGTTGCTCCAGCTGCGCTTGTTCATCCAGATAAGAATCAGGAACAATCAACTGACTGATCGTTTTGCCCAGACTTTCGGCTTCGCTATGGCCAAACATTTGCTCTGCCGCCGGGTTCCAGCTACTGATCTTGCCTTGTTTATCCAGACCTATCACGGCCTCATTCGCATTTTCTACTATGGCTGCCAACACGGCCTGCTGCCTGGATAGTTGAAAACGCCGAAAAAACGTCAGTTGGGCAAAAGCAACAATGACGATCAGCAAGGCACTAAATCCTGCCGAGGTGTAAAACACATCCGTGGGTGCGGGTAATGCCAAAGCAGTCACAAAATGCTCAGTAGCCTGCAATCTGACCAGCCATTCGCGACCAAAAATAGATAACTGTTGCTCAGCCCTATAAGGGGCTAAAGCTTGATCTGTAACTGTTGTTTTAAAAAAAGCCTGCTGCGGATTAAATGCAATATCTATGACGTCCAGTTGAACCTGTGCATCTGCGGTTTTGATGCTGGATAAGATTTCATCAATGGTTAAAGGGGCATAAGCCAGACCAAACAATTGCTGATAACGTTCTTCAGCCGTTTGCGGCGCTTTACCTTGCAAATAGATGGGCATTAACAACAAAAAGCCCTGAGATTTTTTGCTTTGCGCCTGCACCAAAGTCACTGGGTCTGTCAGTACAGCTCTGTTTTCCCGAACAGCCTTTAATGCCGTTTGATAGCGACTTTGCTCAGAAGCTATATCAAAACCTACAGCCTCCTTATTGTCAGCCATAGGTTCAATGTATTGAATCACGAATAAATCATGCGTATGCGCGTTTTGCTGACGAAAGCTAAAACTTTCAGCATTTTCAGCTTCTGCTTGAGCTAAAAATTGCGGAAGTGCAGCAGGCGTTACTTTGCGGATCATGCCAAAACCGCGGGCGCCTGGAAATTCTAGCTTTAAGTCACGGCTTTGACTGTAATTCAGCATATTTTCATAGCCGAACTTTTCTGTACCAGTACTTAATACAGCGCCGCGGACACCACGTAAACCATACTGATAAATAGTGAGTTTTTCACCTATCGCATCAGCCAGTTGCCGGGCTTTATTATCTAAACTTTGTTGAATACGTTGCTGATTCTGTTCCTCCTGCCGTTGCTGCAAATGCCCCGACAAATAAAAGCCAATTACCGAAAACAACAATACCGGGATCAACACAGGCCAAAGCTCTGACAACGTGCGCTTCAAACCTGTCATTGACCTGCTTCCTTATGCTGCATAATGCGTTTAAGGCGCTCTGTCGCAGCCACAAAGTTTAATGTCATAATTTCCTGCTCCATCAGCACAAAATCTTCAGCACCTAAATAGGCGATCCACCCCAATCTTTGTTGCTGAAACAGGCTGTAAGCCTGCATATCACTATTTTCAAGATACTGAATGTACTGCAAAACGTCAGGTGTAGTGGTATCTGAATGATGCTCAAACTGAGTCAACCACAACTCCAGGGCGGCACTGGTTTGCTCCACACACTCCAGATACTCTGCAAAAGCTTCGGCACCAGGTAGCTGGCCAGACTGATGCAGAGCTTGCTCCAGAGGGCGTGATAATTCAGGCAAGGTAGTAGCCCCCAAAGTCGCGTAACTGCCGCGTAATTTATGCATAAAGTACTCAATAGCTTTAGCATCGTTGTTTTGATAGGACTGCTTAAGTTTCTGTAGCTCAACAGAGGTAGACCTGATCAGTTGAGTCATAGCAGGCGAGAGATGCTGAAAAGCATCTTGCGAAAAACCAATTAATTGCTCCAGTACACTAAAATTAAACAACGTTTTGGCCTATCCAAATGATTTATCACAGCATAATTGGCTTTGGGTGAAAAATCCCGCGCTTTATCCGGTTAATTTTTCGTCTACACTAATAAAAGATTGGGCAAAAAACAGGGAAGTGCCGAATGCAGATCATGCAAGCTATTGTACCAGCAGCAAAAATTTTATTAGTGGATGATCAGGCATCGTCCTTATTAGTCCTGCGCGAACTATTGCAGGATTTAGCGACTTTGTATTTCGCCACAGATGGGGTTCAAGCCATTGAGCTGGCCGTTTTGCATCGCCCTGAACTCATCATTTTGGACATAGAGATGCCAGGTATGGATGGCCTTACCGTATGTCGAAGCTTAAAATCCAATCCCGCCACCCAAGATATAGCTGTTGTATTTGTCACTACTCATATCGATATAGAACATGAAATAGCGTCACTCACTGAAGGCGGCATAGATTTTTTACGTAAACCTCTGCATGCAGTATCGAGTCGGATGCGGATTAAAAATCTGCTGGATTTAAGCCGCTACAGCAGACAAGTCGCAGCGGAAAGAGAGTGGCTACGCGTGACCTTAGATTCTATAGGCGATGCGGTGATAGCCACAGATCTGGACGGCAAAATCAGCTTTATGAATCCTATTGCCGAACGTATGACAGGTTGGCTTGCCAGAGAGGCACTGTTTCGCCCTATCGAAGAAGTCATGCAATTAAGAGATGCCCACAGCTTAGAACCGCACTGGAACCCAATTTATTTTGCGCTGAAAGAACAGCGTGTTGTAGCCATGGCATTGAATTGTCAGTTGGTATCACGCACAGGGCAGCTGTATCAGGTCGAAGACTCAGCAGCACCTATTATCGACAGTAACGGACATTGTCTTGGCAGCATAGTGGTATTTCATGATGTCAGCGAAAGTATGGCGCTGGCGTTAAAAATGAGCCATTTAGCGAATCATGATCCTTTAACCAACTTGCCTAATCGTGTTTTGCTGTATGACCGTATCGAACAGGCCATTAAAAAAGCTGAGCAGTTGCACCATAAATCGGCTTTACTGCTGATCGACCTGGATCACTTTAAATATGTGAATGATTCTATTGGTCATAATCTCGGTGATTTGCTGATCAAGCAAGCCTCTGAACGCCTGAGTTCTATTTGTGATGCAGGAACTACACTGGCGCGCTTAGGGGGTGATGAGTTTGTGATGGTGCTACCAGAGCTCTGGTCTATCGAAGAAATCGCTTTGTTCAGCAGTCAGGTGCATAGTCAATTTCAGCAACCTTTTACGCTGGACGAAAAGAAATACCAAATGACCGTCAGCATAGGCGTCAGTATTTATCCTGATGATGCCCAAACCATTGAAATGGTTATGCGCCACGCCGACATTGCTATGTTTAAAGCCAAATCTGAAGGCCGTAACAGAACCAGCTTTTTCTCCGACGAATTGGAGCAGCAAATCATCTATCGCCATCAACTGGAACTGCTGTTACGCGACACCTTGGCTAACAGGCAGCTACAGGTATATTACCAACCCAAGCTTTGTTTAAAAACAGGCAAGCTGTTAGGAGCTGAAGCTCTTGCTCGGATGCAAAACCAGCAGGGACAATGGGTCTCTCCGTTAGAGTTTATTCCGTTGGCAGAAGAAACAGGTTTAATTGTAGAGTTAGGCCTACAAGTGTTACGTCAGGCCTGTCAGGAGTGTTTAAGTTGGCAACAACAGGGTTATCAGGTGCCAGTGTCTGTCAATATTGCAGCGGCTCAGTTTGCCGACCCACAGTTAGTGAAGCAAATCAGGGATCTGCTGGCAGAACTAAAGCTCTCAGCACAACTTCTGGAGTTGGAAGTGACGGAGAGCGCACTGATGCTCGATGTCAGTAAAACGCAAAACATGTTAAGCCAACTCAGAGCATCAGGCATTCGCACTTCGATAGACGACTTTGGCACCGGCTATTCCAGCTTGTCTTATCTGAAAAAATTTCAGGTTGATGTGCTGAAAATAGATAAATCCTTTGTGCAGGAAATGCTGACCGACAGAGGCGACATAGAAATAGTCAAAGCAGTGATCTCTCTGGCTCAGTCGATGAATTTGCAGCTGATAGCCGAAGGCATTGAGATTGAGGCGCAAAAAGACATGCTGATCAAACTCGGTTGTGAGGTTGGGCAGGGCTATTTATTTAGTAAACCTTTGTCGGCAGCCGATTTCAGAACATATGTATGCCAATAGCATGCTGGACTCACAACAAGCTTTGTTCTCCGCTGTCATTCAGCCGGAAATACTGGTCTTGCTGGATCAACAAATCCTCAGAGCTGCGAGGCGGATTACTGACTCTATAGTCACGGAGAGTCTGACGTTCACCGCCAATACGTTGCCCTGTTACCTATTATTTTTTAAAACCCGTAACACTTTTTTGGTCAAGGTGATGACCAATAACGCAGTGAGGCTGGTGACAGGAATAAACCAGGCGCCAAGTAATTCCTGATCTGCAGGATAAGGCGCAGCAAAAAAGCCGATGGCCAGGCTTTCCCCGTTACCGGCAGACCAGGCGCCGACCGAATCTGGCATAAAGATTTTTGCTCCGGCAACAAAAAGTAATGCAAAAGCAATACTGAAACCAAAAGCCGCCATGGTGTAATACAAAGTCGCGGTCACTCCCTGTTTTACTTTTTGAATGGCTTTAAAACCAGTAGGAGGTGGCGCACCATCCGTGACATGAGCGATATAGGCAAAAGCCAACTGACGGGGTTCACCAAAGCCCTGCAAAATGGCTTTGGCATCCACAACCTGACCTGAACCTTGTTGCTGTTCCAGCACATCAAAAATATGACTTTCAATTTCTTTTAGCACTTCCTGCGCTTGAGCCTTCTCCAATCTGGCCAGATAACGCTCCAGCTCTTTCAGGTACTGATGAATCATGTCGCGTTGTTCCATCTTTATTCTCCTTGAACAGGTAAAACATCAGGGCCCGGATGAGCCAATAAAAATTCAATATCAAGCACGGACTGACGCCATAAAGTGATCAAATCGGCCAGCTTTTGATGGCCAGTATTGGTCAGGCTGTAATACTTACGTGGCCTGACATCCCCTTCCTGCACCCACTGTGCATCCACAATACCTTCACGTTTCAGTCGGTCTAACAGCGGATACAAAGTACCTTCGGTAATGGCGGCACTTTTAAAACTTTGCAGCAGCTTCAAAAGCTCCAGCCCATACAAAGTACGGTGTTGCAGTGCAGCTAAAATCACCAGCTCCAGCGTGCCTTTACGCAACTGCACTTCCCACTTTTCCTGAGTTTTTTCTTCTATTGTCATAAAGTAACCATGCGATGAATCATACCTTGCATTACATAGTAATATGTATAGCAGATCACACTCTGCATTAGCAAGCGGATTTTTTGAGCAATTTTTACTGAAATGGTAGAAATAACTAAAACCAAAGCCGCAGTGATGCGGCTTTAGCTGTGTTGCTAAGGGATATTCAGATGAAAGTGACTGTTTAACTCAGCCTGGCTTGTACAAGATCCGCCAACCGAAAACCAATCAACATAAAGACGACAAAAAGCAGTCCTTCTATAGCTCCTGAGCCAGCCAACACCAAAGCAGGGCCAGGACACAGACCCACTAAGCCCCAGCCTAAACCAAACAGCGTGCTGCCGATCAGTAGAGGTTTAGTAATAGCTGTAGCATCAGGCCAGTTGAACTTCGTCTGTAACAGACTGTGCGGCATTTTTTTGCTGAGGCTAAAAGCGATAAAAGCCACGACTATGCCGCCAACCATCACCAAAGCCAGCGATGGATCCCAAAGCCCTGCTATATCTAAAAACCCCAGCACTTTGGCAGGATTTGCCATACCAGCCATCAGTAAACCCAAACCAAATAGCAGACCGCAGATAAAAGCGCTCAAGGTTAAAAATCTGTGTTTTATCATGATGAAGTCCTTATAGCAGATGACGGACAACAAAAACTGTGACCATAGCAACTGTCATAAAAGTAACAGTAGCGACTAAAGAGCGGCCTGACAGTCGGGATAAACCACAGATGCCGTGACCACTGGTACAGCCAGAGCCTAAACGAGCACCAAAGCCAACCAACAAACCCGCCAAGGCTACTAGCTGGTAATTCGACGTGACCTGAACTTCTGGCAAGGGAGCCAACAGCAGCCAGACCCAGGAAGACAATACCAACCCCAGCACAAAAGCCAGCCGCCACCACCGTTCAGTGCAGGAGGAAGTCAGACTACCGGCCGCAATACCACTAATCCCGGCAATACGACCATTCAGCAACCATAACAGGGCTGTCGCAAGACCAATCAATAGCCCACCAAGTAGCGACTGTTGTGGAGTAAAATTCATCCAGTCCATCTTCAATACCTCTTGGTAACTCAGGGAAAACAACTGCGCATTAAACACAGAGGCTAATCACTTATTAATATAAGCATATACCCAAAAAGAATATTAGTAAATACTAAAAAACCATCAAGTCTGGCGATCAAAATACCCAGAGCCACAGAGGCTTAAAACTATCTGTACAACCTAATGAACACAGCATAGCCAAATTTTAGGCATAAAAAAAGCTGACATAGTCAGCTTTTTATTTTTAAATCAATAACTTAAACCTATTCCACAGTCACTGACTTCGCCAGGTTACGTGGCTGGTCTACGTCTGTGCCTTTGATAATGGCGACGTAGTAGCTTAATAATTGCAGCGGAATAGTGTAGATGATTGGTGCAATCAACGGATGTACGTGTGGCACGCTGATCACACGCTGTGTTGCGTCTGATTTAAAGTGAGCATCGATGTCAGCGAATATGTACATAATACCGCCTCGGGCACGCACTTCTTCCACGTTTGACTGCAGTTTTTCCAGCAGTTCGTTGTTTGGCGCTACCACAATAATTGGCATATCAGCGTCAATCAGTGCCAATGGGCCATGTTTCAGCTCGCCTGCGGCATAAGCTTCAGCGTGAATGTAGGAAATTTCTTTGAGCTTCAGCGCGCCTTCCATAGCGATAGGGTACTGGTCGCCACGGCCTAAAAACAACGAGTTGTGCTTGTCAGCGAACTCTGTCGCCAAAGCTTCAATTTTTGGCGCTAGTGTTAAAGTTTCTTCCAGTTTGGCTGGCAGCGATTTTAATGCCTGCACCATGTCCTGTTGCTGCTGTGAGGTTAAACCATTGTATTTACCAATGGCCAACGTCAGCATCGACAAACCTACTAACTGAGTAGTGAAAGCTTTAGTAGATGCAACACCAATTTCAGCGCCAGCACGGGTCATAAAGGCCAGATCTGATTCACGTACCAGTGAAGAACCAGCCACGTTACAAATAGTTAAGCTACCGATGTAACCCGCTTCTTTGGCTAAACGTAAGGCCGCTAAAGTGTCTGCCGTTTCACCAGACTGGGAAATGCTGACCAGCAAGCTGCCTGGCTGCACAAACGACTTGCGGTAACGGAATTCAGAGGCAATCTCCACGTTACAGGAAATACCAGCTAAAGATTCCAGCCAGTAACGTGCCACCATACCTGAGTGGTACGAGGTACCGCAGGCAACGATTTGCACGTGACGGACTTTTTTGAACAGTTCAGCGGCGCCGTTACCAAAAGTCTCGTCCAGCACTGAATCTGAGCCTAAGCGACCTTCTAAGGTATTGCTGATGGCATGTGGCTGTTCGTAGATTTCTTTTAACATAAAGTGGCGGTACTGGCCTTTGTCACCGGCGTCATAGCTGGCGGTGGATTCAGTAATAGTGCGCTCGACTTGGTTGCCGTTTTTGTCGTACACAGTCACGCTGGTACGGGTAATTTCGGCCACATCGCCTTCTTCTAAAAACATAAAACGACGGGTGACTGGTAACAGGGCTAACTGATCAGAAGCGATAAAGTTTTCGCCAATACCAAAGCCGATCACCAATGGACTACCTGAACGGGCTACCACTAAGTGGCTTGGGTCGTTTTGGTCCATCAATACAGTGCCGTACGCGCCGTTAAATTGTTTGACCGCAGTTTGTACTGCAGCTAACAAAGAACCAGCGGTTTTCATTTCTTCAGCCACTAAGTGCGCAATAACCTCAGTGTCAGTGTCAGAATTAAACACATAACCTTTGGCTTTTAACATTTCACGCAGCGGGCCGTGGTTTTCGATAATGCCGTTATGCACCACTGAAATATTGCCGGAAACGTGTGGGTGAGCGTTACGCTCTGAAGGTTCGCCGTGGGTAGCCCAGCGAGTGTGCGCAATACCAGTGCCGCCAACAACAGGGGTTAATTTTACTGCGTCAGACAACTCTTTTACTTTACCTAAACGGCGGATACGTTGTAATTCGCCTGTTGGGCTGATGATCGCCACACCGGCAGAGTCATAACCACGGTATTCCAGACGGCGTAAGCTTCCACCAAAATGTCGACTACGTCACGTTGTGCTACAGCACCTACTATTCCACACATAAAGTCTTACTCCACTGATCCAAGGGGGGCGCAAATCACCTTTACGCCTTGTTGTTCTATTTGTTGTTTTGCGCTGGCGGGTAACTTGTCATCTGTTACCAGTATTTTGATGGACGACCAGGGCAATTCTAAGTTGTGGATTTTCCGGCCTATTTTGTCGGACTCCACCATCACCACCACTTCACGCGCCACTTCTGCCATCACCCGGCTTAAGCTGGTCAGCTCATTAAAAGTAGTAGTACCACGCTGCAGATCAATGCCATCGGCACCAATAAACAGCTGGTCGAAATCGTATGCACGTAAAACCTGTTCCGCCAGCTGGCCCTGAAAAGCCTCAGACTGTGGGTCCCAACTGCCACCTGTCATCAGCAGTGTAGGTTCGTTTTCCAGTTCACGTAATGCATTGGCAATAGACAAGGAATTGGTCATCACCACTAAACCTTGTTTATGCGACAGTTCAGGCAATAAAGCTGCTGTGGTGCTGCCGCTGTCGAGAATAATGCGGTTGTGGTCACGAATCAGCTCTGCAGCAGCTTTGGCCAGAATTTGCTTTCGTTCTGAAACTTTTTCGACCGCGGCTTCCTGGATCAGTTCATGCGGCACTTGCACTGCTCCACCATAACGACGCAATAACAAGCCATTATCTTCCAGTGCAGCTAAGTCTTTACGAATAGTCACTTCAGAAGTTTCAAAGTGATGAGCCAACTGCTCAACACTGACTTCGCCCTGCAGATTCAGCAGATCAATAATAGCGCGGCGGCGTTGTTGGGTGTTTCGTTTGTTCATCTGCCAGTCATTTAAGTTTCGTTTCGAAAGATATTTTACAGAAACGAAAGATAAGTGCAAGAGTGAAAGTTAAATTCAGCTTTTGTGGATAGATTTTTGGTGAAGGAAGTATCGGGGCATAGTAAATAAAAAATGTAGGGGCGGGTCTTGTACCCGCCCGTCTAATGATACCGCGGTGCAGATGGACGGGCCGGGACAAGCCGCGGCCCCTACAACAACTTAATGTTGATGTGAAGCTTCGGGACCAATCAAAATAAGCATAAGCAAAACACCAAGCCCCATCATCAGGCCATGTAACCACAGAGGTTGTTCAACATTTTTGCGCAGCAGCGGCATTAAATCGGCGCTGGCTAAATAAATAAAAGCACCTGCTGTAATAGCCAATAAGATATTCAGATTAGGGGTTAACCAATGACTGATAGTCAAGGTCGCTACTGCACCTAATACACAAGCGCTGGCCGATAACAGGTTATACAACAAAGCTTTTTTACGGCTGAAACCGGCATGCAGTAATACAGCAACATCGGCAATTTCCTGTGGTATTTCATGGATCAGAATAGCGACTGTCGTTGTCACACCCAATAAAGGGTCGACCAGAAAACTGCCTGCTATTAATACACCATCAATAAAATTGTGAACTCCATCAGCCACCAGATTCACTTTGCCATAGCTGGCTGTGCTTATCGCTTGATCCGGCAATTGTGGATGGCCATGTTGCAGCGCACGTTCCAGAAAGTAAAAACCTAATAAACCCGCTAATACCCAACCAAAAAGCTGACGATGCGACTCCTGATGCTGCAGTGCGTCCGGCAATAAATGTAAAAAAGCATTGGCCAGCAATACACCTACAGCCAGACTTAAAATCAGTGGTAAAAAACGTTGTAGTTTTTTTTGCGGCAGCAGAAATAACACGGCCCCGGACAGGGACACCAGCATCACCAAAAAGGCAGCCAGTAGGATAAACAGAGTTAACATAAAAAATCCTGTCCTATGGGAAATAACAGCGGATAAAGATGATCAGTGCCAGGCAGAAAAAGCCCAGTAAAAAACCTGTGACATTATAACGTTTTTTCCTCAACATAATCTTTGTTTTTTAAAGTAAAAAATCGTCTGGAACGATTTTTAACAGCTTTAGCTGGCCCAAAGGGTGAGCGCCATGGATGGCTGCGAATAAAAAAACCACCTGTCTTCCCAGCAGGTGGTTGAGCATTCTCTCAAAAGACCAGGGTAACGCAGAAAGCGGGGCAATTTAGGGGCGCGGTTTATCCGCGCCGCCGGAGGTTGAACCCAATCTCCGTCAAGGATCAGAAACTGTAACTGACACTCAACTTGGCATAACGGCCCGGTTCGCTGTAACGCTGAATACCGTCGGCACTGATATTGTTGCGGGTGCTGGCGGCATAACGGATCCGCTCCCAGCGGTAGTATTCTTTATCCAGCAGGTTATACACACCGACGTTCAGTAACCAGTTGTCGCCAAACTCCATATTGCTGACTAAATCCACCACAGTAGCGCTTTTTGGCAGATAGGTGACTAATTGGGTCTGAGTACCGTCCTCTTCCGTTTCGTAAGCATCTTTGGCTTTGACGTCTGAGCTGTAACTTAAGTTAGCGGCCAGATCCCACCAGTCGGTTGCGCGATAGCTGACCCCAGCCACCAGCTTATCAGGGCTTATGGTAATCAACGGATCGCCATTGTCTTTTTCACCTTCATGATGGCTATAAGAGAACTGAGCACTCCAGCTTTGATTAAAGCGCCAGGCACCTTGCAACTCGACTCCTGTGACATCTACATCACCGACGTTTTCGTTGATGGTATAAGGGTTGCCCTGAGTGACAGTACAACCAAAGCTGGTGCAACTTTCATAGACTGTGCCCGGGTTTTGTACTTTGGTGACATTTTCAATCATGTCGTGGTAGTTATCTTTAAACACCGCCACTTTGATTCTGCCGTTTTCACCTTGCCACTGGTAAGCCAGTTCCAGGTTAGTACTGTACTCAGCTTGCAAATTGGGGTTGGATAAAGAGCCGTATAAACCTGTCACCACTGTGCCACTAGCTTGTTCAGTGCGACTGACGGAGGATGTTTGGAAATACATTTCTTCAGTACTTGGCGCCCGGAAACCACGACCCAGTTGCAAGGCGACACTTTGCTGTTCTGTCAGCTGATAAGTTCCGACTAACTGACCAGTCAGGGCGCTGAAACTGGCATCCTGCACTGTACCTGTAGCGTCGGTAAAGCCTTGATTTAAAGTAGGGCTATACGCGACATGGTCATAACGTAAGCCACTAGTTAAACTAAAAGCGCTGTCATTAAATTTGATGCTATCGCGCAGATAAAGATGCCATAAGTCCGCGTCTGTCTCTGGCACAAAATCAGGGTCTATTTCCTGCTTTGCTACAGCCATGGTTTGACCGACATAACTGGTGTCTATAGCGGAGAAATCAACAGATTTTTGCTCCAAAGCACCGCCATACACCAGCTGATGAATGCGACCCTCACTGTGCAGCTCTTTGTCCAAAGCAAAAGCCCACTTCAGCAAATCCTGTTCGTAATCACGGTCTTCACTGCGGTAACAAGGGCCTGCTGTACATAAACGCGCTGCACTGGCAGGAGCAAGCATCAAGGTGAAAGCGTCATTTTGGGTTTTCTGATAATCCAGGCTGGTAGAGAAGGCGTCAAATAATTGATGACCAGCTAACCAATTGTATTGTAGACCAATACGGCTGCGTTCCTGCTGGTCGTCACTGGTGCGGGTCAGGTAGCTACGGCTTAACCAGGATAAGTTATTGGTGTCGATATCTGCTTTAAATAACTCAGCGGTCAGGCCAATATCCTGCGTCTCTGTCAGCTGGTACTTTAATTTGGTAAGTATATTGTGGCTGCTGTTGTCTTGCGGATCGGCAACAGGGCGGCCTGAACCTGTAATGGCCTGGCGCTCTGCTGAGTCGGCATAGTTTTCCATTTCGTGGCCTTCCCTTTTGGTCAGCACGGCCAAAGCTTCCAGCTTGCCAGTACGGTTTGCCACTGTCACAGTGCCCTGAGTTTCATCATTGGCGCCACTGTAAGCTGCTTTTAACCGGACAAAAGTGTCGTTGCCTTCTGGTTCTAAATAGTCTGCTGCGTCTTTAGTGACAAAAAGTACGGCGCCGCCTAAAGAGCCGCTGCCTGCGGCTATGGCGTCAGCACCTTTGACGATTTCAATTTGTTTCACCGCATCCGGGTCTATGCCACCACGGCCGGCCGCAAAAAAATCGTAAAAGGCATAAGTGGGCGGGTTTAAAGTCTCACCTACAGACAAACCATCCACCGTAATAGCCACCTGATTGCCTTCCAGGCCACGGATATTAAAACCAGCAGAACCAAAACGGCCCTGGTCAGTTAAGCTGACGCCCGGAATATAACGCACCATGTCTTCTAAACGCTGCACCTGCTGTTGTTCCAGCTGCTTGGCTTTGATCACTGTGCTATTGGCTGTGGTCGATTTTTTATCTTCAAGTGCAGTAGCTGTAACTGTCACAGCATCCAGTTGTGACAACTCTTTTGCGGCTTCATCAGCAGCAACTTCGGCCAACAGGGAGGTGGAAAATAAGCTGCTGATAGCAACAGCAATTAAAGTTTTAGAACAGGGCATGACGCTCTCCTTGACGAGCTAAACAGTTGTGGTAAGTCCACAGGATGGCGTTATGCTAGATCAAACGAGAATCATTCTCAATAATAAAATTCAATTTATTTTCATTTATATCAATGACTTATAATTTAAAAATGCAAAAAGCTCCCTATTCAAAGAATAGGGAGAACAACAGGAGTTGGCAGGCAACTCAACAGGAATTTGATTCTAAAAACTTAGCCGTCTTTGCTCTGAAGTTGCAGGCGCACCAACCCCAGTTCAGCTTCACCTTGCTGCTCTACCGGCTTCAGATCGGCTTGCCAATTCAGCGGCAAAGTTAAATGTTCGTGGCCACCATGTTCACGCGCCACTTCCAGATGCAACTGGTATTGACCCCATGGCACCACAGCACCTTGCTGATCACGACCATCCCACTGTAACTGATAAGTACCTGGTTTTTGGGTAGCACCGGCAATCTGATCAATTTGCTCCGGATTTTTCCGCCCCAACCGACGCCACCAGTGATTCAGTTCCTGATACCAACGGCTTTGCTGGCCGACCAGACTCAATTGCCGTACTGGTTTTTTCTGCTGATCGGTCAGCCATACCGACACATAAGGTCTTTTGTAATTGCCATCAGTAAATTTGGGGAGCTGATAGCTGATTTCTAGCCGCTGCTGCTGACTTTGGCTTTTATCCGCCAGATAGTGATACCAGGAGTTAGACGCATACCAGTTGGCCGAATCTGTTTTGATTAAAGCGGCAGCCTGCTGTTGGGCGGTAAGCTGCTGGCCCTGCTTCAGATCCAACACCGCCAGACTTTGCGCCAATAAATAAGCCGTAACAGCATCTTTAGCCAGCACTGTGGCTGTTGGACCATATTCCACAGGCCAGCCTTCGGCCGGATTCAATAGCGGACTAAAAGTCCGATACGACACCTTATAGCCTTGCTGAGTATCAGCCGTTTCGGTCTGAGCTAAAGCTATAGAACTCAGTTGCAGTTGCTGCAACAACGGCTGTTCAGTGCCCAGATTCAGCGGTATCGCACCCGTATCAGACCATAACAGCCGGCTGACACCAGATTGCAGATCCATCTGCTTTAATTGCGGGAACCAACTCTTAAACAGCTTTGCCGTTTCGTCCAACAAACGGGCATTGGCTAAACCGTTCAGCTGCCAGACCACAGTATTGTAACTCGCTGCTGAAACGACTTGCTGCTCTATGGCTCTGGTTTGACGGCGTAATTCCACTCTGTCCGGTAACTCTTGGCTTTTTACCGCTTGCTGCCATTGCTGAGCTATAGCGCCTAAACGGCAGCTGTAACTTTGCTGGCTTAGCACACGCCATTCCTCGCAGAGCTTAATCAGTTCTTGTTGCTTGGGTTGAGACGTGGCTAACCAACGCTGAAACTGCGGTAGTCTGGCCTGCCAGTCCTTTTGGCTGACGCCTTCCAGCTGCAATTTCAGTTGCTTCCCTGCAACATCCTGCTGATAACTGACAGGTTTTGCCAGCACCAGTAGTGGACTTAACGATAATAGCGTCAAAGGCCAGACAAAACTTTTCATTACTCAGCCGTACCTTTGGTTTGTTCGTTATTAATAACAGGCAAAGCTTCAGCCATGGTCACTTGCTGGTTTAGATCTGTATCCCAACGCTTGAACATACGTTCGCCCGAAGCATTAAACTCGGCCGCACTGATTTGCTGATTGTTGTCTTTATCCAAAGCTTTAAAGCGCACTGCAGCTTGCTTTAACTGAGCGGTACGGGTTTTGGCGATTTGACGGTCCAGGCGATCCACAAACTCATTCAGGTATTCATCGCTGCTCAGCTCAGCATTTTTATCCAGATCAGTGCGAGCAAAAGCGGCATCGCGTTGCTGTTGGTATTCTGTTTTGTCGACCTTGCCGTCGCCATTTTGATCGTACATATCCAACATACCAACCACACTGTGGGTCGTTGGCATCACTAAAGCCGGGCGAGCGCGCACAGTTTGTTTGGCGTCAGCTTTTCGCTCACGCTCTGGCAGCGGGTCAGCTCTACTAATGACGCCATCTTTATTGGTATCTATATAGGCAAAAGCTTTATCACCTGAGGCGTTGTATTCATCCTGGCCTATGGTTTTGCTTTTGTTTTTATCCAGTGCTTCGATACGCACCAGCGTTTGTTTGATTTGGCCTGTACGTTCGGTCTCTAGTTTTTTATCCAGGCGACCGGCGTATTCATTGACATATTCGTCCACCGACACCTGACCATCTTTGTTCTCGTCCATAGCGCTGTAACGCTGCTGACGTACTTCTGCAAATTCAGTCTCACTGACAGTGCCGTCTTTATTCAGATCATAATCCTGAATAAAACTGGCTTTACCCTGAGCTGTAGGCTGATGGGCTGGTTTTTTTGGCGCTTTTTCATCAGCAGCTAAATAACAGCTGGTAATGGCTAAAAATAAAGTAAGGGCTGTGCTTCTGCGTTGCATCATAAACTCCTGTTATTCAGTGACTTCAACTACAGCGCTGTAGCTGTAACTGTAAGTTGGGGCTTTGGCACCTTTGGGTGCATCGGTACGAAAACGGGTCAGCAGCAAATAGGTACCGGCTTTATCCAGCTCGAAATTCAGCTGACCTTGTTTGTCAGTCATTAATTCTTTGGAGGCTTTGGTTTCTGCTTCTGCCGAGTTGGCCGGATACACTTGTACTTTTTGTTCGGCTAAAGCTTTGCCGTTATAAAGCACAGTGGCTTTGATTGGACTCTGGATATACAGGTCGTTGGGATGGCTTTGGAACACTAACTCCAGCCCATGATTGGTTGGCTTCAAGGCAGTCTGGCTTGGCGCACCTTTACTGACATAAGTTTCAGCCAGGGTCACCGACTGGAAATGTGCGGTTAACTTAGCACCAGCAGGAATTTGTTCTTTTGGATCTCTGCTGTTATGGGTTTTGCCGTCCTGCTGCCAGCTACGAAATACAGCACCGAATCGTTGGCCCGTACTGAATTTATAAGTACCGTCCTGTTCCAGCTGGTGTGCCACTGCAATGCGGGTTTTACCGGAAAACAGCTCTTTTGGTGCAACAGCTTTACCATCGGGTTGCAGCACTTTAAATTCGCTTTGATCAAAGGCCACTTCGGGCACAAAAAACTTCTCAGCAAAAGCTGCATCCAGCGTCACCCAGCCGCCTAAGGGTTCAAAACTGGCTGGTGCCAGATAGGGAGTATGTGCGGTCGCAGTAAAAGCCAATACCAGTGAAGCAGAACAAAGCAGGGGGTTGAGTTTAAACATAAGGCGCTCCATTTAATGAGAATAGATCTCATTTGAATAATGGGCGCCACTTTAGATCAAATGAGAATCGTTTGCAAATAGATCATATCACCTTTACATTTAACAGCCTAAAAGGCCCTTCAACCAAGAGCCCTTTAGCTAAATCAGAGGTTACTGAGCAGAGTAGTTGGGCTTTAACAGCAGCTCACCAGGCTGCAATACCAAAGTTAAAGGCATGCCACATAAGACTTTTTCTGTCACTTTGTTGCAATCGAGCTGATATACCGGCTGACGATTTAAAAGCTGCGCCAGAATAGCTTTGGCTTCATTGCTTAAAGGCGCCAGTTTGAGTTGCGAGCTGCCACTGCCGACACTGGAATTCAGAATGGTTAAGTTTTTCAGATAAATGGCGTTTTTCTCGTCGTCAAAATAAGGCAAAGCCGACAAGTGTAGATTCAGATCTGTATTCAGAGGTTTCAATAACGCATCCACTTCAGCACCCAGCGCCAGCTTGAGTTCTATCTGCTGCTTGTTATCCGGAGCTAATTGCAGCTCCAATTGACGAACCGTTAAAGTCAGCGGCAGGCCCAACATTTTACCTTTGCCTTGCTGTTGCTCTAATTGATCCAGCAATAAGCTCTGCAACTCTTGCTGTTTCAGGCTGAAAATATCCAGATGATTCAGCTGAGAACAAGAGGCCAACAGCAGTAAAGCAAGAGCCAGAATTTTGTGTTTGGTGATCATTTTATTGTCCTTAGGGGGCAGTTTGGCGCGAACTTTAGCAAGTCCGAATGAACCTGTGCTGATTTTTTTTCGTAACGCTTCCAACTATTTCGCAATCAGACCCGACTTAGTATCAGAACTTCAGGGAGAGTGGCGATGAATACACAAGACTCGATTCAATTACCAGGCCTGCGGCAGCTGATGACCGCCTTTATTGTGCTGGTGCTGCTGTTGCTGGCTTTTGATTCAGTATTACAGTGGCTCAGTGTTGGGTTGCATCGGCATGCTTTAATAGCGCCAGAATTATTATTTCCAATGAGCTGGTTATCGGTTTTGTTTTAATTTGGCTAATCATAGTCGCAACTCTGTTCCCTACAGTTGCGACATACCTGACGGATCCCCACAAACCCTATAATCATATCAATAACTTACAGATTTAATACT
>NZ_LAMX01000029.1:0-113731 GCF_001275035.1 Rheinheimera sp. KL1
AGTATTAAATCTGTAAGTTATTGATATGATTATAGGGTTTGTGGGGATCCGTCAGCTGATTTAGGTGGCTCACCTAATAACGTACCTTTAATTGCCTTTTTTGTAAATTAAAAGTTTAAAAGTGGGCTTTGTAGCAGTTTAAACCCCTAATCTGATCGATTCTGGAAGTCTTGCTTAATGGGAGCATCAGGTCTGAATCAGGTTAAACATTGACGAGTTGAAGGGAGAGCAGGAGTTGCTATCAGCAACAGAGTCTTCAAATAAATACAGCTCTAACCTGATTGCTTTTACAACATGGTGCGCGACAATTTAAACCAAACCGGCGTAATAAGCCTTGGTCAGCACTTTTTCTAAAGCAGCTGCTGTGGCTTGTTTAATCGGCATATTTTCTTTGCTGAGCTCGTAATCAAGCTGGGCGATTTGGGCTTTGTGGTTACGCATCATAGGTGGAGTTTCACTGCTCAGACTTTGCTCTGTTGCTATGACGGCTTCTGGTGCATCGGCTCGTATCACTTTGCAGACGGACAGTAAGACTTCGCCTTCGCGGCCACGATACCCGGCTGCACCAAACATACGGCAAACGGCAGGGCGGTAGGGGTAAACACCACATTGGCCACTTTTACGATCCTCTGATGTCGCCTGATAAAAAAAGCAACCTGCCTGGTCATGATCGTGCTGTTGCAAGGCGTCCAATGTGCTTTCTGCAAGGCCAGTATCATACAAATGCAAAGCTAAAGGCAGCATTTCCAGCACTGAAGCTTCAATGCCCGGATGCAGGCAACATTGGCCACAACCACTGCGGCAAAACAACTGACGATCGTTTTGGTAACGACTATAAGTCTGGGCAATTTCGTCGTTGAGGATCATTAACTGAGATGCGGTGTCGCGCAGCTGCTGCATAGGTTCTCCGAACAAACAGCATTACCCCAATGGGGCGGGGCGCTATTGTAATGACAGCTATTAAGACTCAGCAATAGGGGCAAACAAATATAGTTTTTGTGGTAAAAACAACAGCGAATAAGCTGCTATTCCTGTTGATATAAAGGGCGGGGTTTGGCGATGCCGTAACCTTGAGCGAAGTCGATGCCCATTTCGGTCAGCTTGTGACAAATCTCCATGTTTTCAACATATTCGGCTACGGTTTGAATTTTCATAGCGCGGGCAATATCGTGAATAGACTGCACTATGGCGCAGTCAAAAGGATCGATCAGCAAGTCACGCACAAAGCTGCCATCAATTTTGACAAAGTCGACCGGAAAATTTTTCAGGTAGCCATAAGAAGAAAAACCACTGCCGAAGTCATCCAAGGCAAACTTACAGCCCAGTTGTCTGAAGTGAGAAATAAAATCCAGCGTCTGGTGCACATTTAAAATCGCCATACTTTCGGTGATTTCAAAACACACTTTAGCAAAAGGAATTCGATACTCCCGGAATAACGAACTGACATAAGCTTTAAACAGCGGGTCTGTTAACGAAGCGCCGGATAAATTGATATTGGCTAAACTCAGCTCCGCCAGATGCGCAGGCTGTTGTGCCAACCAGCGGAAGTAGTTGCGGATCACCCAGCGGTCTATTTGTGGCATCAGGCCATAACGTTCGGCTGAGCTTAAAAAATTGCCCGGCGCTACCAAACCTTGTTCTGGCAAAGATAACCGCAGCAGCAATTCATAATGCAAGCCTGGCAGCTCTTTTTGGATAGCGCTGATAGGCTGCATAAACAGCACAAAGTTATCTTGTTCCAGCGCCTGTCTTAAGGTTTTTAACCACTGAATTTCTGACTGATGACGCTGCAATTCTTCATCGTCGGCATTAAACATATGAATGCGGTTACGGCCCTTTTCTTTGGCGACAAAGCAGGCAGAGTCTGCTTGTTTCAGCCAATGTTCGGTGCTTTGATTGTCGTCCGTGTTTTCAGCCAGACCTATGCTGACACTGATACTAAATACGCTGTCCTGCCAGATAAAACGGAATTCTTTGACTGTATCCAGCAGTTGATGGGCAATAGCAAAAGCTTCGTTGCTGCTTAAATGCGGTAACAGCACCACAAATTCATCGCTCTCCAGTCGGGCTAAAGTTCCTCTGTTATTCAAAACCCGCTGCATCTGATTACTGATTTGACACAACAAAGCATCTCCTGCTCTGTGATCGCAGGTGGTGTTGATCAGTTTAAACTGGTCTATATCCAGATAAAGCAAGGTCGCCTGATGTCCAAACCGCAGCGTCTGTTCCAGTTGTTCAATAAAATAATGCCGATTGTATAAAGAGGTAAGCGTGTCGTGGGTCGCTAAGTAAGCCAGCTGTTCGGTATTTTGTTTATGCGCTGTGATATCCACTATAGAACCATGCACATAAGCACCTGCTGCACCTTCACCTTCTGCCAGCCGGGCGGACATCAGAGCCCAAAAGGCTGAGCCGTCGGCACGTAAGCCTCTGATTTCAAAATTCTTGTTATCACCCAGCTGCAGCTGTTTTAACATCTGAACTCTGTCTTCAGGGTTGGCGTAATAACGTACCATGCCGGTCTTCGCTACATCTTGTTGCATTTGCTGTAGGTTTTGATAACCCAACATGGTCAGCAACGCTTGGTTGGCTGTGATCAACTGACCCTGTAAGGTACTGGTAAACATACCTTCCACTGCATTGTGATAAATGTCGTAGTACTGCTGTAAGTGCGCATTGGCCTGGCGCTGATGGTCAATATTTTGTTGCACTGCACCTCTGATGTTTTGTAACAGGCTAAAACTCATCAGCGCCATGCTACCCATCACGGCCATCAGTAACAGATATTGCCAGGCCTGTGCTGCAGGTAAATAACCTATTTGCGACAGGGCTAATATCACAATACAGCCAAAGAAAAAGGCCCAGCCTAGCGCAAAGGTTTTGGCTGCCCGGTCGCCTTTGATGGCATGCATCAACGCGAACAGAGTGTTGATACCTAAACATAAAGCGGTGATAACTAACAAACCCCAAAACCGCAATTGGTTATTGGCATAAAGTGGGCTGAACAATAATAACAAAGCACTGACCAGGCACAGGTAAAAACCAAAACGCCCCAAAATGCCACCTTTTTGTCTGCGGACATGCCAGTTAAATAGGGTCAGGCAGGCAAAAGTAGCACCAGCTGCGACATACAAAATAGCCTGATTGATTTCAGGGTAATCAGGCCAAAGCATCGCAAACGCCAAGCCGTTTAGTATGGCCAGTACTAAAGCGCAGCTAATAAAAAAGCCTGAATAAAACACATACAGTCGTTGTTGCAGTGAAAAATACAAAAACAGGTTGTAGATCGCCATCAGCAACAACACACCACACAACAGACCATCCAGAATGTTTTTATACAGCTGGTCCAACACAAAGTTATTGTGCTGCCATAACGTCAACTCTACCGGGGCTATAGCGGCATCCTGCACTTTGATAAACAGATCCAGTTCCTGATCAGGTTCAAAATTGAGTGGAAAGGCGAAGCTGCGGTAGGCCAGGGCACGCTGGTCGAAAGGCACTGAAGCGCCAGTGCTGCTTAATAGCTGCAGATCGTTTTTTGATCTGTTGTAGCTATACACCTGCACGACGTCAGCCAGCGGGAAATCGTACTGCACTATGGTTTGAATGGGGGTCTGGCCTGTGTAATACAAACGGGTAAATAACCAAAGTGACTGCTCGGTATTTTGCAGAGACTTTTTGTATTCGCTGACCAGCCGGAATGCATGATGCCGTTCTGGATCAAAAATCAGTTCCTCCAGCGGCAGGGCTTTGTGAGTCTGCTGAAAATATAAATTCTGCCCCAGTTCCAGCCGGGAGAGTTGTTTGTCAAAACTATTAATCTGGGCATGAAAAGCAAAGGCACTATGACAACAGATCAGCAGCAGAAACCACCATAGCTTTATTCCATGCTGCAGTTTTACTGTCATCTAATCTCCAAGCTACTGAATTCTTTTGCTAAATCTGACAGTAGCATAGCAGCGCTCACACTGTCAGCTGTGACCCAAAAACTTTCGCTGTAGTCTTCGTAACAAAAAGTAAATGATTCGTTGGCATAGCTTAACCCCAGCTCCACCCGGTCTGCGCCGTAAGCCAAAGTACCTGTTGTAATAGTGCTTGGGGTAAACCACTGCTTACAATTCAATACCTGTTCAAAGCGAATGGGCCATAGAGGTGTCAGTAGTAGCTGTTTCTGTTCAATTTGTACTATCAAGCCATTGGTTGCTTCGGTGTTCATCTGGTGTCCGTTAACTGCTGCAGGATATAGTCATAGCCTTGCCCCAGTCTGGTGGTGGTGTAGCAAAGGCTTCTTTACCTGGCTGATACTGATAAGGGTGCTGCAGGACCTGCATCAGTTCATGTAAAGGGGCTGTATCCCCTTGTTCAGCTGCTGCAATAGCCTGCTGAGCCAGGTAATTACGTAAAATATATAAAGGATTGACGCCGTTCATCTGAGTTTTGCGTTCAGCGGCGCTGGTATTTTCCTGCGCCAGACGAGCACGGTACAGGCTTGCCCACTGATCAAAAGCAGCGATATCCAACATATGATCACGGATAGATGACCCCTGAGCGTCATCCGAAAAATCAGCCAGACGGCGGAAACTTAAGGTGTAATCCTGCTTCTGTTGCTGCAACAAGGCCAGCCATTGGCCTATCAGGGCCCGGTCTGTGGGCTGCTGAGTGGTAAGCCCTAGTTTTTTCCCCATTAAAGCCATGTAATGACTGACTAAGGTGGGTTCATACAAACCAAGCGCTGCACGTAAGTCCTCGACCTCAATCAAAGGCGATAAAGCATGAGCCAGCGCATTGAGGTTCCACAAACCTATACCAGGCTGTTCGTCAAAGGCATACCTGCCGCTATGATCTGAGTGATTGCAGATGTAACCCGGCTGATAGTCATCTAAAAAGGCATAAGGACCATAGTCAAAACTCAGGCCTAAAATTGACATATTGTCGGTGTTCATGACGCCATGATTAAAACCTACCGCCTGCCACTGGCTGATCAGTTCTGCGGTACTGATGACAACCTGTTGCAGCATAGCCAGCGTCGGGTTATCTGCGTTCAGACATTCGGGGAAATGCTGCTGCAGCGTAAAATCGACCAGCCGTTGTAATTGGTTTTTATCGCCTGTGTAAAAACAGTGCTCAAAATGACCAAAGCGGATATGGCTGGGACAAACCCTGATCACCATAGCGCCTTGCTCCATGGTTTCACGTTGCACTGGTTCGGTGCTGCCTACCAGACTTAAAGCTCTGCTGCTGGGAATGCCTAAATGATACATAGCTTCAGAGGCTAAAAATTCGCGGATACTGGATCGTAATACAGCCCGACCATCACCAAAACGGGAATAAGGTGTGCGACCAGCGCCTTTTAAATGCAGATCGTAGTTTTTGCCATCTGCGCCTTTTACATCTCCTAATAGCAAACCCCGGCCATCACCCAACTCAGGATTGTATTGACCAAATTGATGGCCAGCATATTTTTGCGCTATCGGCTTGCTGCCCTCAAACAGCTTTTTACCACTAAGGTAGTCGGCTGCGTCAACTTGTTGAAAGAATTCAGCGGGGATTTGTAATAGCGCGGCAGTCGCAGCGCTGTAGGCTAAAAGTTTAGGCTCTGCAAAAGGAGTCACGGCGACAAGGCTAACTAAGTCAGGTAAACCCGACGCATAAGTGGAACTTAAAAAAAGTGACATAACACCCCCAAAACTGCAATGGTCCATTGTCGTCGCTGTGTTCAGTTAGCTCAAGCGCTTTCTGGAGCAGTGATTTGCCTGAATTTCAGCCTCTGACTTGTATAAACAAGTACTTAGGTCTTTAATGGAGAAAACATAAAAAATAAAACTCAGGTCCAGCGTCAGGGAGAATAACAATAATGCGATCCAGATTTTTTATAATGTTAGTTTTAGTCGGGTTATCTGCACCAGTTCTGGCGCAGGATGCGGCTGCCGGAAAAACTAAAGCTGCTGTCTGTTCGGCTTGTCATGGCGCTGAAGGCATTTCGGTATTACCGGATTATCCGAACCTTGCAGGGCAAAAACAGAAGTATCTGGAAACATCCATCAAAGCCTATCGTGATGGTCACCGTAAACATGCGGTGATGTCGCCTATGGCTGCAGGTTTGTCTGATGCGGATATTCTGGATTTAGCCGCGTATTTTTCTGCTTTGCCAGCTCAGTCGCCTGCTAAATAGTCACTGATTAAATCGAGGAAATCAGCGCCATAACGTCCTAGTTTAGTTTGGCCTACTCCACTGATAGCCAAAAACTCCAGGCTATTGGTGGGACAGGCTTGTGCCATTTCTATCAGAGTAGCGTCTGAAAACACCACAAAAGGCGGCACGTCGTCGCGTTCAGCTATGGCTTTGCGCAGCACTTTTAAACGGGCGAACAGCTTGCGGTCATAGTTTTGTGGAGCTGTAGTTTTACTGCTGCTGGTTTTGTTTTGTACTAAGCGCGGCACGGCCAGTTGCAAAGTTTGCTCAGCACGAAGTACGGCTCGTGCTGCTTCTTGCAACTTCAGCACTGAATGCTGACTGATGTCTTGTTGCAATAAACCACAATGCACTAACTGGCGCAGAATACTGAGCCAATAATCGTGTGATTGCTCTTTTCCTATGCCATAAGTAGACAACTTGTCATGCCCCAACTCCTGAATGCGGCTGGTCTGGCTACCCCGCAGTACATCAATGACATGGGTCATGCCAAAACTTTGATTCACTCTGTACACGCAAGACAGCGCTTTTCTGGCCAGTTCAGTGCCATCAAATTGCTTCGGCGGGTCTATGCAAATATCGCAGTTGCCACAAGGTTTCTGGCTGGATTCACCAAAGTAGTTCAGCAGCACTAAACGCCTGCAGGTTTGTGCCTGAGCAAAAGCCGCCATCTGGTTAAAACGCTGCAAGGCTACTTCGGTTCTGCTGTTGTTTTCGTCTTTTTCTATCCAGCTACGCATCCGTGCTATATCGGCAGGGTCCACCAGCATCAAGGCTTCAGCGGACACACCGTCACGGCCAGCCCGGCCTGTTTCCTGATAATAAGCTTCAATAGTGCGCGGCAGTTCAAAGTGAATGACAAAGCGTATATTGGATTTATTCACGCCCATGCCGAAAGCCACTGTGGCGATAATCAGCTGAATTTGGTCTTTTTTAAAGGCTTCCTGTACCGCATTGCGCTGCTCGTTGGTCAAGCCTGCATGATAAGCCGCTACCTGAAAACCTTTGCCAGCCAGCTGTTCGGTCAGCTCATCTACTTTACGGCGTGAAGCACAATAAATAATGCCACTTTGCTGCTCCTGCTGTTTCAGGTAATTGACCACTTGCTCCAGCGGACGGAATTTCTCTTGTACTGTGTAACGGATGTTAGGCCGGTCAAAACTGCCCACTGAGATATAAGGCTGCTGCAAATTCAGCTGGCGGCTAATGTCCTTTTGCGTAGCAGGGTCTGCTGTGGCCGTGAGTGCCATCATGGGCACATGCGGGAAGTAGTGTTTTAACTGCGCCAGTTCAGTGTAATGGGGTCTGAAGTCATGGCCCCACTGTGAAATACAGTGCGCTTCGTCTATGGCAAATAAACTGACACCAACTTCTGCCAGGCGTGACATAAAGTCCGGTTGTAATAAACGCTCAGGCGCCAGATACAACAGTTTGAGCTGTTGATTGCGTAAACGCCGGATCACATCCTGAATTTCTTCTCTGCTTTGGCTGCTGTTAATAAATTCTGCCGCTATACCATTGGCCTGTAACGCATCGACCTGATCTTTCATCAGCGACATTAAAGGCGAAACGACCACAGTGACATAAGGCAATAACAAAGCAGGTAACTGATAACACAGCGATTTGCCGCCACCTGTAGGCATCAGCACAAAAGTGTCCTGACCGCTCAGGCAAGCCTGGATCACCTCCAGTTGTCCGTGACGGAACTGGCTGTAACCAAAAGCTTGTTTTAAGGTGTCGAACAATAATTGTGGCAAAGGACAAGGCTGCATTATGAAAAATCTGGCGCATTGTAATCAAAACTACAGATGCTGTCTTGGGCATTGTGTCATTGGCTTTGCTGGAGTAGATTGCGTACTGCTCCTACCAGTAAAGTTGAGAACCTTATGTACGCCGATCAGTTATTACCTTTTATCGCCAATACTTTTGACCAAATGCCTTTTAATCGTTTGTTAGGCTTAAAAGTCACCCGTTTTGATGAACAGCAAGCTGAAGTTCGTTTCGACTGGGCCGGGCAGCTGGTAGGAAACCCGGTACAGCAGATTTTACATGGTGGCGTCATAGCTTCAGTGCTGGATGTGGTGGGTGGATTAATGGCAGTGTCCAGTGCCTTAACCCGATTGGGCGATATTGCAGATGCTGAACTGGCCGAAAAACTGGGCAAAATGAGTACTATAGATATTCGTACCGATTACTTAAGGCCTGGCCGTGGCCAACAGTTCATTGCCACAGCTCAAGTGATCCGCACAGGCAATAAAGTTTGTGTCTGCCGGATGGAGCTACACAATGAGCAGGGCACTCATATTGCGTTAGGTACCGGTACTTATCTGGTGGGCTAAAGTTTATTTCGCGCCCATACAAGCATGATTCAATTATTTCCTTTCAGTTGTTTCTCTTTCAGCTATACCTGATCAGTAGCTTTATTTGTTTTTTAAATAAAGGTTTTATTTTTATCATATTTTGACTTTGATTTATTGACAAGAAGGCTTAATTGATAATAATGAAACCATGTTTGATGCTGAAGCTCTAGTTTCAGCAGACTCTCAGTCTGCTACAAAAAACAATGTAGCCACCATTATTGAATCTAGGCTCGTTGTTAAAGCACCCAGTTTTAACTGATAAGACTTCGAAAGAGGAAGGGGAGCACTATGCAACTGTCGATTAGACAAAGGCTTATGTTGTCTGTCAGTGTGATCTGTCTAGGTCTGACGGCCATGACCGCTTTTGTATTTATACAACTGGCCAAGATAGAGACGCACTTAAGTGAAGTGGTCAATAGAGACAACCCTGCTATTGAGCAGTTGACCCAAGTACTTGAACAGCAGTACGAGCAGGAGCTGCTGTTGCATAAAGAGTTACGTTATGTACCAAAACAGCATCAGCAGTCTGTGGATGAATTTCAGCGCACAAAAGTAGAGTTTATACAGCATCAACAGCAACTCCAAGCTGCACTTCAGGCCGCAGAGCCCTTTTTACAACCTTCAACTGCTATGACAGAGTTGCAACTGAGCAAAGTCCGGGAAAATATGCAGCTACTGCAGGGGATTGAAACACTGTCCTTGCAGTGGACTTCGATTGCAGAGCAGCTAATCCAAAAAGCCGGATCAGGGCAGCAAGCTGTTGAGCTGGAAAACAAGCTGGCTGCTGTTGATCAACAGTTGATGCAAGACGTAAAAACGCTGTTGCAAAATGTCGAAAATTTTACTTCAGCTGAGATCCAAAGTATTGACCAGCAAACCCGCTCTTTAGAACTACAGGTAGTCGTAGCTGCAGTCTTAGTGTTGCTGTTGTCTGTGCTGGTCAGCCGCTCCACCCGCAAGGCCATCCAGAGAGGTTTGTACAAAGCTATGGCGGCGCTCAGAGAATTACAGCGCGGTAACCTCAAGTCCGTAGTGCTGGCGGATGAGCCAGCAGAGATAGGTGAAATGCTGACCTTGATGGAGCAGACCAGGCAGGATCTGGCTCAGTTGTTAGTGCTGGTTCAGCGCTCGACAATGGAGGTTTCTGGTGCTGCCACTGTATTGGCAGATAGTAGTCATGGTGTGCAGGGCAATGTGCAGCAGCAAAGTCTGCAAATGGAACAAATTGCCGCAGCTATGCACGAAATGTCAGCGACTGCTCATGAGGTCGCACAGAGTGTGGCTACTACGCACACGGCTAGCGAAGAGGCTGCGCAGAACTCTACCTCCAGTCAAACGATCAACACTCAAGCGGTGCAGAGCACTGAATCTCTGGTGAAAAGTCTAACAGAAAGTGCAGCCTCATTATCTGAGCTTGAGAAAAACAGTGAAAATATAGGTGCAGTGTTGGTGGTGATTAAAGCCATAGCGGATCAAACCAATTTATTAGCATTAAATGCGGCTATTGAAGCGGCACGAGCTGGGGAGCAAGGTCGGGGGTTCTCCGTAGTGGCAGATGAAGTCCGGCATCTGGCGCAGCGCACGCAAACTTCAACCACCGAAATAGAAACTATGATCAGCACGTTCCGCCAGAGCGCGCATCAGGCGGTATTAAAAATGCGACAAAGCAGCGTGCTGGGTGGTCAGGCTATTGATTTTGCCGGTCAGTCCAGTGACTTGATGCAAAAAGTGAACGGCTCTATAGATAAAGTCCGTGGTATGAGCATGCAAATTGCCAGTGCTGCTGAACAGCAAAGCAGTGCTATTGAAGAAATTAATGTCAGCGTCAGTGTGGTACATCAGGCTGCTGAACAGAACGCTGAACTGGTAACCCAGGTCGCCACCGCCAGCCAGCAATTGACAGCTATGGCTGGCACTTTGGAAGGTGCAGTAAAAAGGTTTCAACTGCCAGAAGTGGCATGAAGAACTCGTGTCTCAGCAATAAAGAACTCTGCCAGTCAAAGCTGTTAAACAGGTGTGGTGCTATGAAAAAAATTCTTTTATTGCTAGCTCTGGGGTGTTTGCTTCCTGCTTTGGCTGAGGATCTCTATCCCGACTGGGGCTATGAAGGATATGCCGGGCCAGAACATTGGGGCAATCTGACCATGGATTTTGCAAGCTGTAAAAACGGCAAAGAACAATCACCTATTGATTTGACTGTGGCAGAGGAAGCTAAATTTTCGGCACCCCAGCTACGTTACGCAGCTCAGCCATTACAATTGACCCATATGGGTCATACCTTAGTTGAAGAAGTCAGTGCTGCGCCACTTCACCTTAGTTTTGGCGGGCAGGACTACAACTTAAAGCAATTGCATTTTCACACACCAAGCGAGCATCAACTGAATGGCAAAAGCTTCCCGATGGAAGTGCATTTTGTCCACAGCGATGCGGATGGTCAGTTGGCTATCGTAGGGGTGTTTGTGCAGCAGGGACAAACGAACGCTACGTTGCAGCAGTTGTTGCAAAAAGTCCCTTTGCTTAAAGGCGAGACAGTCACAGATCAAAAAGCAGCTTTGGATCTGAACGCCCTCCTGCCAAAAACCAAACACTTTTACCACTATATGGGGTCGTTAACCACGCCGCCTTGCAGTGAGGGAGTGTACTGGCTGGTGTTAACTAATCCTATCGACGCCTCGGCAGAACAGTTAAAACAGCTAAGCCAGTTGATGGGGAAAAATGCCAGACCATTGCAGCAGTTAAATGGCCGAACTTTAACTTTGGTACGCTAAACCAACCAAGCGCTGCCGTGAGGATAGGGCAGCTTGCTCTGATTTCGGCCAATTTGTTTTGAGATAAGGCCAAGTTTTTTATTCCTGCGTCAGATGTCATTACTTAATCAGTCTTCATCCAGTACAATGCGCGCCTCATACCGCAAGGATCCCTGCTGATCAAGGTGATACCCATGACATTAAGTCCAGCACAAAAACTAGGTGGTGCTTTTGCCGCTGGTGCTTATACCTTATGGGGTATAGCGCCGCTTTATTTTAAACAAATCGATTTTGTGCCGGCGCAGGAGATCCTGATCCATCGTGTGGTCTGGTCTTTTGTATTGTTGGTGCTGATTGTGTTTGCCATGCAGCAATGGCGCAAAGTACAGCAGATTCTAGTTCAGCCTAAATTAGTTTTGGCGCTTTTGGGCACCTCGCTGATTTTAGGAGGGAACTGGGGTTTGTTTATCTGGGCTGTGAATAACCATCATATGCTCGATGCCAGTTTAGGTTACTACATCAACCCTTTGCTCAACGTGCTGCTGGGCATGTTCTTCCTCGGTGAGCGTTTGCGTAAGTTTCAGTGGATTGCGTTATCACTGGCGGTGACGGGAGTGGTGATCCAACTGGTGACTTTTGGCTCTGTGCCCTGGATAGCTTTAACCTTAGCCAGTACTTTTGCATTGTACGGCTTATTTCGTAAAAAGCTGGCGATAGATGCCATTACCGGACTTTTTATTGAATCTTTATTGTTATTGCCTTTGGCTTTGTACTACTGGTGGCAGTTTGCCGACAGCAGTGCGGCTGATTTTAGCCAAAATAGCTGGAGTTTAAACTTATGGCTGATGGCGGCAGGTTTTGTTACTACTGTGCCTTTGTTACTGTTTATCGCTGCAGCTAAGCGGTTACAACTGTCGACTATGGGCTTTTTCCAGTACATAGGCCCAAGTTTTATGTTTGTGTTTGGCGTTTGGCTCTACAACGAAGCTTTAACCACGGCTAAGCTGGTGACTTTTGGTTTTATATGGCTGGCGCTGATAGTGTATTCGGTAGACGCTTATCTGGCGTTACGGAAAAGACCTGTAGTTCAAGTGATTGAATAAGGCGGACCTTTTATTTCGATAGTATTGCCTTCAGGGTCCTGAATATAGATCGAAGGCCCCTGACCTTCTGCACCATAACGAGATTCGACAGGCCCCGCCGTTACGCCTTGATGCTGAAAATACAACTGCAACGCTTGTGGGTCAAAAGGCTCAATACGTAAACACAAATGGTCCATATTGTGACCCTCTATGCCTGGCGCTTCACCACCTTGTTGGCCCAGAGGCTGGTTGACTGGTACTAAGTCAATCAGACTTAGACCTGCTCTTAATTGATATAAACCTAAGTCGGTTTCCTGCCGCTCCAGAGTGCAGCCCACTACCTGCTGATAAAAATCCAGCATCAACTGCAGGTTTTTCACCCTGAGCACCACATGGTCTATCTGCACAATACGAAACATAAGCCGCTCCTTAATTGGCCCGGTCAGTATAAACAGGCTCAGGCTTGAGCATAGATCTCTTTAAAACCTAACCAACGACGTATAAGAGCAGCACAATTCGGCTGATGCTGCTGCCATAATAGGGCGGCTGCTTGTTGGGCCGCAGGGATTAAATGAGCATCCCGGCTTAAATCGGCTATACGGTAGCTGACTTGTCCTGTTTGTTTGGTGCCGAGTAGTTCACCCGGACCACGGATTTCTAAATCACGTTGTGCTATCACAAAACCATCATTGCTTTCCCTAAGCACAGACAAGCGGGCTTGAGCTGTGGCAGATAAAGGCGCGTGATACAGTAAAACACAATGGGAGACCGCGCTACCACGGCCAACCCGGCCTCGTAGCTGGTGCAACTGAGCTAAACCTAAACGCTCGGGGTTTTCAATGATCATTAAACTGGCATTGGGCACGTCGACACCAACTTCAATCACAGTGGTCGCTACCAGTAAATCCAGCTCACCCGCTTTAAAATCGGCCATCACTTGCTGCTTTTCAGCGGCTTTTAGCCGGCCATGTACTAAGCCAATACGTAAGTCAGGCAAGGCGGCGGTTAGTTCCACAGCTGTCATTTCCGCTGCCTGGCATTGCAGTTGTTCCGACTCTTCAATCAAAGTACAAACCCAATAGGCCTGACGCCCCTCATTCTGTACAGCCTGACGCACCCGTTCTGTCACCTCGGCGCGACGACTATCGGGCAAGACTACTGTAGTCACCGGAGTACGACCTGGCGGCAGTTCATCAATCACAGAGGTATCTAAGTCGGCGTAAGCTGTCATGGCTAAAGTGCGGGGGATAGGAGTGGCGGTCATCACCAACTGGTGTGGATAAAAGCCGGTATCTGCGCCTTTTTCCCTTAGCTCCAGCCGCTGATGTACACCAAATCTGTGTTGCTCATCGATGATGACTAAAGCCAGTTGCTGAAATTGCACGTGCTGCTGAAACAAGGCATGAGTGCCAATTACCATTTGCGCTTCGCCGCTCTGAATGACAGAGAGCTGAAGCTGTTTTTGTTTGGCAGAAGCTTTACCCGCCAGCCAGGCAATCTGATAACCCAGAGGCTCCAGCCAGGCTTTGAAAGTGTTGGCATGCTGTTCTGCCAGCAGCTCTGTCGGGGCCATTAAGGCGACTTGAGCGCCACGGCTCAATACAGTCAAAGCCGATAGAGCTGCCACCAGCGTTTTACCAGAGCCTACATCCCCCTGGACCAAACGTAACATGGGTTCGGTTTGGCTTAAATCGTGGCGGATTTCGTTAATGACCCGCTGCTGGGCACCTGTTGGCGCAAAAGGCAAAGCCGCTAAAAACTTTTGATTCTGGGTTTCATCTACCACAAAACTGCGACCTTGTTGTACCCGGCATTGCTGGCGTAATTGCAGCATCGACAACTGCTGCGCTACCAATTCTTCAAAAATCAGCCGTTGCTGTGCTGGATGTTGGCCTTGCTCCAGCAGCTGTAAAGAGGCATCCGGAGGAGGTCTGTGCAGATAAAATAGTGCATCAGATAAAGACCAGCTGTTCTGACCCAGCACTGGTGCTAAATATTCGGTGGGACTGCTGCGCTGTAATACCTGTAAAGCCGCGTCAGTTAAATTGCGCCAGCTATTTTGTTTTAGTCCTTCAGTGCTGGGATAAACCGGCGTCAGAGTTTCGGCTACATCCTGATCCAAACCATCTTTTACTACTTTGTATTCAGGATGCATCATCTCAAAACCACGCATGCCACGTTTGGCTTCACCAAAAACTCGCAAGGTGACACCTGGTGTAACGGCATTTTTCTGTGCAGCATTAAAATGGAAGAAACGTAAGGTTAGGTAACCTGAGCCATCCCGAATAGACACCAGCCAGCTACGTCTTTTACCAAAGGTAATTTCACTGCTGATCACTTCACCCTGCACTGTGGCTGTTTGTTGTGGCCATAAGTCGGCTATAGGATAGAGACGGGTGCGGTCTTCGTAACGCAAAGGCAAGTGAAACAATAAATCCTGCACACTCTGAATACCCAGCTTGTGCAGCAGTTCACTGACTTTGGCGCCAACACCTTTCAGTTGGCTGACGGATAGACTATCCAGTGCTGTTACTGTCAAGAGAAAGACCAAACTAAGTGACTGATAGCAGACAGTTTAACCTGTGATCGTCACAGGGCATAGCCAGAGTTGAACATCAACTGCATTTAAGGCTGCTTTTTAGGTCCAGACTCATCATCCGCCAGATAGGTAGGACCATGTTTGAGAGGATCGAAGGCATAGAGTTTTTTCACTGTACCATCCTGCACCATGGACTCAAGAGCTTGTTCGATACGGTCTTTTAATGCCAGATGTGGACTTTTTTTCGATAAGCCAATATTGATAAAACGTTTTTCTACCACTGAAAAATCAATAGGGGCGCGTTTGAACTGAAAATGCATCTCTTTGTGGTCTGCTATTACATCCAAAGAGCTTTGAGTGGGCACCACCAAGGCGTCGACCCGGCCACGTTGCAGCATTTCAAAACCAGTCTCTATGCTATCAATCTCCACATGGCGTTTCGAGGTTTTAAGTACCAGCATCAGACCAGGGTGATAAGCGTAATTGCGTACAGTCGCCAAACTGAGTGATTCCAGCTGACCAAAACTGAGAATAAGCCTTCTGTCGCTACTTTTCAGGTACAGAGACTCTGGAATACGTTCGTTGTACGGCAGAAGGTGCATATACTCTGCCCGTTCTTCGGTAAAGTTCAGGTTACTCATTAAATCCGCTTCACCCGTCTGCATTTGGCGGAAGCAGCGGGCCGAAGGGGTTTTTGGACTGAATTTGAGCTGGAACCCGGCACGCCTGGCCAGTTCCTGCATTAAATCGACGGAGGGGCCGTAAGGAGCCTTGCCAGTTTCATAGGCATGAAAACGTGAGAAATGATCCAGACACCAGGTTAAAACTGGTGTTTGTGCAGCGGTTGCCAGTCTAGGTAAAACCAACAACAAAATACAACACAGGATCTTTGTCACTCAGTTCGCCTTATAGGACAGAAGCGGCCATTTTCCCTGTTAGTTGGTCGATGGCACTTCCATCACACCATCAATTTCTATTTGAGCGCCACGAGGTAAAGCGCTGACTTGCACTGCCGCACGGGCTGGGTAAGGTGCGCTAAAATGCTTGCTCATAATCTCATTTACAGTAGCGAAGTTAGACAGATCAGTCAGGAAAATATTCACCTTCACCATATCATTTAAACTGCCGCCAGCGGCCTGACAAACAGCGGTCAGGTTTTCAAATACCTGCTGCGTTTGTTCGGCGAAGTTTTCAGACACCATTTGCATGGTGGCAGGTACTAAAGGGATCTGACCAGATAAATACACTGTAGTGCCAATTTTCACGGCTTGGCTATAAGTACCAATTGCCGCAGGAGCTTTATCTGTACTGATGATCACTTTTGACATAATACTTATTTCCTTCTGTAAACTTTGAGCACTTCAGGCAATACGCGGATTTTGCGCATGACGTTGGCTAAATTAATACGGTCACGCACAGACAAGGTGATTTTAATCACGTATTCGCCTGTGTCTCTGTCGTCCGTCGACAGGTCCTGAATATTGGAATCCTGTGAGGCTATCACTGTCGTCAGTTTAGCCAGTACACCGGGTTGGTTGACAATAAAGACCCGGATATCACATAAAAACTGTTTATCGCCGGTTTTATCCCATTTCACCGGGAAGTATTTCCCCGGCTCTTTTTCCCAGCCTCGAATATTGCGGCATTCAACACGATGCACGTTTAAGCCTTTACCTGGCGTGGCGTTAGCGGCAATTTCGTCACCCGGAATAGGGCGGCAACACTTGGCGAAGGTGAGTAACATACCCTCAGAGCCAATAATAAAAGCTTTGGTCTTTTGATTGGCTGGATTTTCCGCTGGCAAAGCTTCTTCACCGGATTCAAAACCACCCAACAGACGGCGTGCTACGGCAATAGGTAACTGGTTACCCAGACCAATTTCTACCAACAACTCGTCCAGCGATTTCTGAGTGGTGCTTTGCAAAACCTGCTCAATACGTTCAGATGGAATAGCTTCGAGTTTGACATCACCCAAAGCTGAGGTCAGTAAACGTCGACCTAAACCTACAGCTTCGCTGAGTTGCTGCTTTTTCAGATAGTTACGAATACCCAAAATAGCGCGGCTGGTGACTACATGGTTCAGCCAGTTGGCATTAGGTTTACCACCTGAGCTGGTAATAATTTCCACCGTCTGGCCAGTTTCCAGTGGTTTATTCAGCGGATAAGGTTTGCGATCGACTCGTGCGCCGACACAGGTATTACCTATATCAGTATGCACCGTATAGGCAAAATCCACCGCATTGGCACCAATAGGTAACTCCACAATCTTGCCTTTAGGGCTAAAGACATAAAGCTCGTCCGGATAGAGCTCAGATTTCACATTTTCAACAAATTCGTAAGTGTTCCCTGAGCTTTGTTGCAGCTCAAGTAAACTTTGCATCCAACGCTGAGCACGGATTTGCGCTGTGGTATTTTTATTTTCGCCAGCACTTTTGTACGACCAGTGCGCTGCTATCCCTTTGTCAGCCATTTCATCCATTTCACGGGTGCGCATCTGAATTTCCACCGGAATACCGTGTGGACCAATCAAAGAGGTATGTAAGGACTGATACCCGTTCTGTTTGGGAATGGCGATATAGTCTTTAAAACGGCTTTCTATTGGCTTAAACAAGTTATGGACCACGCCAAGAACGCGATAACAGTTGTCTATGCTATTGATAATGACTCTGAAGCCGTAAATATCCATCACATCGTTAAACATCAGCTCTTTGCTTTTCATTTTACGATAGATGCTATACAGATGTTTTTCCCGACCAGCGACTTCGGCTTCTATACCAGCGGCTTTAATACGCTGTTCTATTTCCGTCTGAATTTTTTCAATAATTTCTTTACGGTTGCCACGCGCCTGTTTCACTGCAGTTTCTAAAGCGCGATACCGCATTGGGTACAAAGCGCGGAAACCCCAGTTTTCCAACTCGTTTTTAATATTGTGAATACCTAACCTGTTGGCGATAGGAGCGTACAGCTCTAAAGTTTCACGGGCAATACGACGGCGTTTTTCTGGTTTGAGTGCACCTATGGTGCGCATATTGTGAGTGCGGTCGGCCAGTTTAATTAAAATAACGCGGATATCCTGCGTCATCGCCATAAACATTTTTTGCAGGTTGGTAACTTCGAACTCTTTGATATCTTTAAATTTTACTTTGTCGAGTTTACTGACACCCTGCACCAGTTCGGCCACAGTTTCGCCAAACATCCGACTTAAATCGTCTTTGCTGACAGGAGTATCTTCAATCACATCATGCAGTAAAGCAGCCATTAAAGTTTCGTAATCCATCCGCATTTCGGCGAGGATACTGGTGACTGCTACAGGATGAGTAATATAAGGTTCGCCACTGGAGCGAATTTGTGGCGCGTGCGCGTCGCGGGCTACAATATAAGCCTGTTGTACCAGAGCAACCTGCTCAGGAGGCAGGTAAGCGCTGATTTGATTTTTCAGGCCTTCAAACAAATACATCCGAAACTCCCCAATACGCACAACGCTTTGGCGTGTTCCTTTGAATATACGTGGATTTCGAGCTATTGCCAACGGCCGGATACCGTTGGCACAGGAAGGAACTCAGATTATTCGTCAGAACCAATAATTGCAGCAACAGCAGCCATTTCTGAGGCTTCTTGCTGTAACTGTTCACGACGTTCCTGCTGGTCCAGAATACTGTTAGTGATAAAACCTTTTTCGATTTCACGTAAAGCAACCACAGTAGACTTATCGTTTTCCGGGTCAACCATTGGCTCTTTGCCTTCAACAGCCAGTTGACGGGCACGACGTGAGGCCACCAGAATTAAATCAAAGCGGTTACCAATTTTATTTACTGCATCTTCAACTGTTACGCGAGCCATCTGCCACTCCGGTTAATCTGGGTCTGAATAAAGACCGCATAGTCTACTCTATTTCGTTTCGTTCGCCAACAGGCCAGAAAGTAACTTGTGTTGCCGTATCGCTTGTTTCTGTTGTTTTAAGCGTTGGCTCTGGATAATGCCGGAAAATTGCTGTACCGCCGTTTCCAAATCATCATTCACCACCCAATAGTCATATTCATTGGCATGGCTGATTTCGTCGCGGGCTTTGGCCATACGACCCGCTATCACTTCTGCACTGTCTTGCCCGCGCTGATTCAAGCGTTGTTCTAACGCCTCGACACTGGGTGGCAGAATAAAAATGCTGGTGACAAAAGGTAGTTGTTGTTTGATTTGGCGGGCACCCTGCCAGTCGATATCCAGAAATACATCTATACCTTGCGCCAGCTTATCAGCTAAGGCTGCTTTGGATGTACCGTAGTAATTGCCAAAGACTTCAGCCCACTCAATAAACTGATCCTGCGCAATCAATTGTTTAAAGCTGGATACGTCGGTGAAATGATACTGCACACCGTCAGTCTCGCCCGGACGCGGTGAGCGGGTCGTGTGGGAGACACTCAATTGCATATCGGCATCTTGCTTTAAAAGCGCATTAATCAGCGTGGATTTTCCCGCTCCGCTGGGTGCTGAAATAATAAATAAGTTACCTAATAAGTCCTGCATGCCGCTCACCTTCACAATCAAAAGGCGATTTTAGCCTTGTCAGCCTCTGGCTGCAAACAAGGCTAAGCAGAGTTAAGATTTCTTTTTCGCTTTGACTGACAAAGTTAAGGTGAATTTGGCCATTAATTCATCACCATGCAAGGAGGGGCAGGTCACGTCAATAGTAACGGCCTGGTTAATCCGCTCACCTGTATCCAAAGATTGCTGAATCATTTGATCGATCAGAGCACCGTCGTTACTGGTGAAATGCACAGCGGCCTCAGGTCGTTTTAAAAACTCACCCTGTACGTCTTTAAAAGCAAAATGAATATTCAGTTTCTTCTGTCGCGCTTTGTAAAAGACTAAAAAAGCACCGGCTAAATCGGCACCTATAGCCAGAGCACCAAAATAAATACTGCCTAAATGGTTTTTAGTATGACGATGGTGTGGCATCCGGATCACAGTGCGCTCGTCTGTTAATTCCAGAATTTTTGGTTTGCAAAAACCTATCAGCGGAATATAACGGAATCCAAACCACCAGAGTTGTAAGTTGGCTTTAGTTAAGGCGTTCATAAATAGAGGCTCCAGAATTCAACTGGTCGGAGCTTATCATTCTGGTTGCGATAGTGCGAGTTTTTGCTGCCATTGTCGCTCAAAATTAGCTTTCGCTTGTTGGCGCTGTTCCACGCACCAGACCATTTGTCTGCTGTCTCTTACACCAAAACATCGTTTAGGTTCGGAGTAATACTCCAGCCAGGCTTGTAGTTTTTTACCCTGATAAGGAGCTTTCACTGAAACCGAGCTGACATAAAGCTCTGGGCCTTTGGCGATAGCAGCCAATGGATCTTTAGTCGTGTTCAATGTGGCCGTCTTTTTCACCTTTGGCTTTTTTTGAGCTGAGGCTAAGACAGGTTGCTGGCAAAACTGGTCCAGCTGTTTTTCCAGCAGACGTTGCTCTTGGCTCAGTGGTTTTGCTTCTTTTACGCTATAACCTGAGCTAATTTTTTGTTCCAGTTGTTGCAGTTTTTTTGCGGTTTTATCGCACTCTGTAACTGACCATTGCTGTTGTGCCAGTATAGAAAAACTATAACAGAGCAAAATAGTGAAAAGCGGTTTCATCCCGAACTCCGCCTGTTAATAAATGGTTAAATAACTATAGCGGATCTTTTTCTTTTTACAGCGCAGACAAGGCCGCTGTATAACTATTTTCTGCTGGTCTGTTTTTTTTTGCGCCTGAACGCATTGACTGATCCTTGGTAAAATCCAAACCGTTTAGTTGAGCATAACTCGACAAAATCGTGAATTAACACCAGAAGCAGTGCTGTCACTTTAGCTGCTATTCGTTATGCTAAGTGGCCCAAACAGGCTGTTTTTACTTAAAAATACAACGGAGTTTTTGTATGAAACTGGCAAAGCTAGTGATGACATCCAGCCTTTGGCTGAGCTGTGCTGTGATGGCGCAACAGGGCCCGGCTGTGCCGGTGAAAACGACTTTAGTGCAACAGCAGGATGTGCCCGTCTGGATCCGGGGTATAGGGCAAGTGAAAGCTCAGCAAAGTGTTGAAATTCGCCCTCAGGTGGATGGCATACTACAGCGCATTTTGGTGGAAGAAGGCCAACTGGTGAAAGCAGGCGACTTGTTGGCAGTGATTGATGATCGCAGTATCAGAGCGGCGTACGAGCAAGCCAAAGCTCAGCTGGCGGTCGTGCAAGCTCAGCTCGATGTAGCGCGATTAGACTTAAAACGTTATCAGAACTTACGTAAAGATCAGGCGGTATCGGCACAAATGGCCGACCAGCAACAGGCCACAGTACAGCAACTGGAAGCACAACTACGTAGCGTACAGGCCACTATCAATGCGCAGCAGGTGGAGTTGTCTTATACCCAAATTCTGTCACCTATTTCAGGTCAGGTCGGCATACGCAATGTCGATGCAGGCAATTATGTCAGAACCAGCGATACCAATAGTTTGTTTTCGGTAGTGCAACTAGACCCTATCAGTATTGAAATTGCCTTGCCGCAGTCACGTTTACCAGAGTTACAGCTGTTGACACAGCAAATCCGCCAAAAACAAACAGTGCCGGTGTTGGCTTATGCAAAAGAAGGTGCCGATCCTCTGGCACAAGGTCAGCTTACAGTCGTAGATAATAGAGTGGCAGCTGCGACAGGTACTATCAGGGTGAAAGCAGATTTTGCCAATCCGGACGCAGCCTTATGGCCCAGTCAGTCCGTGGTTATAGCTTTGCAGAGTAAAGTGTTGGAACAGGCCTTCACTATTCCGGCAAAGGCCTTGCAGCAGGGGCCTGAGGGAGCGTTTGTCTGGCTGGAGCAACAAGGTAAAGCCGCCACAGCCGCTGTAGATGTGGTATTGCAGGATAGAAATCAGGTGGTGGTGACAGGGGTTAGCGCTGGTCAACAGGTGATAGTGGATGGTCAGAGTCGTTTACGTAAAGGTGCTGAGCTGAAAATTTTGACTGACACGCCCCAAACTGCAGCTGCGGAGCAATAAGCATGAAAAGCCGCAGCGTATTTGCCTGGTGTATGGACCATCCTATAGGCACAGTATTATTGACCTTTGCTTTGGTAGTGTTAGGTATGCTGGCGTTTCCGCGTTTATCCGTGGCGCCTTTACCTGAAGCTGACTTTCCGACCATTCAGGTCAATGCCCGTTTACCTGGTGCCAGTGCTGAAACTATGGCGTCCGCCGTCGCGACTCCTTTGGAAGTGGCATTAAGCTCAGTGCCCGGTATTACCGAAATGACCTCAAGCAGTGCTTTGGGTTCTGTTGAAATTACTCTGCAATTCGTGCTGGAAAAGGATATCGACAGTGCTGCACAGGAAGTTCAGGCGGCGCTGAATCAGGCGGCAGGTCGTTTACCCGATATGCCCAACTTGCCAACCTGGCGTAAGGTCAATCCGGCCGATAGTCCAATTTTAATTATTGGTGTGACCTCCGAAACTTTATCCCGCACTGAAATTAGCGATTTAGCTGAGACAGTGCTGGCACGTCAGATGACCCAAATAAATGGAGTCGGTGAAGTTTTTATTGGTGGTCAGCAAAAACCTGCCATTCGGATCCAGGCCAAACCTGAAGTTTTAGCTGCCGCAGGTTTAACTCTGGCAGATATTCGTGCTGCAGTGCAACGCGCCAGCGTCAACTTGCCTAAAGGTGCTTTGTTTGGTGATAACAGAGTATCCACTTTAGCGGTCAATGATCAGATTTTTTCTGCCGATGAATATGCCAACTTGATTGTTAGTTATAACGACGGCGCTCCTGTGTATCTGCGTGACGTCGCTAGTGTGAAACTGGGGGCAGAAAACGATTTTGTGCAAATTTGGCCGAATGGTGAATCTGGTGTCGCCTTAATTATCCGCCGTCAGCCTGGTGCCAACATAGTAGCCACAGCGGATCGCATCAGAGCCGCTTTACCTCACCTGACTGCTGCTTTACCTGCTGATGTCAAAGTTGAAGTCTTTAACGACAGAACCCGGACTATCCGCTCATCCTTAGCTGAAGTGGAACTGACTTTGGCTATAGCTGTAGTGCTGGTTATTGCTGTAATGGCGGCGTTTTTACGTCAGTGGTCTGCCACTTTAATCGTCTCAGCGGTGCTGGGGGTATCACTGGTCGGTACCTGTGCCTTTATGTATCTGGCTGGTTTTAGTCTGAATAACCTCACCCTGGTGGCTATTGTGATCGCTGTAGGTTTTATTGTCGACGACGCCATTGTCGTGATTGAAAATATTCACCGGCATTTAGAGGCGGGCGAGAGTAAACGAGTGGCAGCACTGAAAGGTGCGGAGGAAATAGGTTTTACTGTTATTTCCATCAGTGTGTCTTTAGTGGCGGCCTTTATTCCGCTGCTGTTTATGGGCGGTATTATTGGTAAGCTATTTTTAGAGTTTTCTTTAACGGCTACAGCTGCGATTTTAATTTCTGTGGTGGTGTGTTTAACCCTGGCACCGACTTTAGCCTCACTTTTTATGGATAAAGCGCCTGCTCATGACCCAAATAAGCCGGGCTTTTTTGACCGTTTAGTCAAACGTTACGACAAAGTACTGACTTGGGCTCTGGAGCATCAGCGCATTATGCTTGGGGTGTTTTTTCTGACGGTAGCTGGCAGTGTTGCCAGTTTTATGGCGATCCCTAAAGGATTTTTTCCATTGCAGGACACAGGTTTTGTCATAGGGATCACGCAAGCTGCGTCTGATATTCCGTATGAAGATATGATTGCCAAACACAAGCAACTGGAGCAGATCTTAAAAAATGATCCGGATATCACAGGTTTCAACCATGCGGTGGGTGGCAATAACTCCACTGGCTCAGGTCGGGTTTGGGTGGTGTTAAGCGACCCTGATGACAGGGACGCCAGTGCCAGTGAAATTATCGACAGATTAAGACCGCAGTTTGCGCAAATTCCGGGTCTGCAGGTGTTTTTACGGGCCGCTCAGGATATTAACCTGGGGGCTGGTCCTGGCCGTGCTCAATACAGTTATGTGCTCAAAGCCTTAAGCAGTGACGAGTTGGCGACCTGGACTCAGGCTCTAACGGCTAAGCTTAGACAAAATCCTATGTTTACCGACTTATCCAACGACTTGCAGTGGGACGCTAATATTATCAAGCTGGAGCTGGATCGGCAGGAAGCGGCTCGTTTAGGTTTTGCTGCTGCTGATTTGGATCAGGCCTTGTACGATGCGTTTGGTCAACGTCAAATCAACGAATATCAGACCGAAACTAACCAATACAATGTGATACTGGAATTGGACCCTGAACAGCGTGGCACAGCGGAAAGCTTAAACTACTTCCATTTACGTTCACCTACAACAGGGGAGATGGTGCCTTTACTGGCTTTTGCCAAAGTGTTACCTGCGACCAACGGCCCTGTGGTGATTGCGCACAATGGTATGCAACCCGCAGCGAATTTGTCCTTTAACCTAGCGGCCGGCGTGGCTTTGGGGGATGCGGTAAAAGCTCTGGATCAGGCACGTGGAGAGTTACAAATGCCAGCTTCAGTGTCAGGTTCTTTCCAGGGCGCTGCGCAGGCTTTTCAGGATTCTTTGGCTACTCAACCTCTGCTGATCTTCACTGCCTTGTTGGCGGTTTACATCATTTTGGGCGTGTTATACGAGAGTTTTGTTCATCCTCTGACTATTTTATCTACCTTACCTTCAGCTGCTATAGGCGCCATTTTATTACTTTGGGCCTGGCAACTGGACTTTTCCATCATGGCGCTGATAGGCATTATTTTGCTGATAGGTATAGTGAAGAAAAACGGTATTCTGATGGTCGACTTTGCCCTCCAAGCCCAGCGTGAACAAGGTATGTCCGCCAAAGATGCGATACATCAGGCCTGTCTGGTTCGGTTCCGCCCTATTATGATGACGACCTTGGCTGCTATTTTAGGCGCTGTGCCTCTCATGATGGGGTTTGGTACTGGTGCGGAGCTGCGGGTGCCTTTAGGTGTGGCCGTGGTTGGCGGGCTTGCTTTTAGTCAGGTGTTAACTCTATTGACGACTCCTGTTGTGTTCCTCGCATTAGATAAAGCCTTTTTACAGAAAAAATAAAGACTGAGGCCAGAGTGGATTCGCTCTGGCTTCTTTCTCCTTAAGGCGTAGAGCAGAGCTTTGCTTATTGAAAAATAAAAATTGGTAGCGCTATCATTTTTACAAAATCTGCATTTTTCTCATCATTCTGATTGAAATAAATACAAAAACTGCCCTTTAATTCAGCTAATCCTCGCGTTGCATCCTGTCGCAAAAGATCCGGATCTCAGCTTTTCTTTGTAAAAAAGATCTAAATAATGGTTGCGCAATCATTTATCTGAGGCTAATTTATCGCCTAGGCTCAGCCTTGGTATAAAAAATAAGCGAAATAAATCAATTAAACTGCAGGATACCTGCTGGTGACTCTGGATTTTATTTCGCCTGAATTGATGCCAAATAAAAAAAATCAACAGGTGTTAGCGCTGTCATGCTGACGAAACATCCAGACAGGATAGGGGAATTAAAGTGAAAGTCTTAAAACTAAAACCATCTTACTTACTCACAACCTTAGCTTTGTGCAGTGCTTTTGGTGTTGCTGCACAAGTGGCTGAAACCGTAAAAACCAGCGATGGCAAAGATGACGAAGGCCGTGCCATTGAAGTCATTCAAATCAGCGCAACCAAAAGGGTCACTACCTTAAGGGAAACTCCACTGGCGGTAACAGCCTTTGACTAGAAAACTCTGGATGAAAACCATGTAGCGCAGCTGGATGACTTACAGGGCATAGTGCCGAGTTTGCAAATAGCGCAAAACGGTACGCAAAATACTCCTATGGTGTATGTGCGTGGTATTGGCTCTTCTGACCAGACTGAAAGTGGTGACCCGGCAGTTGCTTTCCACATTGATGGTGTGTATTCAGCCCGCTCGCAAGGCGCTTCTGCTTTGATGTTTGACTTAGAAGGTGCTGAAATTTTACGTGGACCACAAGGCACATTATTCGGCCGCAACGCCACAGGTGGCGTGGTGAACTTGCACACTGCCAAAGCTCGACTGGATGGTTTTGATGCCAACGCTGAGATCACTTTAGGTAACTACGACCGTCGTGCTACCCGCGCTATGGTGAATATTCCATTAAGCGACACTTTAGCTGTTCGTGTTGCCGCCGCTATGGACCAATCTGAAGGTGTGGTGGATTTCCTGCCAGGTTCAGCCATGGGCGAAAAATATGGTTCTACCGATCTGGCCGCTGCGCGTTTCAGTGCTTTTTATCAGCCGTCAGACAAGTTTGATTTAACTTTCTCCTACGAAAACTTTACTGACAATGGTACGGGTAATATCCCAACTATCAGTGGTGGTTCGGATCGCAGCTCTTATGTACAGGAACCTGGTTTTAACGATGCAACCAGCGATAGCTTCCGTACCAGAATGAATTATAACTTCGACTCAGGTCAGCAATTGTCTTACATCGGTGGTTACACAGATACGTCTCGCGTTTCGGTGTGGGACAGAACCTGGAGCCTGGAAAAATACGAGTGGGGCGGTTGTGTTGAATGTGATCACGAAGCCACTCAACACGAGTTACAGTTCAAAAATGATGACGCTGAACGTTTACAGTGGATGGTGGGTTACTTCTACTTCAAAGAAAACAACAAGACTATTTTTGACATAGTGCACCCTGACGTCGATTACGAAGGGGGCACTACACCAAACAAAAACTTATGGTCAACTTACCGTCAGCCAGACCGCGGTTTAGAATCGAACAGCTTGTATGCTCAGTCGACTTATAAACTGACAGACGACTGGCGTATCAGTGCCGGCTTACGTTACACCAACGATAAACGTTGGGATAAAGGTGGCCGTAACATTATGTGTCCGGACGTAAAACGTACTGAAGTGACTGAACCAAATCAGGATTATGTAGGTTATATGGATCCGGACGGCATCCTCAATGGTCTTGGCCCGAACAAAAACCTGGTGCAGCCTGGCCAATGTTGGGTCGATACCTACAACGACACCAGCCCGGAGTGGAGCAAAACCACTGGTATGGCGCGTCTGGAATGGGACATGACAGATGATGTGATGTTCTACAGCTCCTACGCCACAGGCTTTAAGTCCGGTACTATTCAGGATGGCGGCAAATACACAGGCACAGGTCCATTCACTCAGGCTGATCTGGATGCCATTATCGCTGGCAACAATAACGAAGCTGCTGGCACTGCCGCTTACGTAGCGCCTGAGGAAAACACCAGCATCGAACTGGGCATGAAAGGTTTATTCCTGGACGGCACTCTGCAGTTATTTGCTGCGTTATTCACTACTGAATACACCGACTTACAGGTGACCAGTAACGTAGTGACCAACACAGGCGCTGACTTACTGCGTAAAACCAACGCTGGTAAAGCCACTATCAATGGTCTGGAATTAGAAGCCCGCTGGTTAGTGATTGAAAATGGCGAATTAAGTGGTTCTATGTCTGTATTGGACGCAACTTACGATGACTTCCTGACCACAGACTCTAAATATGGCCGCGATGGTTTAGCCTTTAACCCATCTGCAGGCAACCCTGCATTGCCTAACCTGCTGGATTTCAGCGGTAATCATTTAGTCATGGCGCCGGAATTTTCCGCTTCTGTGAATTACGAACATTTTGTCGGTCTGGAAAGCGGCGCTACGTTAAAACCAAGAGTTCGTGTCGGTTACACCAGCGAAGTCTGGTTTGACCCAGCCAACCGTGGTGACAGACCAGCAGGCTTCAAAAACTTGCCTTACGCTGCTGATATCGATCGTCAGGATGCTTATACCAAAGTGGATTTAAGCCTGACCTTTGAACCTTCAGAAGGCAACTGGTCCACCGAAGCTTTTGTCAATAACGTGACTGACCGCGATATTAAGAGCGATCAAGGCCGTACTCACGGTGACGCAGTACCTAACTTTATGTGGCAATCACCACGTACCTTTGGTGTGCGTTTTAATGTTAGCTTCGAATAATTGACGCTGTAGCGGCGACCTTTAGGGGCGCCTGTTTCTGGCCTGAATTGATCTTGAGTTGTGTTAATAACGTCAACACATTTGCAGCTTCAGGCACGAAGGGGACATTAGTTTTACCCTTATCTCCCAGACTGTGCGAGTCTGGGTTCTCCCGGTAATTGAGGGTGTCAGTACCAGCTTCGGCTGGTACTTTTTTGTATGCATGAGGGCAGAAAACGCCTAAAAATATGTCTGAAACTATCTCTAAAATCATACCAGCAAACTAATTTGGCTATTAAGTCGAAGCTCGTTCCACTATGCGGTAGCCGATATCTATAGGCGGCTTATGAGTTTTGTCCTGGCCTGAAGCTGTCATCAGTAATTCCACCGCTTGCTGGCCCATTTCAAAGCGCGGAGACGCAACGCTGGTAATAGCAGGCTCGACCAAAGCCGAAGCCTCTAAGTCGTTAAAACCACAAATGGCAATATCGGACGGAACTTTGAGGTTCATTCTCTTGGTTTCAAACAAAGCCCCTAAAGCTAAATCGTCGTTACAGCAGAATATGGCATCACACTGGCCTTGCGATTCAGCCATCACAGCCTGCAATAACTGACCACCTAAACGTATCGATGAAGACTGAGTGGTGGTGACTACATAACTTTGACAAGGCTGTTTAAAATCAGCGATCGCCTTTTTAAAACCGGCTAAACGTTGCTGAGTACGGGTATCCATGCGGGCGCCCAAAAAGCCCAGTTTGCGATAGCCTTTTTGCAGCAAGTGGTTGGTGATATCCACACCGGCATTAAAGTGCGAAAAGCCGATATTCATATCAATAGGGCTGTCGCTGAGTTCCATCAACTGCACTATCGGAATACCGGATTGTTTCAGTAATTTGCGGGCGTAATCGGTTTGATCTGTGCCGGTTAAGATAAAACCCTCAGGCGACTGACTGAGTAAAGTGGCGATCAGCTTTTCTTCTTCGAGTGGCGAATAATGGCAATCCCCTAACACTACTTGCAGATTGTGCTGTTTCACAGCGCTGTATATACCCTGCAGCACATCATTAAAAACTATGTTAGATAATGATGGAATGATAACCGCTATCACACCTGAGCGACGAGACGCCAAAGCGCTGGCGGCATGGTTGCGGATATAACCTATTTCATGCACTGCCTGTTCAACTTTTGCCCGCAGTTTCTCTGAGACTTTATCGGGATTGCTTAGCACGCGCGATACAGTAATGGCACTGACACCTGCTACTTTCGCCACATCTTTCAGGTTAGGTTTTTTATTCATCGCACCATTCTCATTATTTTTAAAAAACAATAACTGAAAGCTATGTTTGAGTCAAAATGGTTGCGCTATCATTTTATCTGAATTAAGCTGAAGTCACGTTTTTATCGAAGGTGTGATCGTATCTGATGCAACAGGATCTAACAGCTCAGAAGCAGGCAAGCAAGGCAACAGAATGCCAAAGTCTAATCATTATGGGGGTGGCTGGCAGCGGTAAATCGACGCTGGCTTTACGCCTGGCTGAACAACTGGGTTGGCGTTATCTCGAAGGGGATGATTTTCACAGTGCTGAAGCCAAACAAATGATGGCATGCGGCACCCCTATTACCAGTGAGATGCGTGATCAGTGGGTGGGGCTTTTATGTTCAGCCTTACAAGACTGTGCAGCCAAACAACAGCCGGTGGTATTAAGTTACTCAGGTTTGATCCGTAAACACCGCGAACGCATTCGCCAGGCCGCTGCAAGGCCGCAGTTTGTTTACTTACAGGGCAGTGCTGAACTGCTGGCGCAGCGGCTGGCACAGCGGAAAAACCACTTCATGCCTGTCTCTATGCTGCAAAGCCAATTGGCCACTATGGAACCTGTGGATCAGGAAGCCGATGTGCTGTGTCTGGATATCAGCCAAAGCGTGAATGAGTTGATGCTACAGATCACACTAAAAATACAACAACGACTTTAAAACGCACACATCACCAGGTGGCGTGCGTTCCATCTATTTCACTAATTAAAACAACAGAACAACGACAGGGTGACAAAGTGACAACAGAAACTGCGGTACCTCAAGACCGGCTCAAGCTGAGTGAAAAACTCGGTTATGGCGTCGGCGACATGGGTTTTAACTTCTATTGGGCCAATATTTCGGCCTTTTTATTAATTTTCTACACCGACGTCTTCGGTATTTCAGCGGCCGCCGCCGGCACTATGATGCTGATCACCAAAATCATCGATGCTTTTACCGACCCTATGATGGGCGCCATCGCTGACAGAACCAAAACCCGGATGGGCAAATTCCGGCCTTATTTACTTTGGTTGGCTTTGCCTTTGGCTGGTGCTGGTGTGTTGACGTACAGCACACCGGACTTAGGTCCTGGCGGCAAACTGGTCTGGGCCTACTGCACTTACAGCTTACTGATGCTGACCTACACCGCCATCAATATTCCTTACTCTGCCTTGTCTGGCGTGATGACCCGCAATAGCCAGGACAGAACCACTTTAGTTAGCTTCCGTTTTATTGGCGGTTTTACCGGCGGTATTCTGGTGACTTATTTAACCCCTAAACTGGTGGTGTTATTAGGCCAGGGCGATGAAATTCTGGGTTGGCAGCTGACGATGGGCTTCTTTGGTATAGCGGCCGCCTTATTGTTTTTATTCACTTTTGCCAGCACCAAAGAGCGTATTCAACCCGTCAGCGAAAACAACAGCGCTGTGCTGCAGGATTTAAAGGATTTAAAAAACAACAAACCCTGGCTGGTGCTGTTTAGCCTGGCGCTGATCATTATGATCACCATCACCATGCGCGCCAGCAGCGGTACTTACTACTTTAAATACTATGTGATGCGCCCAGAGCTGGTTGGCGAGTTTTTATCCTCTTATATGTTTGCTTTGCTTTAGGCGCGGCCTCTACGCCTTTAATGACCAAGTTTATGGATAAAAAGCCATTGATGATGCTGCTGATGAGTCTGGCCGGACTGTTTTCTATCAGCCTATTTTTTGTGCCTGCCGATCAAATAGGCTTAATTTTTGCCATCAATCTGGCTATAGGCTTTGTATTAGGACCTAAATCACCTTTGGCTTTTTCTATGTATGCCGACACTGCCGACTACAACGAATGGCGCACTGGCCGTCGTGCTACCGCCATGACCTTTTCCGCCGCGACCTTTTCGCAAAAACTTGGCGGAGCTATAGCCTCAGCTGTGATTGGCTGGTTACTGGCGCTGATAGGTTATGTCGCCAATGCGGAGCAAAGTGCAGGCTCACAGATGGGTATTTTATTGATGGTGTCAGTGATCCCAGGCTTAGTGGCTTTGCTGGCAGCTTTTGTCATGCGCTTTTACCATTTAGATGAAAAACAATTGCTGACCATTCAACAAGAGCTGGATCAGCGCAAAACAGCACCTGTTGCAAACGCGGCGGCAGTCGGAGTGTCGGAGTAATGATGAAGAAGTTGATGCAAGCCACAGAAAACGGCCAGCGTTATGAATTGTACAGCGCCACTGCGATGCCACAGGCTGCGGGCTTTTTATGGAATAAGGTGATGATGATCCAGCAAAACTGCCGTGGTTATGCCACAGCGCAGTTTATGCAGCCAGAACCTGCCAAATACGCCCATGCACCAAACTTAGAAGCTAAAACCTTTATGCAGCCGGAGCAGCCCTATTACGCGCATCATCCGGGCCGTTTTGTCTATATCAAAGATGAAAATAGCGGTGAAATCTGGTCTGTGCCTTACGAGCCTGTGCGCAAAGAAGCGAAAAACTTTGTGTTTTCAGCAGGTCAGTCGGATATCCGCTGGCAGCTAACGCTGGACTCTGGTTTAACAGTGGAATGGCTGTTGACCTTAACACCAGATCAACCGCTGGAGTTATGGCAACTGACGGTACGTAACGATTCAGCTCAGAGCCGTGCTTTAAGCCTGTATCCGTATTTCCCGGTTGGTTATATGTCCTGGATGAACCAGTCTGGCCGTTATGATGCCGATTTAAAAGCCATTATCTGTTCATCCGTTACGCCTTATCAAAAGTATCCAGATTACTTTAAAAACAAGTTATTAAAAGATAAAACCTTCTTATTGGCCGAGCGCACACCGGATTTCTGGGAAGTGAACCAGCAACAGTTTGAAGGCCAGGGCGGTTTACATGCGCCTTCTGCTGTGCAACAGCAGTGTCTAGCTTGTGGTGATTCAGACTACGAAACCCCTGCTTGTGTAATGCAGTACAGACTGTCTTTAGTAACAGGCCAAACCGAGCAATACCGTTTTGTGTTTGGCCCGGCGTACGACAAAGCAGAAGTGGCGCACATTCGTCAGCAAGTGTTTGGGTTGCCAGAGAGCTTCGGCCACATTCAGCAGGCTTATGCCGCTTATGTCGCCCAGGCAGTGCCTTGTCTGGAAATCGACACGCCGGACCAGGAGCTAAATAACTACGTCAATCACTGGCTGGCGCGTCAGGTGTATTACCACGGCGACGTGAACCGTTTAACCACAGATCCACAAACCCGTAATTATCTGCAGGATAATATGGGCATGAGCTATCTGGCTCCTGCTGTGGCACGTCAGGCCTTTTTAACGGCTTTATCGCAGCAGCATCTGTCAGGCGAAATGCCGGACGGTATCTTGCTACACAAAGACGCTGAACTGAAATACATCAACCAGGTGCCTCACACTGACCAATGTGTCTGGTTACCTGTCTGTATCAGTGCTTATCTGGCCGAAACCAACGACTATGGGCTATTAAACGAAAAAGTGGCCTACAAAGATTCGGCCGAACAACACAGTGTAGCCGAACATATCCATCGTGCTATGGGCTGGTTATGGCTGAAAAAAGACCAGCGTTGTTTAAGTTACATTGAGCAGGGCGACTGGTGTGACCCGATGAATATGGTGGGTTACAAAGGCAAAGGCGTATCGGGCTGGCTGAGTTTAGCAGCAGCTTATGCACTGAAAGTCTGGGCGCAAATTTGCCGCGATGCAGGTCAGGCAGAACATGTAGCTTTGTATGAAGAGCAGGCAGCTGCTTTTAATGCCGCTGTGAACCAGTATTTATGGGACGGCAACTGGTATGGTCGTGGTATCACAGACGATAACGTCGTCTTTGGTATCAGCAAAGATACCGAAGGCCGTATTTATTTAAACCCACAAAGCTGGGCTTTATTGAGTGGTGCCGCCAACAACGAACAACAGCAGCAGCTGTTAACAGCTGTAGAGCAGCAATTGCACACGCCTTATGGCCCGCAAATGCTGGCGCCTGCTTATACAGCTATGCGTGAAGACGTAGGCCGTGTTACGCAAAAGTATCCTGGTTCAGCCGAAAACGGCTCTGTGTATAACCACGCTGCGGCTTTTTATCTGTTCGCTTTGTATCAGGTCAATCAAGCCGACAAAGCCTATCAGGTACTCAAACAAATGCTGCCGTCGGACGAGCCACAAGATCAGTTACAACGGGGTCAGTTGCCAATATTTATTCCAAATTATTACCGTGGTGCTTACCAGACCTTACCGCGCACTGCAGGTCGCTCCAGCCAGTTATTTAATACAGGCACAGTGCACTGGGTATACCGCTGCCTGGTTGAAGGTTTGTTCGGTGTGAAAGGCGACCAACAAGGTTTAACTTTGGCACCACAACTGCCAGCCAGTTGGCACAAAGCCTCAGTGTTACGCCGTTTCCGTGGCGCAGACTTCCATATCCGGTTTGAGCGGGTGGCTGGTGTCAAAGCTGCAACACTCTGGCTGGATGAAGTGCAGCGGGATGAGTTGGTGGTACGCAATATCACAGCAGGCCAAAGTTATCAGTTGCTGGTGCAATTGCCATTTGCTAGCAGTGAGGGAACAGTATGATCCGTATAGGTTTATTAGGTGCAGCCCGCATTGCCGATCGGGCTATTATTGAGCCCGCAGCCAAGCGCTCTGACGCAGTGATTGCCGCAGTGGCTGCATCCACTCTGGAAAAAGCTCATGCTTTTGCTCAGCAGTTTGATATAGAACTGGCTTTAGGTAGTTATGACGAGCTGTTAGCCCGTGATGATATCGACTTAATTTACAACGCCTTGCCGCCGTCTTTGCATGCTGAGTGGTCGATCAAAGCTTTGCAACAGGGCAAGCATGTCTTGTGTGAAAAGCCTTTTGCCATGGACGCTGAAGAAGCCAAAGCTATGGTAGCTGCAGCAGATGCCAGTGGCCGTTTGCTGATTGAAGGCTATCACTACCGCTTTCATCCGGTGTTTGCCGAGGTAGAGCGGCTGGTAAAAAGCGGCGACCTGGGTACTATTCACACAGTGCGCAGCAATTTTTCAGTGCGTATTGCCGAAACGCCAGGTTCTTTGCGCCATAACGTGCCGCTAGGCGGCGGCGCTTTAATGGATTTAGGCTGCTACCCATTGCACTGGTTGCGTACTTTATTTGCCAGTACCCCGCAAATTGTATGGGCCGGTGCCATCTGCCCTAAACCTCAACTGGATAGCAGCTTCGAGCTACGTTTACAGTTTCCGAATGGCCCTTTGGCCTATGTTGGCTGCGCCATGAGCGAACATTTAAGCCGCCATCACGATGCGTCTTTGTATCTTGAAGGTGACAAAGGCCAACTGGAAGTCTTGAACCTGGTTGCTCCTCATCAGGGCCACACCTTATGCCTGACCAAAAACGGCGAGGCTCATGAGTATCAAATCAAAGGTGATACCACCTACGACTACCAGCTTGAACACACTTTGAGCTGCATCAAAGGTGAAACCAAACCGCTGACAGGTGGCCAGGATGCTGTAGATCAGATGCAACTGATTGATGCAGCCTATAAAGCGGCGGGGTTGTTGCCGAGGGGTTTTGTAGCTGCTGGAAAGGCTTAAGCGGACCTGACATAGAGTACGTGAAATAGGGAACTTCACAGAAAAGTTGATTACGTAGACAAAAATCTGATACTTCAGACTCCTGGCCAGTCCTGACATTAGCGACGGGCACAACCATGATGAAGGTACAGAGCCTGCTGCGCAGCGCTTTGTAGCGAGCGGGTTATCAAGTGCAGCTGAAGTATCTGATCACTATGTTTGTTTTAAGCAAAGCTCTGCTTTGCTCTTTGCCGCTAAAGGCTTCAGAGCATTACAGCGATCATGAATTATTCTGTTTGAGCTTGCCGAAAACCACCGACTGTTTCACCGAGTTACAGCGCCAATTGCAACAACAGCAAGTGGGTAGCAAGGCCTGGTACAAGCTCGAATCTTACCTGCTGGATTATTACTACGACAAAATCGACTTCGACAGCTTAAAGCAACAGGCTGAGATGTTGCTGCAACGTCAGGACGTGCCCTCTGTTGTATTGGCTCAACTGTATTTTTACTACGCCAAAACCCTGATGCATTTTAACCAACCGCAGCAGGCTGAAGCTTATGGCTTAAAAGCAGCAAATCTGGTCACTGAATTGTACAAATCTTTTGGCAACCCCCTGAGATTGTTAGAACTGGCTAATTTACAAAAAGCGTTGGGCCAACATGACCTTGCAGTTCAAACTTTGTCTGAAGCTGAACACAGGGCTGGTAATAGCCAGGATCCTATTTTCTGGTTCGAGCTAAACAGCAATAAGGCTTTGATTACGGACAGCATTCAATCCTTTGAAGAATCCTTGCTGTATCGGCAGCGCGCAGTAACAGCTATTTTGCCGACGGCTCACCATGTAAAAATTGTGGTAGCTCTTGGTAATCTGGCCCGTACCGAGCAGTTGCTGGGGCACTATGAAGCTGCTTTAGGCCATTACCAACAGTCATTGGCTTATATGTCCAAAAATACAGACCCACAAAATTGGAGCATTTTCCATGTCCGGCTGGCAGAGATTGCCATGCAACTGAACAATCCGACACTCAGCGAGCAGTACATACAGCAAATTGATACCGCACTCCTCGGGCAAACACATAGGCTTGTTTACCAACAACTGCAACAGCAATTGGCACAGTACCGCAAGAAAAAACCAGCTGGAGTGTAGCTACAGCTGGTTGTTTAGCTTACAAATAACAGGCTGGGTCGTTATTCAATATTGCTATCTTCTTATGGATTTTTAATTTTTTAGTTTTATATCATATAGATATCTTTATTTTTTTTGGTGGTTTTGTGCTTTTTCCGCTGTGTTACCCAGCATTTTTCGCATGCTTAAGTTTGGTCCATGCTTTTCCCATTCAACGCGAAAATAAATTGAAAAGAGTTGAATGAAGGCCTATCGCTTATATTTGCGTTTTAGACCTGCAATAGATTTGCCCTCGCTGCTGTTTTTCAAAGACAGCCCTTCATAGTTCAGGCTAACCTGATAATTTTCCATATTAGGAGTGAATTTAGGCGGAAGCTCATTGGTAATCAATCCTAACTCTTGATCGATTCGTGACAGTTCTTCAAGCGCTTGTAACTGCTGCTCGTTTAATAGTTTCTCTTGCTTGGCGAGCTCTGTATGGTTTCGTGCTAATTTGTCAGTATCAGGTTGTTGGTGATTTGCGAGCACACATCTCCCTATCGCGATTTTACGAGTAACGCGAGGATTCTTTGGCGTGACGATAGGGTTAGCAGGAACTTGTGTACTTTTTCCGTCATAGTAGTTTTGTGATACAGCATCAAATTGATATTCGATACCTAATCTCTTTAGCGCCTCGAGAAGAACGCCTAATGCACCACGGTTGTTATCTGGCATTAATTTACCACTGATCCTATTTACCCTAGTCCGAACATATAGACCGTGGCCAATTTTCATTAGCAAACCTGCCTTAACCAGATTTCTTAACTCCCGGCTCACCTGAGCATAATTGGCGATATCAGCAAAGTCAGAGCGCATAAAAACAGAATGCTCAGCGTTTTTCACTCTGGTTACTAATCTGTCTTGTATTGTCATCTGATATCTCCTGTAACTCCTGGCAAAGAGTAAAAAATATGTCAGTTAAATTACTAAGTGCTCAGTATCTATAATACTTTGGTGACGTGCCAAATTCAGCTGAATTCACCCGGTTAATATTTAGCGTTAATTAATGACCATCCCCATTTACGATTTCTGAGGTGAATACTCTTGCTATTCGCCTCACTGTGTGAGTAGATTGTGTAATGTATTCACCTCAATAAGCAGGAGCCTCGCCAATGTGGATCTGGCAACAACCAGACTGGCCTAGCCGTCAGCACGATGCCGCGCAGGTGTTTCGTTATGATCAGGCGGTATTATCACCGCTGTTACGTGAACTGCATTTTTTGCAGGGCCTACTGCTTGGTAAAATGGGAGTACAGGACAGCTCGCAGGCTGTGCTCGATACAATGCTAGCCAATATCCTCACATCCAGTGCCATCGAAGGTGAGCGCCTGAACCATAGTGTGGTGCGTTCTTCATTAGCCCGCAAGCTGGGTGTTGCTGAACTGCAAAGTGTTGCAACGACAGCTCAGTCTGACGGCCTTGCTGCAATGGTGACAGATGCGATTGGTAACTGGCAGCAACCGTTAACGCTGGAACGATTGTTACAGTGGCATAGCTGGTTGTTTCCTACTGATAGCTCACTCATACAGAGAGTGCAGGGTGGGCAGCTTCGCGGTAACGAGCCGATGCAGGTAGTTTCCGGCCGGATAGATAACCCTAAAGTGCATTTCGAAGCACCACAGCGCGAAGTATTGGAAAGCGAGCTGAATTGCTTTATAGAATGGTTTAACCGCTCGCGCGATGATGCCAGTTTAGACCCGCTGTTACGCGCAGGTATAGCGCATTTCTGGTTTATCACTATTCATCCAATGGAAGATGGCAATGGCCGCTTGGCCAGGCTACTGACCGATCTGGCTCTCGCCCAAGCGGAGCATCAGTCTATCCGCTTTTATGCCATGTCTGTTGCCATCCTGGATCGGCGTAGCAGCTATTACAACGCCCTGGAGCAAAGCCAAAAAGGCGATACTGACATCACAGCCTGGTTGGTTTGGTTTCTCGACACACTAGCCGCTAGCCTAAAGCAGGTGCTGTCTGATATTGAACAAACGCTGCTAAAAGCCCGGTTCTGGCAAAGGGTAGACCAGACGCAATTGAATAAAGAACAAGTGAAAGTACTTAACCTGCTGCTGGACGGTGATTTCAGCGAAGGCATCAGCAATAGCCAATACGGCAAAGTTGCAGGGTAAGCCCGGCGACGGCAAGCCGGCATTTGGTTCAGCTGATTGAAATGGGTTGCTTGGTGAAAACCGCGGCGGGTGGCAGAAGTACCAGGTATTTGATCACTCAATAGCGGGTGTTTTATTTTAACTTTAAGCAAAGTGACAAATCGATGTCCTTAACTGAATTGATGTGAAACTAAAATTACCTTTTCTGTTTGATTGTGAAGCTATAGTTTCCTTTTGGTCGAGTTTTAAGCTGTAAATCATCAAATGGCTAACAGGTGACCGCGACGCGGTAGATCAGATGCAACTGATTGATGATGCTTATAAAACCATGAATCGTTGTCTACTGCTTTATTATCCACAGGTTTGGAGCGGACATCGACTGAATTCCAAGTCGTTTTTTATGTAGCATCAGTCGCTATTATTTTACGGTACAGCCGTTATTACGATATCCTGGCACAACTTGCTAACCCCCAAATCTTTATGCAGAGCATTCACTGCGCCATCGCCGGAATGAAAAGGATTTTTTAATGCAGCAAATTGGCCTTTACGAGCAATTGATCACTCAGTTGGTTGAACGGAATTTGGATCGAACGCGATTTTACGTGGGTGAGCGAGAGCTATCCTCTAATGAGGCCTCAGTTTGGTTATCCCGCTTTCTTAGTAAAATTATAGAGTTTGCGATAGCTGCAGTTCCAACGGGTGACGATCAGTTAAAGTTGCAAATTGAGCTCGCTAACCAGTTGCTGGTGTGGCTGAAGGATAAAATTCAAGATGATGGTTTTATTGAAGAAAACTTACTAAGTAGCAGAGGAAAAATCCTGACAGCGTTGTACAGGCTGGATAACCCAATAGCTGCCGATTTAAAGAAGTATGTCGAGGATATTTTTCCACTTACAGGTTTGACTGAAAGCGAATTGTTTTGTGGTAGCAATGCCGGTTTGTCGCTTGAGTCTGAGCTAAAGCGTGAGATTTTGTCAGCAGATAAAATTTACTGGCTGGTGTCTTTTATCAAGTGGACTGGTATTCGGGTATTTCGCAACGAGTTGGAGTCCTTTGCTCGTAGTGGTCGCGAGTTGAAAATTATTACCACGTCTTATATGGGAGCTACAGATGCTAAGGCAGTTGAGTATCTGGCAAGCTTACCTAACACTGAAGTGAAATTGAGCTACAACACTGAACGTGAGCGGCTGCATGCTAAAAGTTATCTATTTTTACGCCATACCGGTTTCCACACAGGATACATTGGCTCTTCCAATTTATCGCACTCTGCACTGACGAATGGCCTTGAGTGGAATCTGAAAATTACTTCTCAAGAAATCCCACATATTATTGATAAGTCATTGAGTACTTTTGAAACTTATTGGCAATCCAGTGAGTTCGAACTATTTGATGGTCAAGTCGAGAGCCGTGAGAAACTCAAGTTAGCATTAAAGACTGCCCGAGGTAGTGTTAGTGAGGAGCATCAGCATTATTTCGATCTAAAACCCTTCCCACACCAACTCGAGATTTTGGAACAACTGAGTATTGAGCGACAAATCCATAATAGGTTTCGCAACTTAGTGGTCGCAGCAACCGGCACAGGAAAGACTCTAATTTCCGCATTTGATTTCGCTCGCTTTATCAAAGAGAAACCAGATGCTAAGTTTTTGTTTATTGCACATAAAGAAGAGATCTTAATACAAGCGCGTCAGGCGTATCGTGGCGTATTGAAACTCGGTCAGTTTGGTGAGTTATGGGTGGGAGGGTATAGGCCAGAACATCACCATCAGCTCTTTGTGTCGATTCAGACGCTGAATAATCAATTAGATTCTATAAAGTTGTCTGCAGACTTTTATGACTACGTGGTCATTGATGAAGTACACCATATTACTGCTGCTAGTTACCGTGCAGCACTTGATTACTTCCAGCCTAAAATCCTATTAGGTTTAACTGCAACGCCAGAGCGCCACGATGGTGGTAATATTTTAGATGATTTTTGTGGTGTCATTGCTGCGGAAATGCGATTGCCGGAAGCGATCAATAGGCGACATCTCTGCCCATTCCAGTATTTTGGTATTGACGACGATACTGATCTTCGAGGCATTAGCTGGAATCGTGGACGGTATGATATTTCGCAGCTAAGCAATCTTTACACTCATAATCAAAGCCGCGTAAATAAAGTTCTGCAAAGTATGCAGCAAATCATCACTGATATCGGCTCTATGAAAGCACTCGCCTTTTGTGTGAGTCGTGAGCACGCTACGTATATGTGTAGCCAATTTTTATTAAAAGGTATCAAAAGTGACATATTAACCAGTGATAACAGTGACGAACGACAGCAAAAGCAGCAGGCGATCCGAGCAGGCTCAATCAATGTGTTATGTGTGGTTGATATCTTTAATGAAGGTGTGGATATCCCTGAAATTGATACGTTATTGTTGTTACGCCCGACTGAAAGTTTGACGATTTTCCTGCAACAACTGGGGCGGGGTTTGCGGCTAGCTGATGGCAAAGAATGTTGTACTGTGCTGGATTTTGTCGGTAATTCACATGCTGAATATGATTTTTCCAATAAATTCCGTGCGCTGATTGGTAAAACCAATAAAGCGATTAGCGATGAAATTAAACAAGGTTTCCCGCACGCACCGCTTGGTTGTCGTATTGAGCTATCGAAAATCACGCAAGAGATCGTCCTGAATAATATCCGTCAGGCGACACTGACGACGAACAGGCTAGTCGGGCTGATCAGGCAATACCCTCATAATTTTGAATTGCCATTAACCCTTGGCAATTTCCTGAAATTGCATCCACATATTGGCATCCGTGATTTATATAAACAAAGTGGATGGAGCACATTAGTTTCGCGTTCATTTAATGAAGTCAGAGAAAAAGATACCGATGATGTATTGGTTAACATATATGAACGGGCTATCAAACTCAGGATTTTGGCCTGTGACGACTATCACTATTTAGTCTTCCTGAAAAATCTCGTTTCGCACCATTTTGTTGTTGAAGGCTCTCAAAATCAGCGGTTGGCGTTAATGTGTCATTACGACTTTTGGCAAAAGTCGGGCTCTGATGTGGGTTTTAAAACACTTGAGCAAAGTCTACAGGCTTTAAACTGTCTACCTCTTAAAAATGAGTTACTCGATGTTTTGGATTGGCAAATAGCTCGGACTAAACATGAACAGTCAGCTTTGGCTGGGTTACCTGATGTGCCTCTGCGACTTCATGCTCGCTATACACGTGAGCAAATATTGACTGGTTTTGGAGCTGTAACCTTCGAGCGGCAACCTCAAGCGAGGGAAGGCGTTTATGTTATTAAAGATCAAAATATTGAGCTGTTATTCGTGACTTTAAATAAGAGCGAAAAACAATTTTCTCCAACGACCATGTATCACGATTACGCCATTAATGAATCGTTGTTTCATTGGCAGTCACAAAATAGCGCGCGGCCAGATCGTGGCCGAGGTTTGGATTATCTGCAGCATAAAATAACAGGCAAGAGGATTTTCTTGTTTGTTCGTGAGCAAACAGACGATGAATATGGCCGTACTATGGGGTTTGTAAATTACGGTGAAGTTGAATATGTATCACACACTGGCTCACAACCCATGAGCATTACCTGGAAGCTTCAGTCAGTTATGCCGAGCTTTATGTGGCAACAAGCTGCGAAATTAGCGGTAGGTTAAAAGAAGTGCCCCTATAAATTAGAAAGCCCTGCGTTTATCTAAACACAGGGCTTTTTGTTTAATATAATTGATTTTATTCAATATTCTGGATCTGCTCTCTCATTTGTTCAATCAAAACCTTCAGCTCCACCGCTGTATTGGTGATCTCGGTTGAAATTGCTTTCGAGGACAAAGTGTTCGCTTCGCGGTTGAATTCCTGCATCATAAAATCGAGGCGGCGGCCTATGGCTCCGCCTTGTTTCAGGCTGTGGCGGGTTTCTTTGATATGAGCGTCTAAACGGTCCAGCTCTTCTGCCACGTCAGATTTCTGGGCTAAAAAGGCCATTTCCTGCTCTAGGCGGTTTTGGTCCAGTTCGGCTTTGACTTCTTGCAGGCGGTTGAGCATTTTGTCGCGTTGCCATTGCAGTGCTTGTGGTAAATGCGTGCGTAAGGTGCTGACATGAGTGGAGATTTGATCCAGACGGTCGCGGATCATTTGTTCTATGGCGACACCTTCACGGCCACGGCCAGCAACGAAGTCGACTAAGGCGGCGTCAAAAGCGGCCATCAGTTCGGCTTGCAAGCTGTCGATGTCTTCTTCCTGAGTTTCCATCACACCAGGCCAACGCAGAATATCGACCACGTTCAGCTGGGCTTTGCCGCTTTGTTCGGCTAATAGACTGGCGCTTTGCATCAGTTGTTTGGCTAAAGCTTCGTTAATTTTTAACTCGCCGGCTGTGTTTGATGCGCTGTATTTCAGGTTGATTTCCAGTTTGCCGCGGTGCAGTTTCTGCCGCAGTTTGTCGCGTAATAAACCTTCTAAGCAACGAAACTGTTCTGGCAGGCGGAAATAACTTTCCAGATAACGTTGGTTAACGGAGCGGATTTCCCAAACGGCATTGCCCCAGCTGGCACGAATTTCGTGGCGGGCATAAGCGGTCATACTGTGGATCATAGTGCTGTCCTGAAATACAAAATAAAACCGAGTATACCCAGTTCAACCATCATTCGTCTAATCTGCCCGTCGCACTTGGTGCTGCAGCACTAATTGCTGAGGGCAGATCTTTCTTGTTCTATTTACTTAGCGTATAGATGGCACAGCAAGGCCTAAATCCCTATAATGAAGCACTTTTAATATCAGGTTGAGGCTTCACCATGCGTCCTAGCGGCAGAACAGCGAGTCAAATTCGTCCTATTACTTTCACCCGTCAATTTACGGCTCATGCTGAAGGTTCAGTATTGGTTGAGTTTGGTAACACCAAAGTTATTTGTACTGCCAGCGTGATTGAAGGTGTGCCACGTTTTATGAAAGGCCAGGGCAAAGGCTGGATCACAGCTGAATATGGCATGTTGCCACGCGCCACTCATACCCGTAACGACCGCGAAGCAGCTCGTGGTAAGCAGGGCGGCCGTACTATGGAAATTCAGCGTTTGATTGGCCGTGCTTTGCGTACTGCTGTGGATTTAAAGCTGTTGGGTGAAAACACTATTACTATCGACTGTGACGTGATCCAGGCCGATGGTGGCACCCGCACTGCCTCTATTACCGGTGCTTGTGTAGCTTTAGTCGATGCGCTGAATTTTATGCGCGCTAAAGGTTTGATCAAAACCAACCCGTTGAATTTTATGGTCGCTGCAGTTTCTGTGGGTGTTTATAAAGGCACAGCAGTAGCAGATTTAGACTACGCCGAAGATTCAAACGCTGAAACTGATATGAACATCGTGATGACTGAAACCGGCAAAATCATCGAAATTCAGGGCACGGCTGAAGAAGCGCCATTTAGCTTTGAAGAAATGCAGCAGATGATGGAATTAGGTAAACACGCTATCCGTGAAATCATCGACGAACAAAAACGTGTTTTAGCTTAAGGTTTTGAGGTCACACTAAGTTATGAAACAGTTTCAAATAGACTTTATTGAATTTGCATTGTCGCGTCAGGTATTGAAGTTTGGCAGTTTTACACTGAAATCCGGCCGTACCAGCCCGTACTTTTTTAACGCAGGTTTATTTAATACAGGCGGCGATTTAGCTCGTTTAGGCCGGTTTTATGCCGCAGCTTTAGAAGACGCCGGCGTAGAGTTTGACCTGCTGTTTGGCCCTGCCTACAAAGGTATTCCTATAGCAACAACCACAGCTGTGGCTTTGTTTGATCAGTATGGTAAAGATGTGCCTTATTGCTTTAACCGCAAAGAAGCCAAAACCCATGGTGAAGGCGGCAACTTAGTCGGTTCGCCTTTGCAGGGTAAAGTGATGCTGGTGGATGATGTGATCACGGCCGGTACTGCAATTCGTGAGTCAATGCAGCTTATTCAGGCACAAGGTGCCAGTTTAAGTGGTGTGTTGATTGCGCTGGACCGTCAGGAAAAAGGCCAGGGCGAGCTGTCCGCTATTCAGGAAGTTGAACGTGACTTTGGCACTCAAGTGGTGTCTATTATTTGTTTAAACGACTTAATCAACTACCTGCAAGGTAAACCAGAGCTGGCCCAGTATTTAGACGCTGTGTCAGCTTACCGTGCTCAGTATGGTGTGAGTTAGGGTTTAAACCAAGCCTGAGACCCAATAAGGACAAGGTATGAGTAAGCCAAACGGCACAGGTTTTGGACGTATTATGAAAGCTGCGGAGTGTAGCCGGAAAGGTTTTACTGCAGCCTGGGTGAACGAAGCCGCCTTTCGTCAGGAAGCTGGCCTTACGTTAGCTGCTATTCCTTTTGCCTGGTATTTAGCTGCTGATTTTGGTCATTTTGCGATTTTGATGGGCGTTTGGTTACTGGTGATTATTGTGGAGTTACTTAACTCTGCCATTGAAGCTTTAACCGACCGGGTCAGTTTAGAACGGCATGAATTATCAGGCCGGGCTAAAGATATGGGCTCAGCTGCTGTGACTTCGGCGCTCGTCTTTGTTGCCTTAGTTTGGGCTGCTGCTATCTGGCAAAAGTTTAGTTAACCCTTCGTACTTGAAGCCGTAGCTTTGTTGACTGCGCTCGTAGCCCTAGTCACATAGGAAACTATGCTCCTGGGGTCTCCTTCACTTGTCGCCGCGCCACAACTCCAATTACTTTGGCTTAATGGCTTTGTTTGAGTGAGCTGTATTCAAACAGAAAACAAAGACCGGTCAGCTTCAAAACTGACCGGTTTTTTTATCTCTGGCTTTTGAACAGCAAAGGTTAAACCGCAAACAGTGTTCTTTGCAGCAAAGCCCATTGGTTAGGCCACTGAGCTGTAGGTAAGCGGGCAAAACCTGAACGGACAAATTGCTGCATCTTGCCTTCACAAATCCCCAGTAACAAGTTGGCTAAATCACCTTCGTCCACAGTAAAACTTTTGCCTTCACGTAACTTGCGTTCGCGTAAACATTGTTTTAGCTGAGTTTCCAGCTTTTCATACAAGGCGCTGATGCGCTCTTGCAACCGTTCCTGTTCACCCTGCAAGGCGTCACCTGTTAAAATGCGGCAGATGCCAGGGTTACGCTCGGCGAAAATCAGCAATAACTGCATAATCAGTTCAATGCGCTGCTCGGTTTGTTTGTGCTCCTGCACTATCGCATTAATACGCGACAACAAGGTGTCTTCAATAAAGTCGATTAAGCCTTCAAACATCCGGGCTTTGCTGGGGAAATGCCGGTACAAAGCCGCTTCGGATACACCCACCTGAGCAGCCAAAGCTGCTGTGGTGATACGCTGGCCCGCATGGCTTTGCAGCATAGCGGCCAGAGCCTGCAAAATATCTTCTTTGCGGTTGGGACGTTTAGTTGTTGCCATGGATATCCTTGTCACTTCACTAATTACTGCCGGCCTGAGTGACCAAATCCACCTTCGCCTCTGTCTGAAGCGTCAAAATCTGAAACTATATTAAATTCTGCCTGTACCACTGGCATAAACACCAGCTGCGCGATACGGTCGCCCGGGTTGATGGTGAAGGCGTCCTGCGAACGGTTCCACATCGACACCATCAGCTGGCCCTGATAATCCGAGTCGATTAAACCCACTAAGTTACCCAGCACTATGCCGTTTTTATGACCTAAACCAGAGCGTGGCAATATAGTGGCGCATAAATTGGCGTCACCAATGTGAATAGCCAGGCCTGTTGGGATCAAAGTGGTTTGGCCCGGAGCCAGTTGTACTTCTGCATCCAGACAAGCCCGTAAATCTAAACCAGCGCTGCCCGGTGTGGCATAAGCCGGTAATGGGAATTCAGTGCCGATACGTGGGTCGAGAATTTTTAAATCAATGGCTTTTTTCATGCAGATAACGCTCGTTAATCAATAAAAGAAGTTGCTGTGCCAGCTCGGTTTTGGCTTGTAAACCAAACTGCTGCTCGCCGTCGGCCCAAAATACGCTGAGGGCATTGTGTTCGCTGTTAAAGCCCTGACCCTGAACTGATACGTCGTTGGCGCAAATCAAGTCCAGTTTTTTCTTCGCCAGTTTTTGGCGGGCATAATTGGCGACATCCTGAGTTTCAGCAGCAAAGCCTACAGTAAAAGGCCGTTGTGACTTTAATGCAGCTACAGCGGCAATAATGTCCGGGTTTTTCACCAGCGTCAGGCTAGTGCTGTCGTCGCTGGTTTTTTTCAGCTTCTGTGTCGCAACCTGCGCCACTTTATAATCTGCTACAGCGGCGCAGCCAATAAAGATGCTTGCGCTGGTCGCCTGCTCTAATGCGACCTGATACATCTGGTCTGCTGTGACCACATCAAGACGTTTTACGCCTGTTGGTGTCGCCAACTGCACTGGCCCTGCTATTAAAGTGACCTGTGCACCCAATTGCACAGCGGCTTCAGCTAATGCAAAACCCATTTTGCCTGAGCTGTGATTCGAGATATAACGCACCGGGTCTATTGGCTCACGGGTAGGGCCAGCGGTAATCACCAGCGATACGCCAGTTAAAGGCTGAGCTTTAGGTGCAAAGTGTTCAAGCACTAAATCCACCAGCTGCAAAGGTTCTAACATCCGGCCCATACCGACATCACCGCATGCTTGTTCGCCTGCTGCCGGGCCCCAGATGTAAAAATTACGTGTCTTTAATGTATCTATATTGTGTTTGGTGGCTATATTTTTATACATCTGCTGATTCATGGCAGGTGCAACGGCCACTGGGGCATCAGTTGCCAGCACACAAGTGCTCAACAAGTCGTTGGCCAGACCATGGGCTAAGCGGGCAATCAAATCAGCTGAAGCTGGAGCTATCAATAATAAATCGGCCCATTTGGCGAGCTCAATATGGCCCATAGCCGCTTCTGCAGCAGGGTCGAGCAAGCTGTTGGCCACCGGATTGCCGGATAAAGCCTGCAAAGTTAAAGGCGTTATAAATTCGCGCGCTGCATCGGTTTGAATGACCCGTACTTCAGCGCCACGTTCTTTCAGACGGCGAATTAAGTCGGCACTTTTGTAAGCGGCAATACCGCCGCTAATGCCTAATAAAATGCGTTTTCCTGAGAGTAATAGTGCCATGTCTGTCGCAGCAAAAAGTGGTTAAGTTGGCGTTAAGATAACACGGAAAGATGAAGGAAAACAAAAACTCAAGGAGGCTAAGATGAGTATCAAAAGCTGGCCTGAAGGTGAAAGGCCAAGAGAAAAACTGCTGGCGCATGGTGCTGAGCATCTGTCGGACGGCGAATTGCTGGCTATTTTTTTACGTACTGGTGTGGCTGGTATGGATGCGGTGGAATTGTCCCGCACTTTATTGCATCAGTTTGGTGGCCTGCGGCCTTTATTGGCTGCCAGCCAGGCGGATTTTTGCAAAGGCCATGGTTTGGGCCAGGCTAAATATGTGCAATTACAAGCGGTTATGGAACTAAGCAGGCGCTATCTGGTGCAAAGCATGCAACGCGATACTGTCTTTACCGAACCCGCTTTGGTGAAGCGTTATCTGCAACAAAGTTTGGCGGCGCAAAAACGCGAAGTCTTTATGTTGTTGTATTTAGACAGTCAACACCGGCTGATTTGCGCTGAACCGTTATTTTTCGGCACTATTGATGCATCTCCTGTGTATCCGCGTATTGTAGTTCAGAGTGCTTTAGCGCATAATGCCGCCGCCGTTATTTTGGCTCACAATCATCCATCCGGAGTTGCAGAGCCGAGCCGTGCCGATCGGATGATAACGGAGCGCCTGACTCAAGCCATGTCTCTTGTCGACATTAAGTTGCTGGATCATTTTGTGGTAGGTGATGCAGAGGTTATTTCCTTTGCCGAACGCGGCTGGCTATAAAGGTCTGAAGTTTGGATGTGCAAACGATCGCCTGAACCATACAGATTTGCTTGAATTTGATCAGGCTTTCGTGTATAAATTGCGCCCTTTCAGAAATCCGGGGCATTCTTCTTGGCCAGAAGGATGAACGAAGCTCGAGCTGAAGTAATTTTGGAGAAACATTGACATGTCTAGAGTGTGCCAAATCACTGGTAAGGGTCCGATGGTAGGTAACCGTCGTTCACACGCCAACAACGCAACTAAGCGCCGTTTCCTGCCTAACCTGCAAACTCACCGTTTCTGGGTTGAAAGCGAAAACCGTTTTGTGACTTTACGTATTTCTACTCGTGGTATGCGTATTATCGACAAAAATGGCATCGATACTGTTTTAGCCGATCTGCGTGCTAAAGGTCAGAAGGTTTAGGGAATTAAATTATGCGCGATAAAATTCGTTTAGTTTCTTCTGCTGGTACTGGCTTCTTCTATACAACGACGAAGAACAAACGCACCATGCCAGAAAAAATGGAAATCAAAAAGTTCGATCCTAAAGTGCGTAAGCACGTGATTTTCAAAGAAGCGAAAATCAAGTAATTGAACTTAAAAAACCCGACGCAAGTCGGGTTTTGTTTTTAGATCTGTATAAATCGTTCCTGACGATTTTGTATTCGCCGCCATCCATGGCGCTCACCCTGTCGGGCCATCGTCGCTTGGCTCCAATGTTCACAAAATAGCAGGACAGCTATTTTGCACAGCGTAAGCTGCCGAAGGCGAACATCATGGACGATGTGAGTGAAAAAGGTTCCTGACCTTTTTGTGTTCTATTAGTATTCTGCATTTTTATATCTTCTTCGCTTTCTTCTGGTTGTTCCGGCTGTCTCTGGTTTACACTGCTGTTTTTCTTCTGTCTCGGTTTTTATCTTTATGATCCGTTTAAGTCAAAAAGGCTGGAATAACTTCATGATTTACACAGTGGTGATTTTAGTCGCCCTGTTTGTAGGTTTACCCGAATACTTAAAACAAGTGCGTAACGAACCTCAGCCACAACTTATTTCAGCAACTCAGACGTTGTTAGCTTTGCATTTCCCACAACATCAGATTGAGCGGGCCGGGCCCAATTGGCGTTCGCAGCCTGCTGCGCTGACGGAAGAGCAATTAACTGTTTTACTGCTGCATTGGCAACAGGCTGCTTTACCGGAAAAGTCGCCTCTTGATCCTATGAACCCAGTGCTTGTGACTGAAGTTTCCGTCTGGCTGACCGGTAAACCGGCGCAGCAACAATGGCAGTTGTATCGGGCGGGGGAGTTTTATTGGTTAAAAGCTGTAGATACGGATCTGTGGTACCGTTTGCCAGAAGGTCAGGCCGATTTATTATTTCCAGTCGTTTTACGTTGAGGGTGTTATGCCAGAATTACCAGAAGTTGAAGTATCCCGTTTAGGTATTAGCCCTCATTTACAGCAGCAACGTATCGAAAAAGTAGTAGTGCGGCAACGTCAGCTGCGCTGGCTGATACCAGATGAAGTATTACAGATTAGCCAGCAGCCCGTGCTTGATGTAACACGTCGCGCTAAATACCTGCTGATCCATTTACCTGACGGCGAATTGATTATCCATCTTGGCATGTCAGGCCATTTAAAAGTGGTGCCGCAGCATACTGCAGCTGGTAAACATGATCATGTCGATATCTATTTAAGCAATGACTTCATGCTGCGCTTAAACGACACCAGACGTTTTGGTGCCGTATTGTGGCAGCCAAAAGATACGCTACACACGCTGATGGCAAACTTAGGGCCTGAGCCTTTGTTAGGGGATTTCCATGCTGAGATGTTACTGGCTGCTTGCCAAAAACGCAGCAGCGCCATCAAACTGGTGTTAATGGATAATCATGTGGTGGTTGGGGTGGGGAACATCTATGCCAATGAAGCTTTGTTTCAGGCGGGTATTCATCCCAAAATGCCAGCGAATCAACTGACCGCAGAAAAAGCTGAACTACTGGTGCAGGTAGTGAAACAAATTTTGGCCAAAGCCATTACTCAGGGCGGCACGACTTTAAAAGACTTTAGTCAGACCGATGGCAAGCCGGGCTATTTTGCCCAACAGTTGTTGGTGTATGGTCGTGGCGGTGAGGAGTGTTTCAGTTGTCAGACTGAACTCAAAGAAATACGTTTAGGCCAGCGCAGTACTGTCTATTGCCCGGCCTGTCAGGGGGAATACTAAAGACTTTGTTTAGCCCCAATACTTGTGTATTGCCCATAATGAAAAGCGAGCACTAAAAACTCTGTTTGGCCAGTATGCGCCATTCGACACCAGATAAATCATCGTCACCACCAAAGGCTTTGGTCAGGTCGATATGGATCATGGTGCCACGGCTGCTGTGGCTTGACAGCAGTCGTATACCTGCCCCGACACCATATAAAGTTTGCTCGCCTGAGCTGCCCGGTAAATCCGGGTTGTCCCCCCAGGTGCGGCCCATGTCGGCAAAAGTGGCGTAACCCACATCAAAAATCTGCGCTATGGATAAGTTGCTGTAATAGCGGTATTCCATAGTGGCCAGCGCCAGACGTTCACCGGTTTGATAATACAAAGGGAAAGCCCGTAGGCCAGTGTCGCCGCCTAAACTCAGGCGCTCGTCACGAAACAAGTCATTGCCGTATTGGTACGTCAGCTGACCGACCAGACTATGCTGCGGGTCAAACTTATGAATTAACATCAGATGGGTTTTGAGTAAGCTTTGGCTGATGTCAGCCTGTTCCAACTGGCTGACTGAGGCTGAGGTCAGCAGATAGTTATCCACTGTCAGTTCTGTGGCTTTAGTCGCCGCAGCTGTGACTTGCCAGCCTTTATTGTCAGCTCCCAGCATAGGTGCCAGATAGGCGAGTTTCACATCAGCCTGCCAACCTAGGTTGATATCTTCAACTCTGTTGAACTGGTAGATATTAAACATCTGGCGATAATCTGATTCTACGTATTGCCAAGCCAGCCACCACTGGGATAAGTCACGTTTGACCGGGATGCCAAACAAGGTATCCGATGTTTGTTCAAATTGCACTTCATTGTGAGTAGCACCAACCAAAACACGTTGTACCCAGTTGTCAGCAGCTAACACCTTTAAACCACCCTGAAGATCAAAAAATCTTTTTTGTTTTTGAAATTCGTTGGCTTCATCGCCTAGCAGGTACTCGTTAATGTCCTGGCTATCCTGCTCCAACGTTAAGGCAAAAGACCAGGGAGCATTCAGACGATAAAAAGGTTTTTCGACCGCAACTAAATAGGATTCACCATCAGATTTATCAGCATAGCGGGTGTTTAATCCCCAGTGACTGCCAAACATATTGGGTGAACGGAAATTCAGTAAGTAACTGGTACGCTCGCTATCATGTTCATAATCCAGATTGATTTGATTACCCGAGCCAAACAGGTTGTCTTCAGCTAGCCCAAAGGTAGAACGACTTTCTCCACCCTCACGGCTGGCAGAAATTTTAGGGAGTAAAGACCAGTTGTCCCAGCTACTGATAGTCACGACGACTTGTTGATCCGGACATTGATGACTGACACGCACTTCCACTTTACGCAGATAGCGCCTTGTTCTTAATAAACGTTCGGTTTCTGCCAGACTATCGGCGTCCAGCACATCACCAGCCTTAAACAATACATCTTCTTTTAACGTGGCTTCTGTGGTGATCTTATGAGTTCGGTTGGCAAAGCGGTGAAACCAGTAAGTATTGGGCTGTTCTAAATCAAATACATCGTTACGGATAAAACGTACTTCGGCGATAGTTTGTCCCTGATAGGCACTAAAATCAGCTGTGTTCTCCACCGAAGAACACAAGTCTGAGGCCTGAGTTGGGCTACTTAGACTAAGCAATACTACTGTTACAGCTGCTGTCAGCGGCTTCAGTAAACTAAGGCTATACATCTTAGGCATTCTCAACACTACAACATCCATTCTTGTTGATTGAGTTTTATCATGACACAGTTTTTCGCAGAAGACAGGAAAAAGCCTGAGATCATCTTTTAATCCTTGTCTGCTGCGTTTTGGTTCCTGTTATTTTGTGCTGAACCTAACAAAGCTAAAGCACTGGGGCTCAGACTCAGCTCTCGCTGTGGAAAAGGCAAATCAATATTGTGTTTATCAAAGGCCAGTTTAATTTCTTCGAGTAAACAAGTGCGCAATTCTCTGTAGTTTTCTTTTTTGGTCCAGACGGAAAATTGCAAATCCAGTGATGACTCGGCAAAACTTAAAAACTGAAATACAGGAACAGGTTCATCCAGACTTAGAGGGTTTTGCTCTGCAACCTGAAGTAATACGTGCCGAACCTGACTGATATTTTCTTTATAGGCCACGCCAATTTTTAAATCCAGTCGGCGGATAGGAAAGCGGGTTAGGTTGGTGACTTCTGTTTTAATCAGGCTTTCATTGGGAATACGAACAAAAAGGTTATCGAAGGTCCGTAGTTTAATAGACAGCAAGTCAATCGACAGAATTTCCCCTGTGGTACCGCCCACCTGGATAGTATCGCCAATCTGAAAAGGCCGCTCGCCTATTAAGAATAAGCCACTAATAAGGTTGGATACTGAGGTTTGAGAGGCAAAGCCGATAGCCACAGACAACACCCCGGCAGCGCCCAATAACACGCCTAAATTAAAGCCTAACTGTTTTAAACCGCTGGCAATAAATAAGGCCAATACCAGCCAGTAGACTAAACGGCGACTTAAAGTGGCATGATGAGGACTAAAACGTTTTAAGCAGACTTTATAGGTCGTGCGGGCCAACAAACTTGCCGCTAAGAAGCCGACAATAAATAACATGCCTGCCTGCAGTAAAGAGAAAAACTTGTCGGAATCCAGATAGTTAATTACCAGATCAATCATAAAGAACCTCGGCTTGCTGCATGAGCAAATAAATCACTGAAAGCGCGGAACAGGCCATGTTTTTCCATATACAAACGCGGTTTGGCTAATCGTTCTGCACCATCTGAACCTGCCGGCATTTTTTTACTGATCTGCAATCGGCTCAGTTCAGCGTCGTCCTGATGATCCAGCAACACCTGATCTGTCCATAAACTGCCGTCAGCCAGACCATATAAGGATAAATAAGGCACAGGTAAACTGAGTTTTTCGATACTCATCATTTGGTTGGCGTTATTTTTCACGGTAACAGGAGTGACGGCTTTGTGGACCCGCCGGGGCAATTCTTCTTTACTATGCCTGGCCTGGGTTTTATCGGCGTAACAAAGTTCACCAATTTGGGTGTTGGGGCCAAACCAGGTGTCGGATAAACGCTGGCTTTGCACCTCCTGCAACATTAACTCTGGTTGCTGCAATTCAATACGAATACTGACAGGGCTGCTGATATAAAAGGTCACTTGCTCACCAGGCGGTATGTAAACTGGCTGATGTGTTTTTACCACTACAGGACGGTCTGCTAATACAGGTTTCAGGCAAAACTGCAGCGGCTCGTTTTCAAAGACAAAACGGCTGGCCAGACGATGCTGTGGCCATTGTGGCAGCAGTTCAGCTTCCAGCTCCTGATGTTCTGTCTGAGGCAGCAATTCAGTAGCCAGCCGCCATTCTCCGGTTTTTCGTTGCAAAAAAATCAGCAAAGGCCCCAGCTGAATTTTACAGCTTTGTTCGTTCAACAGCGTTTGAGGTTGCCACCAAAGCGCCTTATTTTCGGCAAACATGTTTGTGTCCTTGTGACGATCGGGTGCAGCTTAAAGAAAATCCTGCACTTCTGGCCGCTATTAAGTTGAGGTTAAGTGGTTACAGGAGTAAAATGATGCTCGTTTTTCGCTGTATCAGCAATAAGTTAAGCTGATATTCCTGTCCATTTGCAGAGGAGAGTTCCGTTTTTATGGACGTACCCAGTCACAGGCCTAGCCTGACATACAACTTAACCCTTTAGTTTTGCTGTAGACCGCTGGTTTGTCTGAACCTTGCGACTACGGCCCGTAGTTCGAGGTGAAAACATGGAACCCTTAGTTCTGATCCATACCTTACGTGCTGCTCTGGAGAGCGGCGACTTCTCTGTATTACCTGTGCGTTTGGCTGATACTCATGCTGCCGATTTAGCCGGTGCTTTGGTTGAGTTTTCCACAGCACATCAGTGGCAACTGTTAAGTTGTTTTCCATTAAGCACACAAGCAGACGTTTTCAGCTATTTACCTGAAGATCAACAAGTTGAACTGGCGCATACAGTACGTCGGCAAGACTTCACTCCGGTGATCCGCCAGATGTCGTCTGATGAAAGAGCCGACTTGTTTAACAAATTATCTGACGCGCAAAAACAAGCTTTGTTACCCGCTTTGGCCCAAGCTGAACGTGATGACATCCTTAGTCTGTCTTCATACTCTGAAGGCACCGCGGGTGCCATTATGAGTTCGGATTACGCTATGTTGTCGCCGGATTTAACTGTGACTCAAGCTATTGAGGTACTGCGTAACGAAGCACCGGACAAAGAAACCATTTATCTGTCTTATGTGGTGGATCAGGACCGCATTTTAATTGGTGCTCTGTCTTTGCGTGAGTTAATTCTGGCGCCCACTCATGCATTGGTCGATGACGTGATGAAACATGATCCTATCCATGTCAAAGTAGACACGGAGCAGGAAGAAGTGGCGTCATTGGTGGCCAAATACGACTTAATTGCTATTCCTGTGGTGAATGCGCAAGGACAGTTGGTCGGTATTGTCACACACGATGATGCGATGGACGTAGCAGCAGCTGAAGCCACCGAAGACTTTCACAAAACCGCGACTATCGGCAAGCTCGAAGGCAGTGTTAAAGATGCCAAAATTAGCCTGTTATACCGTAAACGTGTGGTCTGGCTGGTGGTGCTGGTGTTTGGCAATATTTTCTCTGGTGCAGGTTTAGCTGCATTTGAGCATATTATTTCTGAACATATAGCCTTGTTGTTTTTTCTGCCGTTACTGATAGCCAGCAGCGGGAATGCTGGGGCTCAGTCCGGCACTTTGATGGTGCGGGCTCTGGCTACAGGCGATATCAAATTACGCCATTGGGGCAAAATGCTCGGCAAAGAAGTGCTGGTGGCCGGTTTATTAGGTTTGACCATGGCACTTGCTGTCTACGCGCTGGGCTACTGGCGAGGCGGGCTGGATATAGCGCTGGTAGTCGCCGCCACTATGATGATAGTGGTCTTGGTGGGCAGCTTAGTGGGCTTGTCTTTACCCTTTTTACTCAGCCGTTTTGGCATGGACCCTGCGACCGCCAGCGGACCTTTGATCACCTCTATCGCCGACGTGGCTGGTGTCGTGATTTATTTCTCTATTGCGAGCTGGTATTTACCTGCTTTGCTTTAATTTGTATGCCAGATCTGCATAAAGGTGTAGATCTGGCAATTGCCTGTCTGAAAAAAAGCCGATACACTGCGCCGCGAACCAAGGGGTGCTTTTAGCTGAGACGCCGTCACACGCGAACCCTTCGAACCTGATCCGGATCATACCGGCGGAGGGATGGTACTTCTGTATTCCTTTTGCTTTGGTGATCCTACTTTTTGACTTGGAGTAGAATCATATGTCTCGAATTTCTTATTTATCCCTGGCCATTCTGGCCGCTTTGTCCACAACTGCTGGTGCTGAAGAAAACGCTGCGTCTGAACAGGCGGTAGAGCGTATTCTGGTGCAAGGCGATTTCCGGCAGCAGCAGTTGCAAAAGCTACCTGGCAGTATTCTGGTGTTGAGTCAGCAGGATATCAGTCGTCAGAACGCCCAGCATTTAGATGATTTGTTGCAACAATCCGCCAACGTAAACTTTTCAGCTGGCGCGTCCCGTGGCCGTTTTTTACAAATTCGCGGCATAGGCGAGCGCAGTGAGTTTGTCGACAGCATCAATCCTTCGGTGGGTGTGCTGATTGATGGCATTGATTATTCAGCTTTAGGTGTCAGCTCTTTGGCTGATGTGCAGCAAGTAGAAATATTCCGCGGGCCTGAAGCGACCCGCTTTGGTGCCAATGCCATGGCCGGTATGTTGAATTTGACCTCTAATGCGCCCAGCTTTGAAGGCGAAGGCCAGTTCAGTACTACTGTGGCCAACTACGATAGCTACCAACTCAGTGGTGCCTATAGCAATGCAATCAACCAGCAGTGGGCGTATCGTCTGGCTGCTGATCACCAGAGCTCAGATGGCTTTGTCGATAACAGCTTTTTAAATCGTGACGATACCAACAATATTGACGAAACTACTGCCCGTGCTGCGCTGCGTTATCTGGCGACGAGCGATCTGACATTGGATTTTATCGGCCATTACCGCGATATCAATAATGGCTACGATGTGTTTTCTTTAGACAGAAACCGCACCACCTTATCGGATAAACCTGGCCAGGATGAACAGCAAAGCCGTGCTTTGGCGATTAAAGCCGATTATCAGGGTTTAAGTTGGGCCAATGTCTATACGCAGTTGAGTGGCCTGACTGCCGATACCGATTATGGCTTTGACGAAGACTGGAGTTATGAAGGTATTCACCCAGATGGCTACGCGACGACAGACCGCTACTTAAGGCAGCGGGATCAGTGGAGTCTGGAGCAACGCTTTTTAGGTAAAGAGCAGGCAAATTGGGTCGCTGGCTGGTATGCTAGTGGTCAGCAAACGGATTTAGAACGCCAGTTCTGGAACTGGGATTTATGGCAGGCCGCGCAGTTTTTCAGTGATTTTAAACGCCAGAACCTGGCTTTGTTTGGGCAGTGGACCGGCGACTTAGGGGATGGCTGGAGTTTCACCTCTGGCGCCCGCGCGGAGCGGTATGAGGATGACTACAGTGATAGCAATGGCATCACCCAGCAAAACAATGAGCTGATGTGGGGGGGTAAACTGAGTTTGAGTTTAGCGCTGACCGATTCAACAAGTCTGTATTGGTTAGGTTCAAGAGGCTACAAAGCAGGTGGCGTTAATGGTGAAGCGCTGGGTAAAGCGCAGGGCAGTGGCGTGGATGAACTGGCAGATTATTTAAACAGCAAAGCTAATTTTTCACCTGAAACTTTATGGAACGTCGAGTTTGGTGTCAAAGGCAGTTCTGCCGATCAGACGATCGTCAGCCGTGTCGCTTTGTTTGCCATGTGGCGTGACGAGATGCAGGTCAATAGTTGGGTCACCCGTGATCAGTCCTTTATTGGTTTTATAGATAATGCCGCTTCGGGCAGAAATCATGGATTAGAGGCGGAAAGTCGCATTCAATTAGCTCAGAGCTGGACTTTATTTGCTAATGCAGCCTGGCTCGATAGTGAAATCCGTGGTTTTGTCACGGAAGAGGGCGTAGACAAGACTGGCCGCGATCAGGCCCATGCACCTAAGTATCAATACAGTGTCAGCAGTGAGTGGTTACTGACGTCAAACTTGAGTTTTAATCTGGGTCTGCAAAGTAAAGCCGCCTTTTATTACTCCGACAGTCATGATTCCCGCTCAGAGCAAATGCATTTAGTGAATTTACGTCTGCAGTATCAGTGGGATGAGGTGCAATTGGCGCTGTGGAGCCGCAATGCGCTGGATGAAGACTACGGCGTGCGGGGCTTTTATTTTGGTAATGACCCGCGGGATGGCTACGAGCCTCATACCTATGAACAACTGGGTGAACCACGCCGTATAGGTGTGACCGCCAGCTACCAGTTTTAATCAGCAGTGAAGGAATTAATGATGAAATTATCTATAGAAATCAGTAAGTACCCACTCACCAGTGATTACATTGAGCCTATCAAAGGTTTTATTGAGCTTTTAAACACCAACCCGAATGTGCTGGTGATCACCAATACACTCAGCACTCAAGTCTTTGGGGATTACGACGAAGTGATGGCGTTGTTGCAGCAAGGCATTCGCTGGTCGTTTGAAACCTATGGCAAAGTCGTGTTTGTAGTGAAGTTTCTGCATGGCGATTTACGGCCATGACAGAGGCTTGGTGGCAGCTGTTTAGCGGCTGGCAAACTCTGACTCAGCTTGAGCTGGCGGCGACTTTGTTGGCGCTGGCTTACGTACTTTTAGCAATGAAACAGAGTTTATGGTGCTGGCCAGCAGCATTGCTCAGCACTTTGTTGTACACCCATATTATGTGGCATTCGGCGTTGTTATCTGATGCGCTGCTGCAGCTGTATTATGCTGGTATGGCTTTGTATGGGTGGTACAGCTGGCGCCAACAAAAGCAGCTATTACCTGCAGGGCAGTCGGGCGTGACCGAATGGTCCGCCAGTACTCATCTGAATTTAATTGGTGGCACAGCGATAGCAGGACTTGTACTGGGTTATCTGATGGACCAATACACTCATGCTGATTTTGCTTACATAGATGCACAAACTACAGCTTTTAGTGTGATGACTACTTATCTGGTGGCACGCAAAGTGGTATCGAACTGGCTGTATTGGGTGGTGATAGACGCGGTCTGTATTTATGTCTATATACAAAAACATCTGTATTTTACAACGGCACTTTTTGTACTCTATACCATTATTGCCCTGATCGGATTTTTTGTATGGCGCAGCAGCTATCAGCAACAACAGCAGCAGACTCTTCCTCTGTGATCTGGCATTTATGTCAACAACTGGAGTTTTTTGCTGATCACAAACCGCTGCTGTTAAAACAACTGACACAAGGCAAAAGAACCAGTTCCTACCAGGTGCAAACGGACAGAGGTCACTACGTAGTGCGCCATTATGGCCCTTCTGTATTAGGAGTGTGCCGGCAGCAGGAATTACGTTGCCAGCATGCCGCCGCCGCCGTGGGATTGGCGCCTGCGCCTTTGTGTCTGAATAATCATCAGCGCATGCTGATCACTGAGTTTTTACCTGATGCTTTGCTACCTTCGGCTGCCCACATTCGACAGAACCTGCCGGAACTAGCCCAAAAACTGGCGACTTTGCATCAGTTGCCAGTGCAAACTGCAGTACTGGACCCCTGGTTATATTTACAACAACTGAAAAAACAGTTGGAGCCGCACTGGACAGCACAAGCAGAAAAAATCTGGTTGCCTTTGATCACGGCTGCCCGTGATCTGCAGTATTTCCAGGCTGATATAGGTTTGTGCCATATGGATTTGCACGTACAGAATATGTTGTTGTGGCAGAACAAGTTATGGCTGATTGATTTTGAGTATTGCCAACTGGCGGATGTGGTGTTTGATTTAGTGGCATTGATAGTTCAGTTTGAGTTATCTGAGGCTGAACAACAGCTGTTGCTTGACAATTATAGGGCATCGAGGAGGGACAGCTGCAGCACACAATTAGTAGAGAAATTAGCCTTGGCTAAAGTAGTGTATGCAGGCTTTTGCTGGTTATGGTATTGGCAGGAAGAGCTGGACAATCAAGATCCGAGATACAAACAAGCCGCAGCAGACTGTTACCAGCTATTACTGCGGCTTGTTCAAAGCTAAGTTACTAAAGTCCGCCTAATCGCTCAGCCAGAATTTTGTAGCGCTTTACATCTTCCTCGTCAAACAGAGGTTTGCCTTGTTCATCTTTGCCGTTAGCAACCAGCAGATTTTCGCGTGCCAGACGTTCAACACGGATCTCCTGAATACCTAAAAAGGCGGCGACCTGTGCAACATTGAGTATTGCCATAATAAGTTTCCTGCAGTAAGTACTTCAATTAAGTTAAGCTGATATTTTTATTTTTGTGAATAAAGTTCAACAAGCTCAGATGTTTTACTTACTTTTTTTATAAGTGACAACTGAAGAGTTGATGAATTTTATGTTTTTTTGTTTTTTTATGTTGGTTACATTCTGTTCTCATCACCCAAAGCTATGTTTAACCAAATTGATTTGACACTATGGTGTTGGTCTTTTATTTGCTCCGCTGGTCTCATTGCTGTTTGAATCTGTCTGGACAAACCCTGATGCGCTATGTATAACAAACTGAACTACCTGATAATTTCTGTGCTAATTGTCATCACCTTTACACAGAATTGAACTATGGTAAATAACAAAACATAAATCCAACACGCAACAATTCGAATTTGGGTAAACACTATGAAACCATCAGGCATGGCTTTGGCCTTGTACAATAACTTTCTTGGGCAGGCGCCTAACTGGTACAAACTAAGTATCATCGCTTTTCTTTTTATCAACCCCATTTTGTTTTTGCAAAACCCCTACATAGCCGGTTGGGCTTTAGTGGTTGAGTTTATTTTCACTCTGGCGATGGCTTTAAAATGTTACCCATTGCAGCCTGGTGGCTTATTGGTGCTGCAGGCCATCGTGATGGGCATGACCAGTACCACTAAGGTGATGCATGAAATTGAAGTGAATATCGAAGTGATTTTACTGCTGGTCTTTATGGTGGCAGGTATTCATTTTGTCAAAGACCTGCTGTTATTTGTCTTTACCAAGTTACTGATCCGTGTGCGTTCTAAAACCCGATTATCTTTAGCTTTTGTCTGCATGGCGGCATTTTTATCGGCTTTTTTAGATGCCTTAACAGTAGTTGCTGTAATTATTGCTGTAGGTATCGGTTTTTACGCGATTTACCACAAAATATCCTCTGGCAAAAAATTCCCAGACCCACACAACCACAATGAAGATTGTGATGTCGCTGAATTGTCCCGTGCGGATTTAGATGCGTTTCGTGGTTTTTTACGTAACCTGCTGATGCACGCTGGTGTTGGTACGGCCTTGGGTGGCGTGTCCACTATGGTCGGCGAGCCACAAAACCTGATTATTGCTGAAGCTGTTGGTTGGGGTTTTGCTGAATTTGCATTGCGGATGGCCGCTGTCAGCATCCCTGTGCTGATTGCTGGTTTACTGACGACCATAGTACTGGAAAAATTCCGTTTATTCGATTTTGGTGTGCGTTTACCTGAAGCAGTGCAGGATGTATTGATTGCCTATGATAATTATCAGACCGAACGTATGACGGCATCTGACGTGAGTAAATTATGGGTTCAAAGCATCATCGCTGTTTTGCTGGTTGTTTGTCTAAGTTTGCATTTAGCTTCTGTTGGTTTAATAGGTTTAATGGTAATTATTCTGGCGACCACCTTCTGTGGTGTGACGGAAGAACATGCGATAGGTAAAGCCTTTCAGGAAGCCTTGCCATTTACCTCTTTACTCGTGGTATTTTTTGCCGTAGTGGCCGTGATTATTGACCAGCATTTATTTAAACCTGTGATTGATTTTGTGCTGACCTTCGATGGTCAGCAGCAGATGGCGGTGTTGTTTATGGCCAATGGCTTGTTATCCATGGTCAGTGATAATGTGTTTGTCGGTACCGTCTATATCAATGAAGTGAAATCCGCTTGGGAAGCGGGCACCATCAGTCGTGAACAGTTTGAAATGCTGGCTATTGCGATTAATGCGGGTACCAACTTGCCAAGTGTGGCGACACCAAATGGACAAGCAGCATTTTTATTCCTGCTGACCAGTGCTTTGGCTCCGTTGATCCGCTTGTCCTATATGAAAATGGTTTGGATGGCAGTGCCTTACACTATAGTGCTGGCGATAGTGGGTTTACTGAGCACCACCTTCTTGCTGCCTGAAGTGACTCATTGGATGTATGCCGCAGGTTGGATCCATCATTATGATGCCGCAGCTGCTGCAGCAGCAGTAGCGACAGGGCACTAAGTTGTTATGGATCAGAGGGGTATTCCTCTGATCCTTTGTTTTTCCCTCTTCAGCTTGTCATGCACCGGAACGTCTGGACAGCCTTTATCCATAAAGGTATAAAGTACGGCATATAAGATTTTTGGGGTATTTCACCCTCTGTCTGGCGCAATAGAATATGCTGCTTGGCATACTGCTCAGGTTGTTTTGTGTTGGAGCTGACTGAGCCTGCAAAGAGGACGCAAATACATGATTGAACTTCTGTTTCTGGTTTTACTTCCCTTGATTGGTTCAGTAGTGCCAGTGCTGACAAAAAGCTGGTCGCGTAGTTATAGTGCTTTGGCTACAGCGATACTACCCGCAGGAGCTTTAGCCGTTGTTCTGCAGCTCGCACCTGCCATCTTTTCCGGTGAAACCTTATTCTACCAAATACCGTGGGTCGAAGCCTTGGGGTTGTCATTAAGCTTTAGGCTGGATGGCTTATCTCTGCTGTTCGCACTACTGATCTTGTGTATTGGTTTATTGGTGATCTTATACGCCCGATATTATCTGGCTGTCACAGATTCGATGGCACGTTTTTACGGTTTTTTGATGCTGTTTATGACCGCCATGCTGGGGATAGTTTTATCGAATAACTTATTACAGCTTTGGCTATTTTGGGAGCTGACCAGTATCAGTTCTTTTTTACTGATCAGTTTCTGGTGGCATAGAGCAGACGCGCGAAGCGGTGCCCGTATGGCATTAACCATCACAGGTTTTGGTGGTTTAGCTTTACTGGCTGGCATTTTGCTTATTGGTCAGGTGTTGGGTAGTTTTGAGCTGGATGTACTGTTATCTAAAGCTGACGTACTGCAACAGCATAGCCTCTATCCGGTGATTCTTATTCTGGTGTTGTTGGGAGCTTTTACTAAATCAGCTCAGTTCCCGTTTCATTTCTGGTTACCTAATGCGATGTCGGCGCCAACTCCTGTCAGTGCTTATTTGCATTCGGCTACTATGGTCAAAGCTGGTATTTTTTTGCTGGCGCGGATGTATCCGTTATTAGCTGGCTCAGATTTATGGTTCTTACTGGTCACTATCACCGGTATGACAACTCTGTTGGTGGGCGCTTATCTGGCTTTGTTCCAGCACGATTTGAAAGGCTTGCTGGCTTATTCCACCATTAGTCATTTGGGTTTGATTACCTTGTTGCTGGGTTTAGACACTGACTTGGCCACAGTGGCTGCGATTTTTCATATTATCAATCACGCTATTTTTAAAGCCTCGTTGTTTATGGCTGCAGGTATTATCGACCATGAATCCGGTTCGCGGGATATGCGAAAACTGAACGGACTCTGGCAATTTATGCCGGTAACAGCCACGCTCGCTATGGTGGCATCAGCATCTATGGCTGGGGTGCCTTTACTCAATGGCTTCTTATCCAAAGAGATGTTTTTTGCCGAAACGCTGCACCAGGATGTGTTAGGCGCATTGTCCTGGCTGATCCCTGTGCTGGCTACAGTAGCGGCCACTTTATCTGTGGCTTATTCAGCCCGTTTTATTCATGACGTATTTTTTAACGGCCAGCCGAAGGGTTTGCCCCGCACTCCGCATGAACCACCCCGTTATATGCGGGTGCCGGTCGAAATTTTAGTGGCGCTTTGTATTTTGGTGGGTTTAGCTCCGCAATACATTGTGGGAGATTTATTGGCTGTCGCTTCTAGCGCCGCATTAGGCGGACCTTTACCTGAATACAGTTTATCGATTTGGCATGGTGTGAATTTGCCGCTGATGATGAGTGTGATGGCGCTGACTTTAGGTATTTTGCTGTACCTGAACCGCAAGCACTTATTTCGTTTCCAGGCTGAGTTGCCCGAGTTGAATCCTTTGGTGTTATTCGAGCAAAAGATAAAAGCCTTGCTAAGCACTGCGCAAAAATGGCATCAGAAGTTTGAGTCTTCTGAGTTGCAACGCTATTTATTGTGGATGTTCCTAATCGTTATCGTATTGCTAATTTGGCCGCTACAGCAAATGGGCCAGTTTACGCAGCATAACACTATGTTACCTGTAGATGGCCTGATGTTAACTGCCGTACTGGTCGCTATCATCGCTGCTTTTGCAACCGTATTGTGTCAACGCCAGCGTTTATTGGCCTTGGTGATGATCTCTATCGTGGGTCTGGTTGTGACGCTGATTTTTGTGCGTTTTTCAGCACCGGATCTGGCGTTAACTCAGTTGTCTGTTGAAGTGGTGACCATAGTACTGCTGATGTTGGCGCTGTTTTTCCTGCCGCATAAAATCAGCAGGGCATCCAATGCTGGCCGACTTATTCGTGATGGAGCTATAGCTTCTGTCTGTGGTGTGGTGATTGGCAGTTTAAGTTACGCCATGATGCTGGAGCCGCAGCAGCGGATCTCTGACTTTTTCCTGGCCAATGCTAAAACAGGGGGCGGTGGCTATAACGTCGTTAACGTCATTCTGGTCGACTTCCGCGGTTTTGATACCTTGGGCGAAATTACCGTATTGGGCATTGCCGCTTTAGGGATCTTTAAGTTATTAACCCGGTTGCCTTTATTTAAACCCACCTCAGACGCACAAGGACGGCAATGGGCGCTGGATAAACACCCTATGCTGCTGGCTGTAGTGTCACAGGCTTTATTGCCTCTGGCGCTGCTGGTCTCGGTGTATATCTTTTTCCGTGGTCATAACTTACCAGGTGGCGGATTTGTGGCGGGTTTAATCACGGCTATCGCTATTATTTTGCAGTATGTAGCCCAAGGCGTGGATTGGGTAAAACAGCGGCTGACGCTGGAATACCATAGGCTGGTTGCGGCAGGTGTGCTGATTTCCGCCCTGACAGGCGCCGCCAGTTGGCTGTTTGAGCGACCTTTTTTAACCTCCTGGTTTGATTACTTCCAGTTACCGCTTTTAGGCGAAATTGAGCTGGCCAGCGCTATCGCTTTTGATTTAGGGGTTTATCTGACCGTAGTAGGGTCTACGCTGATGATTTTGGCCAATCTGGGCAAAATGACCACGGACCATAGACCTGTGCATGAGGGGCAAAACTAATGGAATTACTGGTTGCAATCATCATAGGGGTTTTAACCTGCAGTGCCGTCTTTCTGATTTTACGGGCCAGAACCTTCGCCGTGATGCTGGGGCTGACCATGTTGTCTTACGCCGTCAATTTATTCATTTTTGCCAGTGGTGGTTTAAAGATGGGAGCTGGCGCTGTGCTTAAAGCGACAGAAGACTATGCTGACCCTTTGCCTCAAGCCTTGGTATTAACCGCCATCGTCATTGGTTTTGCGATGACGGCTTTTCTGGTGGTGTTGTCTATCCGCGCCCGCGCTGATTTAGGTAATGATCATGTCGACGGTAAATTGCCGGTAGCGAAAAATACCCGACAGGGGGCTTCGTCATGAACCATTTGATTATCCTGCCTATTCTCTGGCCTTTGTTAGTGGCTCTGCTGACGATGCTGCCGCCTTTTGATCAGAACTTGTTACTACGCCGCTGCTTAAGTGTCGGAGGCTCTGCGGTACTGGTGCTGCTGAGTGTGATGCTGGTGATTCAAAGCACGGATGGCCCGGCCCAACTCTATCAACTGGGCAACTGGCCTGCGCCTTTTGGCATCAGCCTACTGCTGGACCAAGTCAGCAGTCTGATGTTGTGTCTGACCTCTGTGTTAGCTTTGGCGGCCAGTTTATATGCCAGCAGTGGTGAAGATGAAAACGGTCCTTTTTTCCACGCCTTACTACATTTCCAACTGATGGGGATTAACGGCGCCTTTTTAACCGCTGACTTATTTAACTTGTTTGTATTTTTTGAAGTGCTGTTGATTGCCTCGTACTCCTTAATGATCCATGGCGGTGGTAAAGCCAAGACCAAAGCAGCAGTGCATTATGTGATTCTGAATCTAGTTGGTTCTGCGCTATTTTTATTTGCGCTGGCGCTGATTTATGGCGCTACAGGCACCTTAAATATGCTGGATTTAGGCACCAAAGTGGCCGCTTTGTCTGACACTCAACTGCAATTATTACAGGCTGCAGTTGCATTACTCTTGGTGGTGTTTGGCTTAAAAGCTGCTGTGATGCCTTTGCATTTTTGGTTAGGCAATGCCTATTCTTCCGCTTCACCAGCAGTGGCTGCTTTGTTTGCCATTATGACTAAAGTAGGTATTTATAGCTTATTACGCGTTTTTGCAATGGTATTGCAGGATGCAGGTTTTGTCGCCAGCTGGGTGTTCCCTGTGTTGTGGTGGACGGGCTTACTAACCATAGTGATGGGTGTGTTGGGTGTTTTGGCCAGCGAAGACTTACGCAAAATGGCCAGCTATCTGGTGATTGTATCGGTAGGGGCTTTGGTCGCTATTTTATCTTTAGGCACACCGGAGTCGGTGCAGGCGCTGTTGTATTATCTGGTGCACTCAACGCTTGCTACGGCGGCTTTGTTTTTACTGGCGGATTTGATTGCTAACCAGCGTGGCAAAGCTGGGGATAGGCTGGTGAACGGCCGCAAAATCGCTCAGCCTGTGTTACTTGGCACTGCTTTTATTGTCGTGGCGCTCAGTATTGTAGGCATGCCTCCTTTTTCTGGTTTTATAGGCAAGCTATTACTGCTGCAGGCTGTGCCGCAAGGCGGCGCCATGTTGTGGTACTGGTCATTTTTACTAGGCAGCAGTGTGGTGTTGCTGATTGCTCTGAGCAGAGCGGGTAGCATTCTGTTCTGGCAGGTATCAGGCTCAGATGTTGACGCTCGTCTTGCTGGAAGTCGCCGCACCAGCGCTTTACTGTTGCTGGTCGCAGCGAGTCCACTATTAAGCTTGTTTGCCGGACCATTAACGACCTGGTGTCAGGCTGCTGCGGTGCAGTTACAGCAAATTGCCAATCTTAGTCCGGGAGCCTTCTAATGTTGTCTTTAAAGAACTGGTGGCCAACCCCTGTCCGTAGCCTGTTTTTGTTTCTGGTCTGGTTATTACTGAATAACAGTGTGGCGTTGATCCATCTGTTTTTTGGTTTGTTGCTGGCCTGGCTGATCCCTTTACTTATCCATAAGTTTCGTTTGATCCAGCCCGGTATTAAAAAGCCTGGCGCAGCTCTCACTTATGGCTTGATGGTGCTGTGGGATATTATTGTCGCTAACCTGCAGGTGATTAGGCTGGTGTTGGGTCCTAACAAAAAACTGCGGCCTGCTTTTGTTTTAGTACCGCTGGATTTAACGGATAATCTGGCCATTACCATACTGGCGAGCACTGTATCTTTAACTCCAGGTACTGTTAGTGCTGATGTGCTGTCACTCAATGCTGAAGGCGCAGAGCAGCGTTTTTTACTGCTGCATGTGTTGGATTTAGCAGATGAAGCAGAACTGATTGATCAGGTGAAACAACGCTATGAAGCACCATTAAAGGAGATATTTTAATGCTGGCTTTAATACTACAAGGTTGTTTTGTGGTGGTAGGTTTGGCGCTGGTGCTGAATTTATACGCCGCTATTCGCGGGCCTTCAGTGGTGGATCGTTTGTTGGCACTGGATACCATGTATATCAACAGCATAGCGCTGCTGCTGCTGTACGGCATTTATCTGGGCACCAGCTTAAATTTTGAAGTGGCGTTACTGATCGCCATGTTAGGTTTTGTCAGCACAGTGGCTGTTTGTAAGTTTTTGCTGCGCGGCGATATTATTGAGTAAGTCAGCGAATAAGGAGTAACAGATGAGCATGATTGAATGGCTAGTGGCACTCTTGGCTGTGGCGGGTTCGTTATTTGTTTTAATGGGCTCGGTAGCGCTGGTGAAACTACCGGACTTCTACACCCGTTTGCATGGCCCGACTAAAGCTACAACCTTAGGTTTGGGGGCTTTGGTGTTGTCTTCTATGGCTTATTTTAACTTCGTCAAAGGCGAGCTGAGTTTGCAGCAATTGCTTATCGCGTTGTTTTTATTTATTACGGCACCCATTACAGCCCATATGCTGATTAAAGCGGCATTGCACTTAAAGCTGGACAGCGCAGAACGGACATCAGGGCAACAAAAAGCAGATCTTTAGTGAGATCTGCGGCAGGGTCTATTAGTTTTCTTCGTCAAAACCGTTTTCAATCAAAGCCACCACAGCACTCAGTGCCTCTTGCGCCTGAGCACCTTCAGTACAGACTTCCAAAGTTTTACCTTTGCTGCTTGCCAGCATCAACAATGCGAGCACGCTGCTGGCATCTGCGGTCTGGCCTTCCTGTTGTAATTCAATTTTTGCATCAAACTGACGACATAACTGCACCAGCTTAGTGGCAGCTCTGGCGTGTAAACCCAGTTGATTGACTATGGTGACTGTTTGTCGAAGTTTATCGGCCATGATGTCTTACCAATTCGCGGTGACGGATTTGTACGTCTTCGCGTTGTAAACGGTAACTTTCTGCCAGAGATTCAGCGATGTACACAGAACGGTGTTGTCCGCCGGTACAGCCTATGGCAATCGTCAGATAGCTGCGATTATTGCGTTCTAAATGCGGTAACCAGGTACCGATAAACTGATTGATTTGCCAGATATATTGAGCCACTACCGCCTGAGATGACAGATAGTTTTGTACAGGTTTATCTAATCCTGTCAGGATCTTCAGCTCTGGTTCCCAATGTGGGTTTGGTAAAAAGCGCGCATCAAATACATAGTCAGCATCTTTGGGAATACCGTATTTAAAACCAAAAGATTCAAACAAAATAACTAGCCGGCCAGTTTTTTGCCCCAGAATACGCTCTCTAAGCTGCTCTGCCAGCTGATGCACGTTCAGCTCTGTGGTATCCAGATACAAATCTGCGCGGCTGGAGATGGGGTCCAGTAGCTGCTGTTCGCGTTGTATGGCTTCATCCAGTGACATGGCTTGATGCGACAGCGGATGCAAGCGACGTGTCTCACTGAAGCGTTTAATCAGGCTGGTATGGTCGGCGTCGAGGTAAAGAATGGTCAGATCAACTTTGTGCGGCAGATAAGACAGAATATCGGTCAGCTCATCCGGGTCTTGTGGCAAGTTGCGCACGTCGATACTGACAGCAACCCGTTCATATTGACCCATCACGGCATTCGCTAAAGTCGGCAGTAAATTAACCGGGATGTTATCTACACAATAATAACCAAGATCTTCCATGACGCGCAGGGCAACAGATTTGCCCGAACCCGATCGACCGCTGACGACCAATAACTTCATTTTGCCAACACCTGTTCAGCTCCCACCATCAGCAATTGATACAAATCATGGCTGCTGGCACTGTGACGGATTTTTTTGGTGAATTCTTTCTGACTGAGCATACGGGCTATGCCGGACAAGGTGGATAAATGTGTCTGACATTGATTTTCTGGGATCAGGATGGCACAAAAAATATCGACAGCCTGGTTATCAATAGCATCAAACTGTATTGGATCCTTGCTGACAACAAACACCAGCAAAGGCGTAGTGACATTTTTTAGTTTGCCATGAGGAATGGCAATACCACCGCCAATACCTGTGGAACCGAGTTTCTCGCGGCTCATCAGGGCTTCGAGTATGTTGTACTCAGGGACTTCCGGTAAACGCTGATGTGCCAGTTCAGCTATGTATTCCAGAATGCGTTTTTTACTATTAAAAAGGACCGCACTCTTGGTGCAGTCCTCCGATAACATTGAGCTCAGGTTCATAGTTTCAGAATCAATGACGAGAAATTTTCTCTTTATGTTTAATAACTTGGCGATCCAGTTTATCGATCAGCTGGTCTATCGCAGCGTACATATTTTCGTCTTCCGATACAGCGAATACTTCACCTCCATTGAGGTGTAACTTAGCCTCTGCAATCTGCTTCAATTTTTCCACGTTCAGCACTACATGTACATTATTAATATGATCAAAATGACGTTCAAGTTTGGAAAATTTGCTATCGACGTACTCTCTCAGTGCTTCAGTGATTTCTACATGACGACCAGTTAAGTTGATTTGCATAGACTCTTCCTTCTTTTTAGAGCTGTTAAAGCAAGCTCTTGCGCTGATTAGACGGCGGAATAAACAAGGCTTCACGATACTTGGCAATGGTACGCCGTGCGACATTAATCCCTTGTTCTGACAGTATTTCTGCCATCCTGCTATCACTCAAAGGTTTGGCAGGATTTTCCGCCGCCACCAATTTTTTTATAAAGGCGCGGATTGCGGTGGATGAACATTCACCGCCACTCTCTGTACTTACATGACTGGAGAAAAAGAACTTAAGTTCAAATATTCCTCTGGGAGTGTGCATATATTTTTGTGTGGTCACACGGGAAATAGTTGATTCATGCATGCCCACCATCTCTGCGACATCGTTTAACACCATGGGTTTCATGGCTTCTTCACCGTGCTCAAAGAAAGCCTGTTGTTGCTGCACTATGCAGTTGGCCACTTTAAGTAAAGTTTCGTTGCGACTTTCCAGACTCTTTAAAAACCACTTGGCTTCCTGCAAATGGGAGCGAATAAATTGACCATCGGATGCGTTACGGGCGTTACGTGACATGGCGGCGTATTGCTCGTTTATTCTGATTTTTGGCATCGCATCAGGTTGAGCTCAACCATCCAGCGTCCTTTAATTTTCGCCACCGACACATCCGGAATCACATAGGACTGTTCTTGTCGAATCACATCTGCCCCAGGTCGTGGGTTCAGGCTGTGAATAAGCCGCATCACTTCTTTTAAATCATCTTCTTTGAGTTTAGTCACACGCATCAGAGAACGGAAATCTCTGTTGGCTAAAAAGTCAGTATATTCTTTAATAATATGCCGAGTTTCCGCCAGATAAGGAGTTTTAGGATCGAATTGGCGCAGTTGTACCAATAAACACTCCTGAATGCTGCGGGCTCCGACACCAACAGGGTCGAATAACTGGATACGTTTGATTACCGCTTCGACTTCGTCCGCTTCCACATCAGGCATGCCCAAAGACTCAAGAATTTCGTCTGTATCTATCGTCAGTAAACCGTTTTCGTCGATCGCTTCGATGATGATTTCGGCAATGGTTCGGTCAGTGTCGGAAAAAGGTGTTAGCTGCATTTGCCAACGTAAATAGTCCTGCAGGCTTTCTGTGGTTTCGCCCTGAAACACCGTATCTTCATCGCCATTGAAGTTATTAGCGCCTGCTACAGGGGCTGCGCTGACTAAATCATCCCAATGGCTATCCAGTGGCAAATCTTCTTTGATGTTTTGCTCGGACATCGCTTCGCTGCTGTCTTTGACTTCAGGTTCGTAATGCTCATCATGGCTGATGTCGTAGTCAGCGGAATCAAACTCGGCGCCATGATTTAGATCTTTAGAGGAAGGTTCCTGAAATACAGCATAGTCGTCTTCAGCTTCAAGCAAAGGATTAGCATCCAGCGCTTCCTGAATTTCCTGTTGCAGTTCAATGGTAGATAATTGCAGCAGTTTTATTGCTTGCTGCAATTGCGGAGTCATTGTGAGCTGCTGACCAAGACGAAGTTGCAGAGACGGTTTCATGTACTTCTTATTTTCTCCAAACAACCCTATTCGGATGTTGTTTTAAACTATAACCTGAATTGCTCACCAAGGTAGACATCACGAACTTGTTGGTTTGCTAAAACCTCAGCCGGGGTACCTGCAGCAATCAGTTCTCCATGACTTACAATATAGGCAATTTCACAGACATCAAGAGTTTCGCGCACATTGTGGTCAGTGATCAGCACGCCTATACCTCGTTGGCACAGATGCTGAATGATTTTTTTAATATCTAACACTGAAATAGGATCAACACCAGCAAAAGGTTCATCTAAAAGGATAAATGCCGGATCTGCGGCCAATGCTCTGGCTATTTCCACCCGGCGACGTTCACCACCGGATAAACTCATGCCCAGGCTATTACGGATATGGCCTATATGAAATTCGTCCAGCAGCGCATCTGCTTTTTCTTCGCGCTGCTCTTCGGTTAAATCTTTGCGATGCTGCAAAATGGCCAGCAGGTTGTCGTAGACCGTTAGTTTGCGGAATATTGAGCTTTCCTGCGGCAGGTAGCCAATGCCGGAACGGGCGCGGGCATGAATGGGATCAAAAGTGATCTCTTTGCCATCCAAAGTGATTTCGCCTTTATCGGAAGGGACTAAGCCGACAATCATATAAAAGGTTGTGGTCTTTCCCGCACCATTTGGCCCAAGTAAACCGACAATTTGACCTGCATTCACTTCCAGACTGACGTCTTTGACCACCTGACGGCCTTTATAACTTTTAGCCAGATGGGACGCGACTAACTTCATTCTTGTTTTCCTTCCGGGCTGAACACAGTCGTCACTCGTTCGGTTTTTTTACCGTCAGACTCCGCTTCCAGCTCTTGTTTTTCAAGGTTGTATTTAATCACTGCACCTTGCACCATGCTGCCATTTTGACTCAGTTCCGCATTACCAGTCAGCACCAGCGTGCCATTGGCTACGTCGTAGCGGATTTCATTCGCACTGGCTTTGATTGGCTTTTCACCATCGAGCAGCTGTGAATAGGTGGCTGGTTGGCCTGAAGCAATAAACACCTCTTTGCCTTTCCCCGCGCTGGCAATGACTTCAAGTTTGTCGGCTTCAATCAGTAAGCTGCCTTGCTCTACTTTGACGTTATCGACAAAAGTCATCACCTTGTCTTTGATCGAGCCAAACTGGCGATCAGAACCGACCTGAATTTCTTTTTTGAAATCATCAGGTCCTGCCTGAACGACGCTACTGAATGTCAGAGCGATACTCAATAAAATAATGTTACTTTTCATTGTAATAAACCGTTTTAGTATGCTTTTTCAGCTCTATATTCTGTGCGTTCAAATCGGCCTGCATGCCTTGGCCTGTGATCTGGAAACCCAGCCCAAAAATCCGCACTTGTTCGCTCGATTGCAGCGTATTGCTGTTGAACAATAGCTCAACTGCATTGGTTTCTATTCGGGTAAAGAGTGGGTCTGTCGCCATATTGCGCAGTTCCACTCTGTGTTCAAGAATAAGTTTATCGTCAGGATAAAGCACAGCCTGCTCGCTTGTCACTTGCCATAATGGCACTTTTTCCTGATAAATGGTGTAGATAGGGAAATCAAATTGTAAAAAACCAAAGCGCTCGAAGTGTTCCATGCGTTGAGCCCGGATTAAATCCGACAGATGGCCTTCCTCGTTATAAATCATCCGTGTCAGATCTTGCGCCACATAATCAGGTTGACTGTCCTGATTGGCTGGCGTGCCGCTTTGTTCCTGATCCAGCAGTTGCCAACTGTAAAAACCCGCAGCACCCGCTACGATCAGCACTAACCAGAGGAATTGACGGATCATGTACTGCTTCCTGAAAATTCAGCAAATTTGCCCTGAGCGGTCAGTAGCAAATCGCAAAGTTCACGTACTGCACCAAAACCCCCGGGTAATTGACAACGGTAGTCTGCATGCAACACAAGGTAAGGATGTGCATCCTGAACTGCAACGCTTAATCCACAGTGTTGCATTACGGCCCAGTCCGCTAAGTCATCACCCATAAAGGCGATTTGTGACGCTTGGAGTCCCAGTATTTGCTGGAGTTCAGCAAAAGCAGCGAGTTTATTTTCCTGCCCCTGATAAATGTAAGGTACGGTCAGTGAGGTCATACGTTGCAGCACTATCTCTGAACGACGGCCAGTAATCACAGCCACTTCAATACCGGCATGACGCAGCGCTTTAATGCCATAGCCATCGCGGGTATGAAAAGCTTTGAGTTCTTCGCCCTGGTTGCCCATATAAATACGGCCGTCAGAAAACACACCGTCGACATCACAAATCAATAAACGGATGTGCTGCGCTTTTTGTTCCAGCTCCGGGCTGATGGCTTGATACATCTGTGAAAATAAAGACGACATCAGAGTACTCCGGCTTTTAATAAATCATGCATATTCAGCGCACCTACAGGCTGTTGTTGCTCATTGACTACGATAAGCCCGTTAATTTTTCGTTGTTCCATCACTTGTAAGGCTTCTGCCGCCAGCATAGCAGGTTTAGCCGTGATACAGTTTTTGGTCATCAGACTGGCAATACTGGCCTGATGTAAATCGACTTGTTGATCCAGAACGCGGCGTAAATCGCCATCGGTAAATAAACCTGCCAGTTTGCCGGCATCATCGACAATAGCCGTCATGCCCAAACCTTTACGGGATATTTCCAATAGTGCTTCTTTCAGACTGACCTGGTGATGAACCACTGGCAAAGCCTCACCACTGTGCATCACATCTTCCAGTCGTAATAACAAACGACGCCCTAAGCTGCCACCCGGATGAGATAAAGCAAAGTCATCAGCAGAAAAGCCCCGCACATCCAATAGCGCTACTGCTATTGCATCACCCATAGCCAAGGTTGCTGTGGTGCTGGCTGTAGGGGCCAGTCCTAAAGGGCAAGCTTCCTGTTCTACCCGAACACAGAGATGGACATTGGATAAGGTGGCTAAAGTCGATTCAGGGCGACCTGTCATACTGATCAGTTTGATACCACGACGTTTTAGTACTGGCACTATAGCCAGAACCTCTGCGGTTTCACCTGAGTTGGAAATGGCAAGGACCACATCGTCACTGGTGATCATGCCTAAGTCGCCATGACTGGCCTCAGCCGGATGCACAAAAAATGCTGGTGTGCCGGTGGAGGCTAAGGTGGCTGCAATTTTATTGGCAATATGACCCGATTTACCCATGCCAATGACAATGACCCGACCTGTGCAGTCAAACATCATCTGACAAGCCGAATTAAAACTCTCATCTATGTAAGCGGCCAGTTGGGTGACTGCTGTGGCTTCAATCTGTAATACCTGTAGAGCCTGAGGGCGAAAATCCAGAGTCATGCAAAAATCCCCATTTAATAGCCATTGTCAACTTAGTTGGATCTGTAGTTCTTTGGAAAGGATCCAGTAAGAAAATCTGCGTGATTATCCAGCTCTATTGTTTGGATGCTATATGCAAAACCAATCACTTAGGCCAGGCAGAGCTGAAATATTAAGCTGCGATTCATTTTCAGCGCGGCACACTTTATGCCCATACACAGAGGCTGATATTTTCGTGCTTCTCTGACCTAAATGCAAAAGATTACGTAAAACAATCACATTATTCTGTTTTTGCAATCAGTTGTTACTATTTTTTATAAGGTTGTTGCGGCGAAAAACCTATACAATAGCAGGCCTCTGTGAATCCGCTTCGCTTGAAGTCGTTGCTGTGCCTAGGTATATTGCGCGCCTTTAATTTTAGCGATACGCGCTACTGTTTTTTATCAACGAGGATCAACGTGTCAGATATTCTGGTAGACATTCAGCACCTGACGTTTAAACGCGGTGACCGTGTGATCTATGACGACATGAGCATGCAGTTTCAGCGTGGCAAAGTCACCGCCATTATGGGGCCAAGTGGTATTGGTAAAACCACATTATTGCGTCTTATCGGTGGTCAGCTAAAACCTGAACAGGGCAAAATTCTGGTCGATGGTCAGAATATTCCGCAGCTTAGTCGTAAAGATTTGTACAAAGCCAGGCAAAAAATGGGCATGTTGTTCCAAAGTGGCGCCATGTTCAGTGAGATGTCTGTGTATGACAATGTCGCTTTTCCTATCCGCGAGCATACCCGCTTGCCTGAAGACATCATCCGTTTGATGGTGTTGATGAAGCTCGAGGCCGTAGGATTGCGTGGTGCTCGCGATTTAATGCCAGCAGAGCTCTCTGGCGGTATGGCGCGACGAGCGGCTTTGGCCCGTGCCATTGCACTGGACCCGCAATTTATTATGTACGATGAGCCTTTTGCCGGACAGGATCCTATCTCAATGGGCGTGATAGTGCGCTTGATCCGTTCACTGAATAACGCTTTGGGCTTAACTTCTGTGGTTGTATCCCACGATGTGAATGAAGTGATGAGTATTGCCGACTATGTTTATGTAGTCGCTGAACGAAAAGTGATAGGGCAGGGCACGCCAGATGAACTTCGCGCTCATCCTTCTGCCTTAGTGCAACAGTTTTTACAGGGACAGTCTGATGGTCCTGTACCTTTCCACTTTAAAGCAGCCAATTACAGTACTGAATTAATGGAGTTAGCGAAGTGATAGTGGATAAGTTACAGCAACTCGGACAGCACAGTATTGCTAAAATCCAGGGTATGGGTCGTGCAACTTTAATGTTGTTTGGTGCCCTGATTGCCTGGCCAACACCGCGCAAAAGTTTTCCTTTGTTGCTAAAGCAGTTGTACGTGGTGGGTGTGCTGTCTTTACTGATTATTCTGGTCTCGGGGTTGTTTATCGGTATGGTGCTGGCGTTACAAGGCTACACTGTACTGTCTAAATTTGGCGCCGAACAAATGTTAGGCCCCTTGGTGGCTTTGAGCCTGCTGCGTGAGTTAGGCCCTGTGGTTACAGCGTTATTGTTTGCGGGGCGCGCAGGTAGTGCTTTGACGGCTGAAATTGGCCTGATGAAAGCAACAGAGCAGCTCTCCGGTATGGAGATGATGGCTGTGGACCCGCTGCGCCGTATTATCGCTCCCCGTTTTTGGGCTGGTGTGATCAGCATGCCATTACTGGCTTTGATCTTTACTGCCGTAGGTATTTTAGGTGGCCATCTGGTGGGTGTGGACTGGTTAGGTGTGGATGGTGGTGGTTATTGGTCAGCCATGCAGGCCAATGTCGACTTCCAGCAGGATATTCTGAACGGTGTGATTAAAAGTGTTGTCTTTGCCTTGATTGTGACCTGGATAGCCTTACATAAAGGCTTTGATGCGGTTCCAACCTCTGAAGGGATCAGTCAGGCGACCACACAGACAGTAGTCACCTCTTCTTTAGCGGTCTTAGGTTTTGACTTTATATTAACAGCTGTAATGTTTGGTGGATAAAAAATGACATCTCGCAGAATCGAAGTGTTGGTAGGTTTATTTGTTGCTCTGGCTATCGCCGCTTTTTTGTTGTTATCTCTGAAAGTAGCGAACAGCGGTATGACAGGCTCTGGTCAGACTTACATGCTGTATGCCAAGTTTGAAAATATTGGCGGCTTAAAAGTGCGTTCTCCTATTAAGGTAGGAGGCGTGGTTGTGGGGCGTGTGCGTTCTATTGAATTGAATACTGAAGAGTACTCACCTGTAGTGGCGATGGAAATTGACAGCCAATACAACAATTTTCCTGAAACCAGCTCAGTGGCTATTTTGACCTCAGGTTTATTGGGTGAACAGTATTTAGGGTTACAACCTGGTTTTGTCGACGAAACAGTCAGCATTCTGAAAAGTGGTGATTATGTAGAGGACACCAAGTCGGCTATCGTACTGGAAGAGTTGATTGGCCAATTCTTATTTAATAGAGGAAGTAACTAAGCATGAAAAATTTGCTGGTAAAAATCGCAGCTACTGCGCTGATTTCTTTTGGGCTGGTTGCTCAGGCTAGCGCCGCTGAAGTAAAAACTTATGATGACCCGTACAAAATGATTGAATCTGTAGCGGATCAAACCTTTCGCCGTATTTCTGCTGATCAACCTGTGATCCAAAAAGATTTGGAGCATTTACGCGTTATCGTCAATGAAGAGTTAGTGCCTTACATTGATAGCCGTTATGCCGCGTTTCGCGTGATAGGCAACTACATCAAACAAACCAAACCAGAAGAGCGTGACGCTTTTGTGGTGGCTTTTAAAGATTATATGGTGGCGACTTATGCTGGTGCTCTGACCCAGTATAAAAATCAAAAAGTAATTTTTGAACCAGCCAAAGCCGTAGGTAATCAGAATATTGTCACCATCAAAACCCGCGTTATTGATCCGGGCAAACCAGATATCAATATCGAGTTTAAACTGCGCCGTGCTAAAGATGCTCAAAACTGGCAGGTGTTTGACATGGTGGCTGAGGGCATTTCTCTGCTGGACAGCAAAAGAGCAGAGTTGGGTAACCTGATCCGTCAACAAGGTTTAGCCAGCGTCACCGCACTGTTAATCGAAAAATCAAAAGCTCCTATCACAGCTCCTTTGCAGGGTAATGATGCTAAAAATTAGTCAGCAAGAACAGACTCTGTTTTTTACCGGAGCTTTAGACCGGGACACAGTGCCAACCCAGTGGCCATTTAAGTTATTAAAAAAATTGAATGGCACTGTAGTGTTTGATTTCAGCGAACTGGCTTTAGTGGACACAGCAGGTCTTGCCTGGTTACTACATCAGGTGGCGCAAGCTACTAAACTGGGTTTGACTATCCAAATGCGTCGTGTGCCGGAGCAGTTAATTTCTCTGGCGCAGTTGTCAGATGTGTTGGCTTTGTTGCCACTAGAAAAAGAGGATAAAGGCCATGCAGTGTAATGACATTGAGCAACTGTTAACCGAAGAATTAAAGCTGGCTGAAGTCTATGTTAAAGCCGAAGGCAATCATTACGCTGTGACGGCAATAGGTGACTGTTTTGACGGTGTGAGCCGGGTGAAGCAGCAACAAATGATTTATGCCCCTTTGATGGCGGCTATTGCTGATGGTAGTATTCACGCTGTTTCAATAAAAACCTTCACGCCGACTCAATGGCGCCGTGAAAAATTACTTAACCCACCTGTATAGTAGTTAAAAATGCAACAATTTCTGGTTTCAGGCGGCGCCACTTTAAAAGGTGACGTTGTTATTTCCGGCGCTAAAAACGCCGCACTTCCTATTTTATTTGCCACTATTCTGGCAGAGCAGCCTTCGGTGCTTAGCAATGTTCCTGTATTAAAAGACATTGATACCACCTTTAAATTGTTGCGTATTTTTGGTGCTGACGTTAGCCGTGATGACCATCAGGTGACAGTGGATGCAACTGCTATTCATAGTCAAATGGCACCTTACGAGCTGGTGAAAACCATGCGCGCCTCTATTTTGGCCTTAGGGCCTTTGTTAGCCCGTTTCGGTCATGCCGAAGTGTCCTTACCTGGCGGCTGTGCCATTGGGGCACGTCCGGTGAATCTTCATATCGATGGTCTGCGCAAAATGGGTGCCGAGATCACAGTGGAAGCTGGCTATATCAAAGCCAAAGCGACCCGCTTAAAGGGGGCTCATATTTTCATGGATATAGTCAGTGTCACAGGCACTGAAAACCTGATGATGGCTGCGGTGCTGGCTGACGGTTTAACTATCATTGAAAACGCTGCACGTGAGCCTGAAGTGGTGGACCTAGCCAAGTATCTGATTGCTATGGGTGCGGATATTCAGGGCGCAGGCACTGATACCATCCGTATTACCGGTAAAGAAAAGCTGCACGGCGCACGTCACACTGTATTACCTGATCGGATTGAAACCGGTACTTTTTTAGTTGCAGCTGCTGTAACAGGCGGTGATGTCACCTGCTTAAATGCATCGCCAGCTGAACTTGAAGTCGTGCTGGAGAAACTACGGGAGCTGGCGCTGACGTGACTACCGGACCGGATTGGATCCGTCTGAACATGACAGGCCGAACCTTAAAATCAGTCAATGTAAAAACAGTACCTCACCCAGGTTTCCCTACCGACATGCAAGCACAGTTTACTGTGTTGAATGTGGTGGCTGAAGGTGTAGGTATGGTGACTGAAACCATTTTTGAAAACCGCTTTATGCATGTGCCTGAGTTACAACGTATGGGCGCAGATATTCAGCTGGAAGGCAATACAGCGCTGATTAAGCATACAGATAAGCTGATGGGCGCTCAGGTGATGGCAACCGATTTAAGAGCTTCCGCCAGCTTAGTGATTGCAGGTTTAGTAGCTGAGGGAGAGACAGTGGTTGATCGTATTTACCATATCGACCGTGGTTACGAGCAAATCGAGTACAAGCTAAAAGGTTTGGGCGCTAATATTCAGCGCATCAATGCTCCAGCCTGATCTGTTGCTTTAAACAAAAAAGCCAGTGCTAGTCACTGGCTTTTTTGTGTCCGCTTGAATGCTTAGTTCAGTTCTCTGATCACCACTGGCACAGTCAAAGCTTTCCCACCGCGTTCGATGGACATTTGCAAAGTCGTATCAGGTGGTGTTTCGGCTATTAAATCCAGCGCATGATGCACGCTGGTCAGTGTTTCACCATTGATTTTCTGCAACACGTCGCCGACCTGTAAACCTGCTATAGCTGCAGGGCTTAAAGGTTCGATGGCGCTGATTTTCACACCAAATAAGGTTTGCGCTGTGGATATCATCAGATCGCCGGCAGGGTTGACCACGGGATCACCACTGACGCCTAAATAACCACGGATCACCCGACCATGCTGGATCAGTTTCTGCAATACATTGCTGGCTAAACGATAGGGTACTGCAAAAAATATCCCTTGAATGTCCTGATTACGCTGCCGCTGAAAAGCCGCAGTATTGATTCCAACTAAAACACCATTGCTGTTAATTAAAGCGCCACCAGAATTACCGGCATTAATGGCTGCATCCATTTGCATAAAGTCAGCATAACCATTGGCAGGGCTTAACCCGGCGCGGCCTGTTGCGCTGATCACGCCTTGAGTAATAGCCTGGCCTAAGTTAAATGGGTTACCTATCGCGAGCACTACATCACCCACCTGAGGCTCTAAACTGGCATCTTGCGGTATCACAGGCAAGTTATCTGCTTCAACATAGAGTACGGCTAAGTCCGTCAATTGATCCTGACCAATCAGCACGGCATCAAAGACTCTACCGTCCTGCAATGCTACAGAAATTTGATCAGCACCATAGACCACATGGTAGTTTGTGAGTACATAACCCTGAGCATTCATAATGACACCAGAGCCCAGTTCCTGGCGCTCTATAGTACGGCTTTGGTAAGAACGTGGGTCTTGAGTGGTGCTTTTGGTATAGACATTGACCACTGCAGGTGCTGCAGCACGTACTGCTTTAGAATAGGAAACAGGCGCAGGCAGCTGCTCTTTTTGCTGCCAAAAATTCAGCTTCAATCCTTGTTCCTGGTTGAAAAAGACCAGCCACAGCATAGCGATTGCCAGACCGTAAGCGACACTTTTTAATAGACTTATCAGAAGTTTGGGCACAGGAAGAAATTAAGAAACTGAAAGATTTTGCAAGCATAACACTAAAATAACGGGAGCAGTAGCAAGCCACAGGCTTGCTACTGCAAAAAGTTAACGTATTAGTACATAAAGGATACGTTCACCGCGTTGTACCTGCAGCGCTATCACGCCAGAGCTTTTACTCAGTATCTCACGTAGCTCTTTAGTGGTTGTCACACGGCTGCGGCTAACACCGACAATGACGTCACCTTTCTCCAGCCCTAAAGCAGCAGCTGGTGATCGCGCAGCGACTTCATCTATGACAATACCTTTTTCACCATCCGGGGTTTTACCATCACTTAAGGTGACACCTTCCAGCATAGGGTGTAGTGTTTTAGCTTCTGCTGTAGTTGCTTCAGCCGCTTCCAGTGTCACTTTTACTGTCATGGCTTTATCTTCGCGCAAGATACCCAAGCTAATTTCTTTACCTACGCCTAAAGTGGCGATCTTAGCTCTGATTTCGGTAAAAGAATCAATCTGCTTACCGTTCAGATGAGTAATAATGTCACCACTTTTCAAACCCGCTTTATCGGCCGCCGAACCAGGTATAACTTCCTGCACCCAGCCTCCTTTATTGGCTTTCACTTTCATGGCTTTAGCTATTTCAGCGTTTAAGTCGCCACCCCTTACACCTAAAGCACCGCGACGCACTTCGCCATATTCAATAAATTGAGCCACCAGGTTTTTCATCATATTGGCTGGAATAGCGAAACCAATGCCGATGTTGCCGCCATTCGGTCCCAGGATCGCTGTGTTAATACCGATGAGTTCGCCTTTGAGATTGACTAAAGCGCCACCTGAGTTGCCACTATTGATGGCGGCATCCGTTTGGATAAAGTCTTCATAACCTTCAATACCCAAGCCACCGCGGCCCAGGGCACTGACAATACCTGAAGTGACGGTTTGGCCTAAACCAAAAGGATTACCTATGGCCACAGTGAAATCACCCACTTTTAAGGCATCCGAGTCGGCCAAAGCGACTTGAGTCAGATCTTCAGCTTCGATTTGTAGTAGTGCGATATCGCTTTCAGGATCTTCACCAATCTTTTTGGCTTTAAAGCTGCGACCGTCTTTTAAGGTCACCTGAATTTCAGAGGCTTCGTTGATCACATGGTGGTTGGTGACTACATAGCCTTTTTTGGCATCAATGATGACACCTGAACCCAAACCACGGAAAGGTTGTTCCTGACGTAGCTCACCACCACGACCGAGGAATTGCTCTAAAGCACCAGGCAAGCGCTGACGTACTTCGCGGCTACCTGCCACTGAGATGTTTACAACAGCTGGAGTTACATTCTCCAACATAGGAGCCAGACTAGGCATTTCCTGATCGCCTGCGCCAAAAAAAGGCAACTTGGCTTGAGCTGGCGCAGGCTGCGCCAGCAGTAAAGCGGCAAAAATACTGATACTGACTAAAGATAACTGCGACTTCATAGTAGGTAATGCTCCTTCGTACAAGTGACTTCACTAAGGTACAGATGACGTCACTAAGAATGCTTTACCAGTCGAAAAGTTCAGTTGCCCGATGAGTTTTGCTCAGTTTTATTTTTCATTAAACCACTGGCGGTATTGGAATAATCCAGCGGTTGATAGGATGGTTCATCCTTTACTTTGCGACGCTCATCCAGTTTGTGGATCGACTGGCGTATTTGTGCCGTAGTGTCAGCTGAGAAATAATTCAGCTCACTGCGGTTATCAAAAGTTGGTCTTTCGATCAACTGCATCTTGGTCTGCGCCATGTGGCGGGCAATTTTTTCGTAGTTTTCGTGGAGCTGACTCATCAGTTGATGGGTCGTTTCCACATGTTCTGTCACATCGCTACGATATTGTTGCAGCTGTTGTTTGGTTTCGTTTAGCTCCACCTGAAGTTTGCTTTGATTAAATTGACGCAAACAGTACAAGCGGGTTGCCACTATGCCAACCACTAAGCCAGCTATTAACCAGGCCAAGGCAAAAGTAACAGTCATAACAACTCCTGAAAAATTAGTTAGTTCAACAATAGTTTAACCTATCTTCTTATCCAGAGTGGTAAGGCATGTTACTATTACGACCATTATTTAGGGTTAATTGGCTTATTTTTCAATATCCGGCATGACTACACCACTGCAAAAATATCAACAAGACCTCAAACGTGATGATTTTCTGTTTGATGCGGCCCAGCAAAATGCGGTGCAACATCTGGAACGTCTGTATCAGCAATTTGTGCAGGATAAACCTGTTAAGCAAGGTTTCTTCGATAAATTGCTGGGAAAAAGGCCCAAAACAGAGCCATTGAAAGGACTTTATTTCTGGGGCGGGGTAGGCCGGGGGAAAACTTATCTGGTGGACACCTTTTATGAGTGCCTGCCGACAACTCGCAAGCTACGTATCCACTTTCATCGCTTTATGCATAAGGTGCATCAGGAGCTGAAATCTTTGCCTGGCGTTTCGGACCCGTTAAAAATAGTGGCTGATCGCTTTAAAGCTGAAACCGATATTTTGTGTTTTGATGAGTTTTTTGTCTCAGATATCACCGATGCGATGATTTTAGGCACCCTGATGCAAGAACTGTTTGCCCGCGGTATTACACTGGTGGCAACCTCGAACATCGAGCCGGATGGTTTGTATCGCAATGGTCTGCAACGTGCGCGCTTTCTGCCCGCAATAGCACTGATCAAGCAATACACTGAAACTGTCAATGTCGACAGTGGTATCGATTACCGGCTTCGTACTTTGACTCAGGCTGAAATTTATCATTCGCCGCTGGATGAAAAAGCCGACAGCAATCTGGCTGAATACTTCCTGGCACTATCGGTTGAACCGCGTCAGGATAAGGCCCAGATTGAAATTGCCGGCCGGACTTTAACCAGTCGCAAAGAGGCCGATGGCATTATCTGGTTTGATTTCCCAGAACTTTGCGAGACAGCTCGCAGCCAATACGACTACATGGAATTGAGTAAGTGTTATCACACTGTATTGTTGTCCAATGTGACGCAGATGGGACAGACCCGTGATGATGTCGCCAGACGTTTTATCGCCCTGGTTGATGAGTTCTATGAACGTCACGTTAAACTGATTATTTCAGCCGCAGTGCCTATGGAACAACTTTACACAGAAGGCATTTTATCCTTTGAATTTAAGCGCTGTTTAAGTCGTTTGCAGGAAATGCAATCGCATGATTATCTGGCGAAACAACATTTACCTTAATTTTTTCGTTAAATGGCTGTTTTTTATCATTGGTTACTATATAATCCGCGGCCGGCCCACGTTACAGCCTGAAACTGCCGTAGCCTGGCAGTTTATGTACTCGAAGGGGTGCGATAAGCGACACAATGAAGATTGTGTTAGGTGTAACAGTGTTATTTTTTTTGGGTAGTTTTTAGATGAAAACTTTTACTGCTAAGCCAGAAAGCGTGCAACGTGACTGGTTCGTTGTTGATGCAACAGGTAAGACACTTGGTCGTATCGCAACTGAGATCGCTCTTCGTTTACGCGGAAAGCACAAGCCAGAGTACACTCCACACGTTGACACCGGTGATTACATCATCGTTGTAAACGCTGACAAAGTGACAGTCACTGGTAACAAAGCAAAAAACAAAATGTACTACTCTCACAGTGGTTTCCCAGGTGGTATCAAAGAAATTAACTTTGAAAAACTGCTTGTGAAGAAGCCGGAGATGGTATTGGAAGCAGCCGTAAAAGGTATGTTGCCTAAAGGTCCTCTGGGCCGCGCTATGTTCCGTAAGTTAAAAGTATATGCAGGCGCCGAGCATCAACATGCTGCTCAGCAACCGCAAGTTTTAGATATCTAATCGGAGCAGAACATGGCAACTAATCAATATTACGGTACTGGTCGTCGTAAGACCTCTACAGCTCGTGTATTCATCAAAGCAGGTTCAGGTAACATCGTTATCAACCAACGCTCTATCACTGAATACTTCGGTCGTGAAACTGCTCGTATGGTTGTGATGCAACCATTAGAGTTAGTGGAAATGGTAGGCAAGTTTGACTTATACGTCACTGTTAAAGGTGGTGGTATTTCTGGTCAGGCTGGCGCAATCCGCCACGGTATCACCCGCGCTCTGATGGAGTTCGACGAGTCTCTGCGCCCTGCATTACGTAAAGCTGGTTTCGTCACTCGTGACGCCCGTAAAGTTGAACGTAAGAAAGTGGGTCTGCATAAAGCTCGTAAGCGTCCACAGTACTCAAAACGTTAATTCGTTTTTTGTTGCAAAGAACCCGGTCTTGTACCGGGTTTTTTATTATCTGCTTTTCACTACCTGCTTCGCCTCAGAGCTGCATCACTATTGATTCAGAATTATCTTGCTTAAGACGGATTCCAATAGCGGTGAATTTTCTTTGCATGAAATCTGCTACTGTTGAGCTTGATCATGGCAGAAAGGTCTTTTTCAGGTTAAAACATGGTGATGCAAAGTTTTACTGACTATTCTGGTTTTGTATTTCGTCGAAAAACTGATGCCAGAACAAAGAGAATTCGGCTAAATCCTTGTGTAAAGCAGGGCTTTTCATTATGATCCGCCGTATTTTTCAACTTATAATAATCGCTGTAATTCAGCCGCTTAAAATATCAACATTTAAGCGTTTAACGTGGAGATGAGTGGATGAGCAATGCGCCTGTAGATCATGGTCGCCGTCGCTTTCTGACCATAGCAACTTCTGTAGTTGGTGGGGTTGGTGCGATTGGAGCTGCTGTTCCCTTTATTGCTTCCTGGAATCCGAGTGAAAAAGCTAAACAAGCTGGTGCTGCAGTCACCGCTGACATTAGTAAACTCGAAGACGGGCAGTTAATACGGGTTGAGTGGCGCGGTAAGCCAGTATGGATCGTGAAACGGACACCAGCTATGCTGGAAAGTCTGACCAAATCAGTAGATAAACTTCGTGACCCTGCCTCAGAAGAACCGCAACAACCTGATTACGCTAAAAACGATCATCGTTCGAAAAAGCCTGAAATTTTTGTCGCTGTGGGGATCTGTACTCACCTGGGCTGTTCACCAACTTACCTGATGAAAGATTTCGATGCTCAGGTTGAAGGCATTCCTTCTGGTTTCTTCTGTCCATGCCATGGTTCTACCTACGATATGGCTGGTCGCGTGTTCTCTGGCGTTCCAGCGCCTAAAAACCTGATGATCCCACCTTATATGTTTGTCGATGACACCACCATTTTGATTGGTGAAGATGAGGGGACAGCTTAATGTTTAAAAACTTTATGAGCTGGATTGAGTACCGCATGCCATTTATGGAGAAGATGAATCTCCATGTGATGCAGTACCCAGCGCCAAAAAACTTTAACTTCTGGTACTTCTTTGGCTCTTTAGCCATGTTAGTACTAGTGAACCAAATCTTGACCGGTATTTGGTTAACCATGAACTTTGTTCCTACAGCTGAGGGCGCTTTTGCTTCTGTTGAATACATCATGCGTGATGTCGACTACGGCTGGTTGCTGCGTTATATGCACTCCACCGGTGCTTCTGCCTTCTTTGTTGTGGTCTACCTGCATATGCTGCGTGGCATGATGTATGGTTCTTACCAGAAACCACGGGAACTGCTGTGGATCTTCGGTATGCTGATTTTCTTAGTCTTAATGGCTGAAGCTTTTATGGGTTATTTGTTACCATGGGGCCAGATGTCGTTCTGGGGCGCTCAGGTTATTATCTCTATCTTCGGTGTTATTCCGGTGATTGGTGATGATTTAACCTTGTGGATCCGTGGTGACTACGTTATTTCAGGCGCTACTTTAAACCGTTTCTTCGCATTACACGTTATTGCTCTGCCATTGGTGTTAGTGGTTCTGGTGTTCCTGCACATCATCGCTCTGCATGAAGTGGGTTCAAACAACCCGGACGGTATTGATGTAAAACGTGAAAATACCGGTGAGAAAATTGAAGACAATGTGTCTGACAAATTTACTTTCCATCAGTATTTTACTAAAGGCGGTAAGAAGATTATCGTTGATGCTATTCCTTTCCATCCTTACTACACGGTGAAGGATATAGTAGGTGTGGTCGGTTTCCTGTTTATTTTCTGCTGGGTTATTTTCTTTGCGCCAGAAGGTGGTGGTTTCTTCCTCGAGCCGCCAAACTTTGAACCGGCAAACCCGATGAAGACCCCTGATCATATAGCGCCGGTTTGGTACTTCACACCTTTCTACGCCATTTTACGTGCTGTACCTGATCAGCTGTTTGGTGCAATTTTTATGTTCCTGGCTATTATCTTCCTGGCTTTATTGCCATGGTTAGATCGTTGCCCGGTTCGTTCAGTTCGTTACCGTAGCAATCTGCACAAAGCTAACTTGACTATGTTCTGTATCAGCTTTGTGGTCTTGGGTGTGTTGGGTGTGTTACCTGCGACTCCAACTTATACCTTGTTAGCGCAGATTTTCTCGTTTACTTATTTTGCTTACTTTGGTCTGTTATGGTTCTACAGTAAAAACGAGAAAACCAAGCCGTTGCCAGTGAGGTTATCCTGATGATTAAAAAGTTATTTACTGTACTTGCGCTGGTAGCATCCAGCGCAGCTATGGCAGCTGGTGGTCATACTGTGCATTTAGATAAAGCACCTATTGATCTGACGGACAAAGAGTCACTGCAACGTGGTGCTCGTATGTTCCAGAACTACTGCTTAGGATGCCACCAGATGCAGTACCAGCGCTATTCCCGTACTTTCCGTGATTTAGGGATCCCTGATGACGTAGGTATGGCAACTTTAGGTTTTACTGCGAATAAAGTGGGTGACCATATTAAAAACGCAGCTCCTAAAGCGGACCTGGCGAACTGGTTTGGTGCTGCGCCACCAGATTTGACTAACGTAGCCCGTGTGCGTGGTCCAGACTGGATTTACACTTACTTGCGCACCTTCTATGCGGACCCAAGCCGTCCATTCGGTGTGAACAATGAAGTATTCCCTCTGGTCGGTATGCCACACGTGTTACAGGAGCTGCAAGGTATTCCTTACAAAGCTACTGAAACACGTTTGGTCGATGGTGTGCCAACAGAAGTGGATGTAGGTATTAAGACCGATGGTTCAGGTGAACTGAGTACGGAAGAATACGACCGTGCAGTAGCTGACCTGGTGAACTATCTGGAATACGTCGGCGAGCCTTCCAAACTGGAATCGCGTAGCTTAGGTATTAAAGTTCTGATTTTCTTAGGTATCTTCTTTATCTTCGCTTTCCTGTTGAAGAAAGAGTACTGGAGAGATGTCCACTAAGGACTGTAGTGTTAGCCTTTAAAGGGGGCCGCGAGGCCCCTTTGTATTTATATTTATAACCGGAGGATCCTATGGCGATTTCTGCCAACAGACGTGCTGTGATGACCTTGTTTTCAACAGCAAATGACATGTACTGTCATCAGGTCAGAATGGTACTGGCGGAGAAAGGCGTCACGGTAGATATTATTCAGGTCAGCACAGAGAGCCTGCCTGAAGATGTCTATGAGGTTAATCCTTATGGTTCTTTGCCCACTTTGATGGACAGAGATTTGGCTTTATTTAAAGCCGATATTATTAATGAATATCTGGACGAGCGCTTTCCACACCCACCGTTAATGCCGGTGTACCCGGTAGCCCGAGCGAATGCCCGTTTAATGATGCATCGCATTGAAAAAGACTGGTATGGTTTAGCCGAAAAAATTCTGCAGGATGGTCCGGACGCTGCAATAGCCCGTCGTGATTTACGCGAAGGCTTATTGGCTATGGCGCCATTGTTTCAGGAACATCCGTATTTTATGAGCGACGAGTATAGCCTGATTGATTGTTATCTGGCTGCTTTACTCTGGCGCTTGCCGATGTTTGGTATTGAACTGACAGGCACAGGTAGCAAGTTGCTGCAAACTTATATGACCCGTATTTTTGAACGTGACGGTTTTCAGCAGTCGTTAACTGAAGCTGAGCGGGAAATTCGTCGGGGGCGTGGTTACTGATGGAGATGACGTCGAACAAACCTTATTTAATCCGGGCTTTTTATGAATGGATAGTGGATAACAACTTAACCCCTTATCTGGTCGTGAACACCAGTGTTAAGGGTTGTAAGGTACCGACTCAACATATCCAGAATGGACAGATCGTGTTGAATATTCTGCCGTCAGCTGTAGGCAACATGCTAATGGGTAATGAGGTGATTACCTTTAACGCCCGATTTGGTGGCAAACCTTTTGCGCTGACAGTACCCATCAAAGCTGTATTGGCTATTTATGCCCGCGAAAATGGGGCTGGTACTATGTTTGATGCAGAAGAAGACACAGAGGATGATATTCATCATCTGGAAGCTGTGTCTGACGAAGACATGCGTCACGACGGCGATACGCCGCCGGATGACGAGCCTACTGATCCAAACAAAGGCAAAAAAGTTTCACACCTGCGCGTCGTGAAATAACTCGCAGAGCGAAACTGGCTTTATAGATACGCATCTGAGTTAGATCAGCTCAGATGCAACCTGCCAAAATGCTCTTAATAATGGCTCATGCAACCGCTTTGATAAAGTACATAAACCTAGATCAAAAGGCGCAAATTCATCGCCTTGCGTTAAATACCTCACTCTGTCTCGTGCCGGGCTTTGCTGTGCCACTACAGCGGGCACCAAGGCCACCCCAGTACCCAATGCTACCATGCTGACCATAGCTTCATGACCTTCTACTTTAGCGACCACCTTGGGTTCACTAATACGGGCTTTACGCCATAACTCGAAGCGACTACGTACAGGACCATGCTCAGGCAGAATAAAAGGTACTGAATCCCATGGAATAGGGCTTTGGCTAAGCAAATCATTGGTTTTGCAGGGGATCACAGGCGCTATCAATTGCAGCGGCACTTTGGCAATACTGCGAAAGGCCATATTCAGTGGGAAATGTTCAGGGTACACAGCAAGCGCTATATCGGCTTCGTCTTGTTTTACTTTCTCCAAGGCTGCTGAGGCATCTCCTGTAATCAGCTTAATTTCGGCCAAAGGGCAGACTAAACGGAATTTATCCAATATAGCGGGCAGATGACTAAAGCTGGCGGTGACAGTGCAAAACAAGCGGATTTCGCCGCTTAGCGATGCGCTGGTTTCACTCAAAGCTATTTGCAACTGGTGCCACTGCTCTAAGTAACTCTTCACGAAGGCCTGTACCTTTTGGCCTGCCAAGGTTAGCCGTACTGATCTATTATCCCGCTGAAACAACTCAACACTAAGCTCTTCTTCCATGCGCTGGATCACCCGGCTTAAGGTCGAAGGGCTGACATACATTTGTTCGCTGGTGCGGGCAAAGTTCAGGCTGCTGGCCAGGTGTAAAAAAAGCTGGGCGTTGCGAATATCCATAAGTGTCTCCGCACTGAGCGTTTGTGTTGCATAAAGTGAAATACTGTATTGTGAATATATCACTTCACGCAATCATTGCACTGTTTTATTCTCAAAGGCATCAAAACAGTGCATGACTTCTCTGCCCTGTTACGCTGCGCACAATGGTTAGCCAGCTAAAAGAATTTGTTGGGATTTGTTATGAGTAACTACTTCAATACATTGAATTTGCGTCAGCAGTTAAAACAGTTAGGTAAATGCCGTTTTATGGCCAAAGAAGAGTTCGCGAAAGGCTCTGACTTATTGAAAGGCTGGAAAGTGGTGATTGTTGGTTGTGGTGCTCAGGGCTTAAACCAGGGCCTGAATATGCGCGACTCAGGTCTGGATATTTCTTATGCCTTGCGTGCTGAAGCTATCGCCGCCAAACGTAAGTCGTTCCAGAACGCTTCTGACAATGGATTTAAAGTAGGCACGTACGAAGAGTTAATTCCAACTGCAGATTTAGTATTAAACCTGACGCCAGATAAGCAGCATACCAGTGTTGTTAAAGCCGTGATGCCATTGATGAAACAAGGTGCCACTTTGGCGTATTCGCACGGTTTCAATATTGTGGAAGAAGGCACACAAATTCGTAAAGACATCACTGTAGTGATGGTGGCGCCTAAGTGCCCAGGTACTGAAGTACGTGAAGAATACAAACGTGGTTTTGGTGTGCCAACGCTGATTGCAGTGCACCCTGAAAACGACCCTAAAGGTCTAGGTTTAGAAATTGCCAAAGCGTACGCTTCAGCAACAGGTGGTGATCGTGCCGGGGTACTGGAGTCGTCTTTTGTCGCCGAAGTGAAATCTGACTTAATGGGCGAACAAACCATTTTATGTGGCATGTTGCAAACCGGCTCTATTCTGGCGTACGACAAGTTAGTGGCTGAAGGTGTGGAGCCTGGTTATGCCGCCAAGTTAATCCAGTTTGGCTGGGAGACTGTAACTGAAGCTTTAAAACACGGCGGCATCACTCACATGATGGACCGTTTGTCGAACCCGGCCAAAATCAAAGCTTATGATTTAGCTGAAGAATTAAAGGTTACCTTACGTCCGCTGTTTGAAAAACATATGGACGATATCATCAGCGGTGAATTCTCCCGCACCATGATGGCCGATTGGGCCAATGATGATAAGCAGTTGTTTGGCTGGCGCGAAGAAACTCGTCAATCTGGTTTTGAGAATGCGCCGGTATCCAGCGAACAAATTCCAGAGCAGGATTATTTCGACCGCGGCATTTTGTTTGTCGCTATGGTAAAAGCCGGTGTTGAGCTGGCGTTCGAAACCATGGTTGCTGCAGGTATTGTCGAAGAATCAGCTTATTACGAGTCATTGCATGAAACACCGTTGATCGCCAATACCATAGCGCGTAAACGTTTGTACGAAATGAACGTGGTGATTTCAGACACTGCTGAATACGGTAACTACCTGTTCAGTAACGCTGCAGTGCCGCTGTTACGTGATTTCGTTAACAAGCTGAGCACTGAGTATGTGGGCAAGGGTTTAAGCTCTGCAGCCAATGGTGTAGACAATATCCGCCTGATTGCTGTCAACGAAGCAATCCGCCAGCATCCTGTTGAGCTGGTTGGCAAAAAGTTAAGGGGCTATATGACCGCGATGAAAAAAATCGTCGGTTGATAGCAGAGACTTTCCAGTCTCACCCCAAGTACCGAGTTTTTACGTGGACCTTGGTTGTTTGCCCGGCTTTTGCCGGGCTTTTTTTATTTGTCTTCGTACTTGCAGCCGCAGCGTTGTTGCCTACGCTCACTCGCCCAAGTCACATAGTGGACTATGCTCCTTGGGACTCGATGGCTTGTCGCCTGATTGCAATAGTAAATACTTTGGCAAAGTATGCTGAACTCTATGAAAAACTCGGTGTATGCTTGCAGCAATCTTAAGGAGTAGAACAATGAAAACTATAGCTTTAGTAGCGCATGATGGAAAAAAGGCTGAGTTGCTGGCCTGGGTAAAACAACACGCTGATTTTTTTCAGGATAAGCAATTGGTAGCGACAGGCACCACAGGTCGTTTACTGAATGAAGCGTTAAACAAAGAAGTATTGTGTCTGGCCAGCGGTCCTTTGGGCGGCGACCAGCAAATTGGAGCTTTAATTGCTGAGCAGAAAATTGATTGGCTGGTGTTCTTTTGGGATCCGCTGTCGTCTCAGCCTCATGATCCTGATGTTAAGGCGCTGATCCGTTTAGCTGTGGTATGGAATATCCCTGTGGCTTGTAATAAAGCCACAGCGGATTTTATTGTTACATCAGCCTTAGTCGGACAGGACTATCACCGCACTGTGCCGGACTTCTCAGCTCACAATAACAGATTGCCCTGAACTCCTGCCCTGTGCATTAAAAACCGGTTAAGACCAATTTTCCAATAGCTTGTTGGCTTTCAATCAACTGGTGAGCCTTACGCAGATTTTCGGCGTTAATAGTGCCAAAGTCTGCGTTTAAGGTTGTTTTAAGCTGACCAGCATCCACCATATCCGCCACCTGTTGTAATAACTGCTGTTGAGCACTCATATCTTCGGTTTGGTACAAAGATCGGGTAAACATCAGCTCCCAATGCAAGGACAGGCTCTTGCGTTTCAGTTGGCGCACATCAATAGGTTCAGGGTCGTCTATCAGCGCCAGTTTGCCTTGTGGTTTAATTAGTTCGATGATGTCGTTAAAGTGATGGTCGGTATGAGTCAGGCTAATGACATAATCTACTTCAGGTAAGCCCAGAGTTTTCAGTTGTGCTGCCATTGGCTTTTTATGATCCAGCACTAAATCTGCACCTAAGGTTTTTACCCATTCACTAGTCTCAGGTCTTGAGGCTGTCCCAATCACTTTTAACTGGGTTTTTTGTCGCGCCAGTTGTAATAGCACCGAACCTACGCCGCCCGCGGCGCCAATCACCAGCAGAGATTTACCTTTGCTGTTGTGCTCATTCAGTTCCAGACGGTCGAATAACAATTCCCAAGCTGTGATAGCGGTTAAAGGCAAAGCTGCTGCTTGGCTGAAACTTAAACTTTTTGGTTTATGGCTGGCTATTCGCTGATCCACCAGCTGAAACTCGCTATTTGAGCCCGGCTTATCTATGGCACCTGCATACCAGACTTCATCGCCTGCCTTAAAACCAGTGACTGCGCTGCCTACTGCGGTCACAACACCTGCCGCATCCCAGCCTAATACTCTTTGCTGGCCCTGAGTGTCGGCATTGCGGCGTATTTTGGTATCGACCGGATTGACGGATACAGCTTTCACAGCAACCAGCAGATCATGTTCGCCCGGCGTTGGCGTGGGCAGCTCTGTGTCGTACAAAGATTGTGGATCTGTGGCTGGTAAATTTTGACTATAAACTATGGCTTTCATCTGAATACTCCATTGGATCAATAGAGCTAGTCTATAGGTGCTGACTATTTAGAAAAATATGCTAAATTTGGATTCAGTTTCAAAATTTATTTGATAATGATGCTAAGAAGTGACGACTTACAACTTTTTGTATTAACTGCTGATTTAGGTTCTATTTCTGCTGCTGCGCGTGAGCTGGATCTTTCGCCTGCGCTGGCCAGTGTGGCGTTAAAACGACTGGAGCAGCAACTGAATACTCAACTGATTTTGCGTTCTACCCGCAGTTTAAGGCTCACCGCAGCTGGTATGGCCTATCTGGATTATGCCCGTCAGGCTATTCAACTGCTGGGGCAGGGCCAGCAAGTATTACAACAGGGCAAAGAGCAGCTATCCGGCGAACTGACCTTATCTATGCCGTCCGATTTTGGTCGTAATAGCATGGCTTTGTGGCTGGCGGAGTTTCAGCAGCAGCACCCTAAATTGCAGCTGAAAATCCGGGTCAGTGACCGCTTAGCTGATTTAGGCCGTCAGCCTGTGGATTTAGCCTTACGTTATGGCGAACCTAAAGATTCACAGCTGATTGCTCTACCTTTAGTACCAGATAATCATAGGGTGCTTTGTGCTTCCCCTGATTATATTCGCCGCTGTGGTGCGCCAGAGCGACCAGATGACATCAGCTCGCATCAGGTGTTACAGCTGGTGTTGGGAGAAGCTGTGCATAGCAAATGGCAGTTCTGGTTAGATGGACAATTACAACAAGTACAAGTGCGTGGTGCTTTAGTAGCAGACGATGGCGATGTTGTCAGGCGCTGGGCTGTGGCAGGTTTAGGTATTGCCTATAAATCACGTTTGGATATTCTGTCTGACTTAGGCTCCGGCGCTTTGCTGAAGTTGTTGCCTGACTATAAAACTGAGCAAGCCCCTTTGTATTTATTGGCGGTGCAAAGGTTGTCTTCATCGCCTGTGCTAAAAGCCTTATCTGAGTTCCTGTTACAAAAGCTGCGGCAGCATTGGCATGGGTAGAGAGTGGCAAGGTTAAAAACTGGCAAGGTTAAAAAATAAAGGATTAGAAAAGATGACATGGTTAAAGAATGAGGTTTTAGAAGGCGAATTTGTCCGGTTGGAACCTATGGCGTTGTCGCATATAGCAGATTTGCAGCAAGCCGTTGCTGATGGTGAAAGCTGGAAACTCTGGTATGCCATGGTGCCTACAGTGGAAGAAATGCCAGCTTATGTGCAAGAGGCTTTAGCCAGCAAAGCGCAAGGAGCTGTACCTTATGTGGTGCGTTGCAAAATGACAGGAAAAGTCGTTGGCACCAGTCGTTACTATATGGTGGATGAAGCCAGCAGAAGAGCCTTGATTGGTTATACCTGGTATGCAGAATCTGTGCGGCGCACAGCGATAAATACTGAAGCTAAATTTTTGTTATTAAGTAATTTATTTGAGAGACATCAGGCTATAGCTGCAGAGTTTCGCACTCACTTTTTTAATCACAGCTCGCGCAAAGCCATAGAACGTTTGGGCGCTAAAATGGACGGTATCTTGCGCCAGCATATGATTTTAAAAGACGGCTCAGTACGAGACACTGTGGTCTATTCCATTATCGCCTGCGAATGGCCGACGGTCAGACGGCATTTATTATCTAAATTAGGCCGGGACTAAAGCGTCAAATGTAGGATGCAATCGCCACGAAGTGGCATTGCGTCATTCATATCTGATCAAAACATTAATCCGGATAACTCTTTTAAGTACAAAGGCGTAGCCGGATGCTGGCTTAATTCAAAAAACAAAAAAGCGGTCAGGAAGATACTAACTAAAGAACCCCAAAACCAGTGGTGTTTAGGTTTGTCCTGCTCTTTGTGTTGTAAGTACTTTTTTAGCAAGTAGCTGCTTAATATAGCCAATACCACTGAGCCGGCCAGCAAGCTGTAAAACAAGGTCAGGTTGGTGCCTTTGAGCTGCCAGGCTACACCAGCCAAAATACCAGGCAGGAAATAAGCGATGGGCCACAATACACAAGCCAGAGTGGCCGCTGGGAAATAACGTGATGGTGCTAACTGCAACATACCGGCGAGCAGAGGTAATAGCGGCCGGCTTGGACCAATAAAACGTCCTGCCACTATCGCCAGCCAGACATTGTTTTCTAAAGCACCACTGATTTTATCTAACTCTTTTTGCTGGCGTGATAACCAGTTCCAGCTTTCCAGTTGAGGCCTGAATTTGCGACCAGCCAGATAAGACAAAGAGTCACCTACTAAACCTGCTGCTGCGGCGACCATGCAGGCAGTCCAGAAGCCCATTTGTTCTGCACCAATCAGCACACCAAAACTAAACATTAGCGCAGTGCCTGGCACCAACAAACCCAACACAGCCACAGATTCAGCAAAAGTCAGTAAAAATAAAATCAGCAGGGCATAAGCCTGATATTCAGTCAGCAACTGCTGTAACCATTGTTCCATCTATCACTCACATCGATTGAGAAAAGCTTTTATACAGGCAGTATCGGGGCAGAGGCTGGCTTATTCAAGCTGCTTTGCCGTCAGAACCACAAAGAGATCCGATAAATCTGTTGGCTTACAGATATGTTATATTGTATCATTTTAATCCTGACTTTATCGATTCAGCCCAATCTTTTGTAGTGACCGGACTAAAAACATCATGCCAAGCCACCATCTAAGTCTAAATTTTAAACTGTCTTTTCTTATGCTTTCTCTTGGCTTTATCGCCGCTGTTCCTGTTGCTCTGGCCGAGACAGCAGAGGATATTGAGCGTATCGAAGTGCTATATCGCCAGGCTTACCGTGGCGATATTCCGGCCCAGTCTTTACCTCAGTCTATTAGCGTCATCGACAAAAGTGTATTGCAAGATAATGCCTTAACGCGTTTTCAGGATGCTTTGGATTTTTCTGCCAGCATTTCACGGCAGAATAACGGTGGTGGTTTATGGGATAGTTTTTCGCTGCGTGGTTTTCCTGGCAATGAAAATATGCCATCCGGTTATTTAATCAATGGTTTTAACGGCGGCCGTGGTTTCAGTGGTCATCGCGACTTATCCAATGTGGAATATGTCGAAATTTTAAAAGGCCCGGGCTCAGCACTTTATGGCCGTTCAGAGCCTGGTGGCACTATCAATGTGGTCACCCGTAAACCACAAAAACAGCAGGAAGGTTACCTGCAAGTCTCTACTGGCCGTTTTGATCAGCACAGAGTAGAAGCCGATTACACTAACGGTATCAGTGACAATGTAGCGGTACGTATTAATGGCGCAGTGCAGGATTACGGTAGCTTCCGCGACTATGTCAGCAGCGAAAAACAAGTATTTACCCCTTCGGTACGTATTGATCTGGATGATAAATCCGCCTTGTTATACGAGTTTGAATACCTGAAACAAGAGCAGTTATTTGACCGCGGCATAGTAGTGTTAAATGGCGATTTTAATACTGTGCCACGCTCACGTTATTTAGGTGAACCTGGCGATGGCCCTACCGAAATTGAAGCCACTGGTCATCAGTTATCTTATGAAACCAGCCTAAGCGACGACTGGTCTTTTTTAGCAGGTTTAGGTTATCGCGACTCCTCTTTAAATGGTTTTTCGTCTGATGCGGAGTTAGCGGCCGCTCGCCAGTCCTTGTTTGACGATGGCAAAACCTTAACCCGTCAGCGCCGTTACCGTGATTATCAGGCTGAAGATACCTCAGTACGTTTTGAATTAAGTGGTCATTTAAATACTGCCGGTATTGTGCATCATCTTCTGATAGGCGCTGATGGCTACGATTATGATTTGTATACCTTGTTGTCACGGTTTCGTGGTCCAAAAGGTACTTACGCTTTAGATATTTTTAACCCAGTGTATGGCGGAACAGCAACTTCTCCAGCGCCTTTGTATGAGAATCTGGAAAGCCAAAAAGCCTGGGGTGTCTATCTGCAGGATCAGATGGATCTGACACAGCATTGGAAGTTATTGCTGGGCCTACGTTTTGACGATTATCAGCAGGATATTCAGGAGCTGTTAAAAGCCACCCGTTCGGACAAAAGCGGCACTCAAGTCAGCCCTCGTATTGGTTTGGTGTATGAAGTAAACCCAGAATTAAGCTTCTACAGCAGCTATTCCGAAGGTTTCCTTCCTTTAAGCGGTACTGATTATGCCGGTAACCCTTTTGATCCAGAGTTAAGTGACTCTTATGAGATTGGTGCGAAATTCACTACTTCGGGTGTCACAGGCACTGTGGCATTTTTTGATGCGAAAAAATCCAATATCCTGACTTCAGATCCGGTCAATGTGGGGTTCTCTGCCACTTTAGGTGAAGCCACCAGCCGTGGTATTGAGCTTGACTTACAAGGACAGCTGACAGAACAGCTTTCAGCTCAATTGTCTTATGCCTTCCTGGATACTCAAACCGCCAACGATATGATCAACATCGACTGGGGGGTCAATGTGCCGGCTGGTAGTCGTCTGGTGAATATTCCTAAACACAATGCCAGCCTGATGCTGACTCAGTTGTTACCACTGGGTTCAGTCGAAAGCCGATTAGGGCTGCGTGTTAATCATGTCGCCAAACGACTCGGCGATTCAGTCGATAGTAGTTATATGTTGCCATCCCATACTTTATTTGGCCTGTCCTGGGCTGCTGATTTAGATCAGAACTGGAAAGCTCAGCTAAATGTCGATAACTTGTTCGATAAGTTCTATATCCATAACTCCTATTCAGCGCTCTGGACAGTGCCGGGTGAGCCACGCTCGTATAAAGTGAGTCTGACCTATGCATTCTGATCAAGCCTTTATCCGTAGCCGCATTCAAAGCATCGATATGATGCGCGGGCTGGTGATGCTGATTATGTTGCTGGACCATGTGCGGGAGCGGTTTTTTTATCATATGCAGGTGTTGGATCCTATGGATCTGGATGAAACGTCCGCCAGCTTGTTTTTTAGCCGTTTTGCCGCGCATTTATGTGCACCGGTATTTGTGTTTTTAACAGGTTTGTCGGCCTGGTTGTATGCCAATCCAGCGAATGGCCCGGCACGTTCGGCCCGTGGCTTCCTATTGAAAAGAGGTCTGTTTTTAATAGCGCTGGAAGTCACCATCATCAATTTTTCATGGATGGGTTCTTATCACACTATCTGGTTACAGGTGATTTGGGCTATAGGTTTGAGTATGGTGGTGTTGGCTCTGGTCAGTCAGTGGCCAAAAGCTGTGTTGGCTTTGCTGGGTTTTAGTATTGTCTTTGGCCACAACTTACTGACACCTGTCAGCTTTCAACCGGATGAGTGGGGCTACAGTTTATGGACTATTTTGCATGACCGTAATTTTTTAGTCAGTGAAGGGGCTGTGAAAATTAAAGCCAGTTACCCGGTTTTACCCTGGATAGGGGTAATTATTTTGGGTTATCTGGCAGGGCCTTTATACAGTAAAACTATGTCTGCAGAGCACAGAGGCCGTTTGTTGTTGCAATTGGGTGCAGGCTGTCTGCTGCTGTTTATTGTGCTGCGTGGTTTTAATATCTATGGTGAAACACTCGATTGGCAGCTGTATCCGGATCTGCTGACCAGCCTGATGTCGATCCTGAATCTGACCAAGTATCCACCTTCATTAAATTACTTGTTGGTGACCTTAGGTCTGATGTTTTTACTGTTGTTTACGCTGGAGAAACAACAAGGCAACTGGACTCAGGTGCTGGTGAACTTTGGTTCGGCACCGATGTTTTTCTACATACTGCATTTGTATGTCTTGCTGGTGCTGTATCGGATTGTGTTGGCGGTGTACGGCCCAAATCAGGGAGTAGGCTTTGGCATGGAACATATGGGGTGGATCTGGCTGACTAGCGTGCTATTAGCGGCAGCTTTATATTACCCAACTAAGCAATTCTCTTTGTATAAAAAACGCAGCCAGCAGGCCTGGATACGTTATTTGTAGTCATCAGGTTGTCTGTGCCTGCTGTTGTTTTTCAGCGGGGTCAGGCAACCACTGCTGCATTTCATATAAACGCGACTCACAGCGGGCAAAAGCAAACTCCAGCTGTTTCGCCTGATACAAGTCTGAAATAGCTACTGCAGAGCTCAGCAGTAACAAACACCCTCTGTCATAACATTCGTCCACCAACGCAATAAAACGTCGGGCTTCATTGTCCAGCTTGCTGATAAAGATATCCTGATGTTCACGCTGATAACAGTCTTCCACGCCATGCAAAATGGCTGTGTCCGATACAGCGCTAAATTGCGGTACGTCCAGCACTGCTATGGCCTGGTAGCGGCTGGCTAACTGCATATAATCCAGCTGGCTGCGTGGCCCTGAGCACAGCGCCATAAAATCAAAACCTATGACGTGATCGTTACTCCAGAGCGCAGCAAAACTTCGTCCCAACAATTCAAAGTCGGGCAGGGGCTGTACTTTGCCAAATAGCTCTTGCGCCTGTTGTTTTAACTCTGCCGCAGTGCCGCCTTGTTGGTAAAAACGCATCGGACTTTGTGTTAAGCGCCGGTAATCTATGCCGTTATCCAAGGTTACTACTTTGCAATGCTGGCGTAGCAAATCAATGGTTGGTAAAAAACGCTGACGTTGCAGGCCGTTTTTATACAGCTCTTCTGGCACTGCATTGGAGGTGGTCACCAGCACAACACCAAACTGAAATAAGTAACGCCATAAGGTGCCAAGCAACATGGCATCGCCTATGTCGTTGACAAAAAACTCGTCAAAACACAGTACTTTGTACTTAAATGCCCAGTCTTGGGCCATATGCAATAAAGGGTCTGCTTCGCCCTGATGCTGTTTAAGTTCCTGATGCACCCGCGCCATAAAATGATGAAAATGCAGCCGGATTTTACCATCCAGAGCCAGCTGCTGATAAAACAAATCCATCAGCATAGTTTTGCCACGCCCGACAGGGCCATGTATGTATAAGCCCAAAGCAGGCAGGCCAGAATACAACTGATCCGCTATCTGCTGCAGCGCCAATATCGACTGATATTGTGGCTCGTCATACAACAACAGGCCCTGTTGGACCTGTTGCTGATAAAGCGAGGTTAAGGAATCCGACCTCAATCTGTAGGGCCCGCTGGAACATAACGCTGCAACCAACTGGTAAATTCGTTAAACCAGAAAATGGAATTATTCGGTTTTAAAATCCAGTGGTTTTCATTCGGGAAATACACCAAACGAGCATCTAAGCCTTTGCCCTTGTAGACACCGTAAATTTCCAGCCCCTGAGTTACAGGAACTCGGTAATCCTGCTCACCATGCATGATCAGCATAGGAGTGACAAACTTATCGGCAAATAAGGCCGGGTTCCATTGCTGCATCACATCCAGACCATTCCAGGGCGAGCCACCATAGGCATGTACTCTGTGTGCTGTGGCGTCAGAGGCAAACTGTCCCATCAGGTTATAGACACCCGCATGGTTAATCAGCGCTTTATAGCGGTCGGTGTGGCCTGCAATCCAGCTCACCAGATAACCACCGTAACTGCCGCCAGCGGCAGCTAAACGGGTCGAATCGATAAAACCGCGCGACAGCATATAATCTACAGCGGCTTCGCTATCCATAAAAGGTTTCACTGGATGCTCACCATGAATTGATTCAGCAAAGGCCTGACCAAAACTGGTGGAACCATGGAAGTTCGGCTGGATCACCACATAACCGGCAGCAGCAAATACCTGGGTATTCCAGCGATAACTAAAACTGTCACCCGAATAGCTGTGAGGGCCACCGTGTAATACATTCAGCAAAGGCCATTTTTTAGTTGGGTCAAAGTTCGGTGGATAGGTAATGTAAGCCTGCACCAGTTTGCCATCAGCGCCGGCAAAACTGACCTCTTCTGTTTTACCCCAACTAATACTTTGCTGCAGCTCGGTATTCAGTCGACTCAACTGCTTTAAGGTGCGGCCTTTGTTGTCCAGAGCATAAACCTCCGGCATCTGCTTCATGCTGTGCTGCACCAGATAGACTTGTTGCTGTTGGCCAATCTGCAGCTGACTAATATCAGCCTGGCGCAAAATTTGTTTTACCTGACCACCAGCCAAAGGCATGCTGTACAAGGCCGATTTAGCTTTATCGGCGGCCTGGAAATACAAAGTGCCATTGTTGCCAAACTCCCAGTCGTCGACCGAAATATCCCAATCCTGGGTCAGATTGGTTTTTTGTTGAGGTTTAAAATCAAAGCGGATCAGCTGGTTATTGTCGGCAGTAAAAAAGGTGCTGCGCTGAGCGCCATAAACCAGACTTTTGCCATCAGGGCTGAATTTCGGGTTAGTGTCACTGGCTGGATTATCCGCTGTGATATTGACAAACTGACCTGAACCATCGGTTTTCAGCAGTAAAATATCGTGATTGATCTGATCAAAAGGGGGCGCACTAGTCACAGCGCTGACAGCAATCTGACGGCCATCGATAGAGATATCAAATTCGGCATCACCATTTAAACTAAACCAGCGATCCCAACCCGGCGTTAAATCGGCAATTTCACCTGTGTGGATGTTGATACTAAATAAATGCGGATAGCTGTCATCGGTCAGCCAATGGTCCCAGTATCTGTAGACTCTGTTTTCAGTCACCCGTGCTGTGACTTTATTGTCTTTTTTCTGTTTGAGCTGTTCAGCTAATGCAGCAAAGTCACCATTAAAACCTTTAGGTACATTGGCCAGAAACAAAATACGCTGACCATCCGGAAACCATTTAGGCTGCTGTACTGCAACAGGTAACTTGGTTAAAGCTTTGGCTTCACCCCCTGTTAAAGGCAATAAAAACAGTTGATTAGTTTCATTGCCGCGTTTGGAGACAAACACCAGCTGGCGACCGTCCGGGCTCCAGGCCGGTGCAGTATCCGAGTCCGGATGCTGGGTTAAGGCGGTTAGTTGCTGGGTGCGTAAATCCAGAATATGAATATCGGCATTGCCTTTATCGGCAGCCAGATCATAACGAGTGACAGTCAATGCCAGCTGTTGACCACTGGGTGATAAGGTCATAGCGCCCGGACGCGCAACTTGCCATAAATGCTGAGCGGTTAAAGGTTCGGTTGCAGCTTGAGCCGCTCCTGCAGCCACAACCATCATCAGAGCCGAAAGACTAAATTTCATACAGACTCGCCTTTATTCAGTCAAAGCAATAAGTGGACGCTAGCATAGGTCAGTAGAGCGATAAATAAAACCCTGATGAACGCCATGGCAGTTAAGATAAAACAGAGATAGAGCAGAGGACTTTCATCTGGCTCTGCTGCATTTTTCCGCAAATTTATTTTTATGATCTGCTTGCAGTTATCGATTACAAGTGTAATAGTTTATGTATTACATTTGTAATCGATAGGTGGTTTATGAGCAAAGATATCAGTCAAGCTGAGCTGGAAGTACTAAAAATACTCTGGCAACAAGCCCCAGCCACAGCTAATCAAGTTGTTGATGCTCTGGCTGACGCCAGTCAGTGGCATGAAAAAACAGTGAAAACTCTGCTAAACCGTCTGGTGACTAAAGGGGCTGTGTCTTATCAAAAAGATGGCAGAGCTTATTTATATAGCCCTGTGCTGCAGCAGGCTGATTACCAGATGAAGGAAAGTCAGAGTTTTATTCAGCGGGTATTTTCCGGTCGTATCGCGCCTTTAGTGGCAGGTTTTGCGCAGCAGGACAAACTGGCGGAGCAGGATATTGCCGAGTTAAAACAACTGATAGCGCGCTGGGAGCGGGAGAACAACAATGATTAGTCTGCTGCTGGAACTGCTGTTGCCATTGTCTTTGATGTTATTGAGCTTATTGCTGCTACGGCCTTCTGTGTTAACACGATTTGGCGCCCGTACTTTGTATGCCTTGTGGTCTCTGGTGCCTTTATTGTTGTTGTGTTTTATTGCGCCCTTGCAGTTGAACAGTCATGCGGGCTCCGCTGTGATGAAGGTGTATCAGGTAAGTTTGCAACAGGCTGAGCAGCAGTTCAGTGGCGGCTCTTTTTGGCTGTGGTTGTGGTTAGGGGGCGTTATCATATTTGCCGCTGTAGTGCTGAGTGGCCAGTTGCAACTACTCAGAGAAAAAGCTGCGGCCAGACTCATTGAGTCCGCTTCACTTCCATCTGATTTGCCTTGTTTGTTAAGTAGTAAGATGCAAGGGCCTTATATCAGTGGGGTTTTAAAGCCTAAGATCCTATTGCCTGTCGACTTTTTCCAACGTTTTTCAGTGGTTCAACAACAACTGATCATCCAGCATGAACTGGCACATTGGCGCCGTGGAGATTTGCTTTGCAATATGCTGGCGCTTGTTGTGTTGATGTTGTTCTGGTTTAACCCTTTGTGTTGGCTGGCCTATGAAGCCTATCGTCAGGATCAGGAATTAGCTTGTGATGCGCTGGTGTTAGCTAACGCATCCACAGCAGACAAAATTGCTTATGGTAAAGCTTTACTAAGCAACACAGAGCCAACGCCGTTTCGCTGGCAGGGGCTGACTACTCACTACACAGAGATAAAACAGATGAAACAACGTTTATTACAGTTACAAACTCAGCAAGGTTTCAGTAAAACAGCACTGGTTACAGCTGTAGCGCTGGTGCTGACGGCTGGCTTGTGGTTACAACAACCCGCCCAGGCTGCAGGTGCTGCAAAGAAAAATGAACCAGCGCCTGTGATGCGTGTTGAACCTAAGTATCCGATTCAGGCTGCCGAACAAAAAATAGAAGGTTATGTAGATGCCAGGTTTGATGTGTCTGCACAAGGCAAAGTCAGTAATGTGCGTATTGTGCGTTCTGTGCCTGAAGCTACTTTTGACAAAGTCAGTATCACAGCTTTGGAGCAATGGCAGTATTCAGCCACAGGCCAGGAGTATAAAGATATGTTGGTAAGGCTGGAGTTTGCGATGGACGTACTGGAAGCTGATATGGAAAGAGTGGACGTGACACCCGCGGCAAAACACTAATACTGCAGTTGATACAGTCTGAACAGCAAAGGGGCCATTGGCTCTTTTGCTGTTTGGATTGGGGGCGGAGCTGCAGTTTTCAACCTGCACAAAGCTAAGCGCTTCAAAATAAAATGCGATAAATCAGAACCAGATCAACTAACAAAATAGCCTGCTGCAAGCGTATAATTGTGGTCCGATTTGTTTCCCCTTTATTATTAAGGAAGTACCAGATGTCTGATTTAATCAGTAAGTTAGAATGGCGTTATGCCACCAAAAAATTCGATCCGAGCCAGGTGGTTTCACAGGATAAAATCGACTTTATTCTGGAAGCTATACGTTTAAGTGCGACTTCAAGTGGTTTACAGCCTTATGAAGTACTGGTGGTGACTAATAAAGCTATACGCGAGCAAATTAAGCCTCACGCCTGGAATCAGGGGCAGATCACCGACAGTTCACACTTATTGGTATTTGCGGCATGGGACCACTACACAGCTGAACGTATTAATCAGATGTTTGATTTAACTAACGACATTCGTGGTTTTAAAAATGAAGGCTGGGAAAACTATCGGGCTATGCTGCTCAATACTTATCCGCAGCGTGACGCTGAAACCAATTTTCAACATGCAGCCCGTCAGGCCTATATTGGTTTAGGTTCAGCTTTAATTGCGGCAGCCGAACTGAAAGTAGACAGTACTCCTATGGAAGGTTTTGATCCGGTGAAAGTGGATGAAATCCTTGGCTTAAAAGAAAAAGGCTTGCGCTCTGTGTTGTTACTGCCATTAGGTTACCGCGCTGACGAAGGCGACTGGCTGGTGAAGTTGCAAAAAGTGCGTCGCAGTCGCGAACAGTTTGTCACTGAAATTAACTAATTCTGCAGTTCAGGAAGGCCATCACTGGCCTTCCTTTTTCATCTTTATCTTCTTTGTCCTTTCTGACATCGTTGTCAACATACTGTCATATCCATCAGTTAAGGTTTGGCCCAGAGTGAAACTATGGGGTCTTTATGTCTGTCGTTGAAAAGCTACAGCAGGATATGCATCAGGCGTTAAAAAACTCCGGGCCTTTGGTTCGTTATCTGCAGCGCAATGCTAGCAGTGCTGATGCTGCTGATATTTTTCAGGAATCTATTGTCCGCGTGTTGGAGCAGGCGAAGCATCGGCCTATCCTGAATCCTTTAGCCTATGCTTTCACTGTAGCCCGCCATATGTTGATGCGGTTAAAACCAGCGCAGACCGAAGAACCGGATCTGCAGCCCTGCCAGAGTGCTAATCCGGAAGAAATGGCCAGCATGCAGCAAACTGTGGATCTGTTGAGTCAGGCGCTTTCGGCTATGCCGCCATTAAGACGGCAAGTCTTTGTGCTTTTGCGAATGGAAGGCAAAAGTCGCAGCGAAATTGCGGCTTTGTTGCAAATCAGCGAGGATGCAGTCTCTAAACATGTCAGCAGAGCGCTGGCCGATATTCAACGTCTGCTTGATCAGCAGCCTGCTGCATAAGTTTTGGGTGTGAGTGCTATTTTGAGTGAACAAGAAAAGTTGAATACCAAAGAACAGGCTGAGCAGGAGCTGTATCTTCAGGCCGCGAGTTGGGTGGAAAAACTGGCCTGTGGTGAGCTCGATAGTCTGAGTAAAAGACGATTCAGTCATTGGCTGGAGGCCGACCCAAAACATGCCGAATTGCTGCATTCGATGATCAAAACCTGGCAGGATCCCGCTTTAACTAAAGCTTTGGCCGCTTATCAACATTCGCCGTTCAAACGTTGGCGGTTGTCTTTTTTACAATGGCCTAAAGTGTGGTTAAAAGTACAGTGGGCTGGTGCCGCTATGGCCTTCAGTTCAGTGCTGATGCTGGTGCTTTATCTGGGCGACAGCAGCATGTTTTCCAGCCCGGTACCTTACGAGTTAAAGACTGCTCAGGTGAGCAGCATGCAACAAGAGCTGGATGATGGCTCAGTGCTTGATATAGCGCCGGACAGTCAGCTCACCGTATTTTTTACTGCAGATAAACGCCAGGTGTTGCAGGGCGAAGGCGCTGCTTATTTTGCGGTGGCGAAAGATAAACAACGGCCTTTTGAGGTACGGCTGGATCAAGCCAGTGTAGTGGCTGTTGGCACCGAATTTAATATTGACCGTGACCCGGACCTGATTGATATCACAGTCTATGAAGGGGCTGTGCAGGTGCAGGCTAGTGCTGCAGGCCCTACGGTGTTACTCAAAACGGGCGAGCGGATTCGTATTCAACAGCATAAATTATCAAAAGTGCACAAAGTGGATTTACAACAGTTGGTCGATTGGCGTTCTGGCTGGATTGAAATAGAAAACGAAACCTTAGCCTATTTGCTGCACCGGCTCAACCGCTCGGCTTTAGTGCCAGTCAGTGCCAGTGCTGAGCTGGCGGACTTGCGGGTGGCAGGTCGTTTTGAACTGGCTAATACCGAACAAACCCTGTCGGCACTGACAGAGGCTTATGGCCTGACTTTGCAGCATAACAGTAGTGGCATCCGGTTAAGCCGGTCGGCCTCTCAGTTACAGTAAAACAGGGGCGGGTTGTGTGGTTACGACCTGAACTCTGTCTGTTATTGCTTTTGTGCTGGTGCAACGGCTCCGCTTTATGGGCTGCTGACGCTCCACAGAAGCAGTTGTATTCCTTACCATCTCAACCTTTATCTGCGGCCTTGCTGCAGTTTGCCCGCACTGTTAATCAGCCCTTGTTGTACGATCCGACGTTGCTTGAAGGGCTGCAAGCCCCTGCGCTTGAAGGTGAATTCGACGCTTCTGAAGCTTTGCATCAATTGTTAGCCCAGCAGCCTTTGGAAGCTGTGCCGCGGGAACAAGGCTGGCTGATTAAAGCCAAAGTTGTGACTGAACAACCCGCAGTAGTTGTGGCCACTTCCGCCACTAAGACCCAAAAACTTCCTGCAGCTATAGAAGTGATAGCAGTGCGTTCCAGTGTAGTAGCAGAGCAAAATGCGGTGACCAAAGCACTGTTGCCTCAGGCCAACACACTAAAACGCGAAGCCATGATTGCACAGGATTCCTTGGTGGCCGACGACATTACCGACTTCCCAGCGCTTAACTTAGCCAACTCTTTGTTACGTTTGCCTGGCATTACTATTAACAGAGAGTGGGGCGAGGGCCGGCAGATTTCATTGCGGGGTTTGGGCCCTGATTTCACTCGTGTTCAGGTGAATGGTATGGAAGCTTTAGGCACTTCCTCTTCGCCTATGGATGCGCGTGGTGCCGTGTCCAGAACCAGGGCTTTTGACTTTAATATTTTTGCCTCAGAGCTGTTTAATCAAATTGATGTGAAAAAGTCCTTTTCTGCCGATCAGGAAGAAGGCGGTATAGCGGGTACGGTCAATTTACACACCGCCAAGCCTTTTGATTACGATGGGCCCAAAAGCAGTATCTCGGCTCAATTGGGCACGAACAGCAACACCGGGAGCGAGGACCCACGCTTTTCAGCGGTATTTTCTCAGCTCTGGTCAGAGTTTGGCGCCCTGGTATCTATCACTCACAGTATCCGCTCTACCAATGAATATGGCAGCAACACCACGCGCTGGCGGCGGGAAACCGGTAAAGAAGCGGCCGACAGCAGCAATACCGAACTGCAAAACTTGTTGGATTCAGGCGAGCTGTGGTTTCCCCGTGGTCAGCGATTTTCTGTCTGGGAAAATGAGCAAAACCGTTTAGGCATCACAACAGCGCTGCAATACAAACCCAATCAGGACTTCAGTCTGGTGCTGGACTGGATGCATGGCAAGCTGGAAAACCAGCTTGCTGAACACCATATGGCGGTAAAAGATAATAATCTGGTCAAGGATTTGATCTGGCGGGAAAGCGCTAAGGGAGATAAAGAAGTGGTGTATGCCAGCTATAAAAATGCCAGCTGGCGTAATGAAAGCCGCGAGGATTATAACGAATCGGTGTTTGATCAAATCAGCTTAGCGGCTGACTGGGCAGCCACTGCCGATCTACAGATCAGCCTTATGTTGGGCCACAGTTCATCCGACTAAAGCCAGCCGCTATTGCAAAAGCTAAATATTGAAGCGAAGAAAAAAGCCAACATCATCACAGACTTCAGTCAGGATGCTTTTTATGGCCGCAGTTCTTCGGCTGATTTTGATGTCACTTCTATTGAAGGTTACACAGTTAAAGATCTGTTTTTCCAGTCGAATTTTATCTACTCAAGTTTTGATAATGCCAAGCTGGATTTTGATTACCAGCTAAGCGACAGTCAGGCGTTACTTTTTGGTGTTCACCATAAAAAGTTTAACAATTCAGGTTTTGAGCAAGAGGCCAGCGGTTTTCCCTATAACAACGCGACGCCTGAGCATCAGGGAATTATTAACCTGAACTCAAATCAGGTGCAGATTTATCAGGGCCATCCGGGCCAAAGCTGGCTGGAAGGCAATATAGCTGCAGTGCAGGATTTTTATGGCCTGAGCGATTTTGCCTTAACGGACGCTAATACTCTGGCAAACTCTGTATACAACCTAGCTGAACAAACCAAAGCTTTGTATCTGCTGTACCAAAGCGATTCAGAGCTTGCAGCCTCGCCATTTCGTTCGCGCTTTGGCTTACGTTTTTTTGATACCCAATTCAGCTCAGAAGGACTCTCTGATAACCAACCCGTCCGTCTGAACCGAACCTATTCAGGTTATTTACCCAGTCTGGATCTGGTTTATGACCTGGCTGAGGAGCTGATCTGGCGGACTGGCCTGAGTAAAAACATAACCCGACCATCGTTGGACGCTATGGCTTATTCAGTGTATGTCAGTAAAACCTCCTTGGGCGAAACCGATATAGGCCAAATCTCCAGAGGTAACCCAGAGCTGCAACCCTATCAGTCTTATAACTTTGATACGGCGCTGGAGTGGTATTTTGAAAATGCTGGTTTGGCTTCAGTCGCCATTTTTCATAAAGATATCAATAACTTTATTCTGACTTACACCAGGCCGCAGCGCTACAGCGAGCTGGGTTTAGCGGCCAACTTATTACCAGAGGGTAAAACGGTCGAGGATATTTTCAATGTATCGTCACCACAAAACTCCGGTTCGGCCACTATTCAGGGTTTTGAACTGGCGCTGCAGCGGGATTTAGATTTTCTGCCTGCCCCTTTTGACCAGTCAGGCCTGATGGCCAATTACACCAGAGCGGAGGGAGATACCTTGTATCCGAATGTGCAGAACACTGGCGAAAGTCAGCGCAAAAGCCTACCGGGTTTATCGAAACACAGTTATAACCTGACGCTGTATTATGAAACCCAAAGCTGGGGCGCCCGTGTCGCGGCTGCTTACAGAAGCAATTACATCACCGCAGTGGAGGCGGGTTCTGGCGATGATGATGAACGAGGTTATCACGCCAGTACTCATCTGGATTTTTCTGCTTACTACAGACTCAACGCTCATATCAAACTCAAGCTTGAAGCCCTGAACCTGAGCAACCAACGCGACGAATTGTACAGCGACTCCAGCAACAGAGCTTATAACAGTACCTACAGCGGCCGCACTTATATGCTTGGAGTGACTGCGGAGTTTTGATGGGGAAGTTTGGTATTTTATTGATGCTAAATACGGCTGCGAAGATTGCACTCGCCGCGAAAGTGTAGGGGCAGGGTTTATCCCTGCCCGTCTTGCATCCAAACGAAATTAAAGCGGCAGCATTAACTAGCTTCGGTATAAAAAGCTTCTACTTTACCTTTTAACGTCATCAGTAAAGGCTGGCCACGGCGGTCCAGTGCTTTGGCTGCTGCCACTTTCACCCAACCTTCGCTGATGCAATATTCTTCCACGTCAAAACGCTGTTTGCCGTTCAGGCGAATACCGACGTCATGTTCAAAAATGGCCGCAACATAATGTGGGCTGCGTGGGTTGGTGCAAAGGCGGTCCGGTAAATCCGGGCGTGCTGCAGTGTCTTGAGTGTCTGTCATGGCTCTGGCCTGTAATCAATAAAACGTGCGCCATTGTAGGCAAAGCCTGCATAGCTCTCAATAGCGGCGATTAGAAACAAAGAAAAACAGGGAAAAATAGGGTCGGTAGTTCTTGGGTTGTTGCCAATCTTTGACCAAAACCAACATTAACAATAAGATGGCTTTATCTAGCTCAATTAACCGGACCCACCATGAAAATTGCTTTAATCATCATAGTTCTTGCCTGTATAGCTTTTTACTTCTACAACAACGCCAACAACCAAAAAGCCGCAGCGCTAAATCTGGAAAAAGGCAGCGCATTTTTAGCTGAAAACCCTAAAAAAGAAGGCGTAAAAACTACAGCTTCAGGCCTGCAATATGAAGTGTTACAAAGTGGCAGCGGCGAAACTCACCCAACGGCCAGCAGCACAGTGCGGGTGCATTACCACGGCACTCTGATCGACGACACAGTGTTCGACTCCTCAGTGGAGCGCGGTGAAACTATTTCTTTTCCGCTAAACCGCGTGATTCCCGGCTGGACCGAAGGTGTGCAGTTAATGAAAGTGGGCGATAAATTCCGTTTTTATATCCCTTCTAATCTGGCTTACGGCAACCGCAGCGCAGGCAAAATCCCAGCCGGTTCCACCCTAATTTTTGATGTGGAGTTGTTTGAGATCCAATAAAACCAGGCCGCTGTTGTGGCTGACAGTTATTATCTTGGGTCGTCGCAAAACGCAAAGTACTGTACGTTTGCGACGGCATTAGTGGTCACGCTTATCTGAACTCTACTGACTTCGCAAAATAAAAGGCTGTTAAATGAAAAAAGCTCAGGTTGCAGGTTTTTGTATTGCCATCATAGCAGTGTGTTATTACCTCTCATTTTCCGATAGTTACGCTGCAAATGAATCCAGCTCACCCTCTTCAGGTTTTGGTGTAATGCTGGTTTTGCTGATGCTGTTAGTTTCCGCTTTATTGTTAATTCCCTCTTCAGTTCTGCTGTGTCTAAAAAAAACAAGAGACGAAAACCAGTTTAGCGGTCCGGTGTGGCTCAGTTTGTTAGTATTAAATTCAATCTTCTCTCTGCTGTATAGCGCGGCTTTGCTTTGGTTAATTTTTATGACCATCAAGCTATCTTTGTAAGCGTTGTTACAGTCCCGCAGCGCCTGTAAAAAAACCTTCATAAAATTCTCTGTCCATAAATCACTGGTTGTTGCTCTTTAGGGGGACTGCTGCGCATTTGCGCCTGGCAGATTTACTTAATCAGCTTAACTAACCAGGAATAATGGATTAATTATGAAGACGAATCTTCGCAAGAGTCATCTGGCTTTGGCCGTGCTGGCTGCACTTCCGGCTTTTTACAGCCCTATGGTCTTAGCCCAAGCAGCTACAGAAGCTAAAGCTCAGGAAACAGAAGTGATTGAGGTCAAAGGCTTTCGCAGCTCTATTATCAAAGCCAAAGATCTGAAGCGTGAAGCCATGATCGCTCAGGATTCGATAGTGGCGGAAGATATTGCCGATTTCCCGGATCTGAACCTGGCCGACTCATTACAACGTGTGCCTGGTGTCACTATTACCCGTGAAGGCGGCGAAGGCCGGCAGATTTCTTTGCGTGGTTTGGGCCCTGATTTTACCCGTGTTCAGGTGAACGGCATGGAAGCTTTAGGTACTTCGTCTTCGCCTATGGATGCGCGTGGTGCTGTGTCCCGTACCCGTGCTTTTGACTTCAATATTTTTGCCTCTGAGCTGTTTAACCAGATTGATGTAAAAAAATCCTATTCTGCCGATCAGGAAGAAGGTGGCATAGCCGGTACTGTCAATTTACGTACTGCCAAACCTTTTGATTACGACGGCGCTCAAGCAGCTGTTTCCACTCAGGTAGGCACCAACAGCAATACCGACAGCACAGACCCTCGTATCGCAGCTTTATTGTCTAATACCTGGTCGGATTTTGGTGCGCTGCTGTCTGTTGCTTACAGCGACAGAGCGACTAACGAATACGGCACTAATACCACACGCTGGCGTCGTGAAGGCGGTAAAAAAGCGGCCGATGCCACTAATACTGCCTTACAAGCCGAGTTAGATTCAGGTGAATTATGGTTCCCGCGTGGCCACCGTTATTCGGTTTGGGAAAACGATCAAAACCGTTTAGGTATTACTGCAGCTTTGCAGTACAAACCCAGTTCAGATTTCAGCCTGGTGCTGGATTTGATGTACGGCAAACTGGAAAACGAACTGTCTGAGCATCATATGGCGGTGAAAGATAACTCTGTGGTGAACGACTTAGTCTGGCGTGACAATAACGGCAGCAAAGAAGTGGTTTATGCCGATTATAAAAACGCAACATGGCGCAATGAAAACCGGCAGGATCGCAACGAGTCGGTATTAAATCAGGCCAGTTTAACCGCAGATTGGACTCTGACCGACGACTTAAAAATGAGCGCTATGATTGGCCATAGTTCGTCTGATTACGAGCAGCCTCGTGTGAATAAGCTCAATATCGAAGCCAGTAAAAAAGTGAATATTATTACCGACTTTACTCAGGATGCTTTCTACGGCCACAGCTACTCACCTGATTTTGATGTCACTACGCTGGACGGTTACACCGTCAAAGATTTGTACTTCCAGTCGAACTTTATCTACTCCGACTTTGACAATGCCAAGCTGGATTTTGACTATGGTTTAACCGACAGTTCCAGCCTGAAATTTGGTGCCAACTACAAAAAGTTCACTAACACAGGTTTTGAGCGGGTGGCGCAGGATTTCCCAAGCAATAAAGCCACACCACAAAATCAGGGCGTAAAAACTCTGACGGCAGAACAGGTGCAACTGTTTAATGGTCATCCAGATAAAAGCTGGTTACAAGGTGATATGGCGGCTTTGCAGGCCTTTTATGGCCTGAGCGATTTCACTTTAACAGAGGCCTACACAGTGGAAAGTTCGGCTTATGATTTAGCCGAAGAAACTCAGGCTGCTTATCTGGTTTACGACACTGAATACGATGTGGCAGGTATGCCGCTGCGTGCCAATGTTGGCGTGCGTTACTTCACTACAGAGCTGAGCTCAAAAGGTTTGTCCAAAGGTATTCCAACAGAGATGGTGCGCGATTATTCGGACTATTTGCCAAGTTTGAATATTGCCTACGAGTTCGCTGAAGATGTGATTTGGCGTACTGGCCTGAGCAAAAACATGACCCGTCCTTCGTTAGGCGCTATGGCGTTTTCGGCCAACGTTAGCCAAACCTCTTTGGGTGAAAATGATATAGGCCAGATTTCGGTGGGTAACCCACATCTGCAACCCTTTGAGTCTGATAACTTTGATACGGCGCTGGAATGGTATTTTGAAGATGTAGGCCTGTTGTCTGCGGCGTTGTTTTACAAAGATATCGATAACTTTATCGTCACTGAAACTCAGCAGATTGTGTACAGCGAACTGGGTTTACCTGCTGAATTATTACCAAAAGGTAAAACGGTCAACGACATTTTTAATGTGTCGTCACCACAAAACTCTGATTCGTCCACCATCAAAGGTTTTGAACTGGCGATGCAACGCGATCTGGATTTCCTGCCAGAGCCTTTTAATAACTTAGGTGTGATCGCCAACTACACCTGGGCAGACGGTAACACCTTGTATCGTAACGTCGAAAACTCAGGCGAAGATCAAGTCAAAGCTTTCCCTGGTTTATCCAAACAAAGCTACAACTTCACGCTGTATTACGAAGCAGAACAATGGGGTGCCCGTGTTGCTGCAGCTTACCGCAGTGATTATATTACGGGTGTGGAAAGTGGCTCGATTGACGATGACGAACGTGGTTACCATGCCACGACCAACGTTGATTTCTCTGCATTTTACCGCTTAAGTGACAGTGTAAAACTGAACCTGGAAGCGATAAACCTGACCAATGTGCGGGACGAGTTATATAGTGACTCCAGCGACAGAGCCTATAACACCACCTTTAGTGGCCGGACTTATATGGCTGGGGTGACAGTACAGTTCTAACTATAGCCTCGTACTTGAAGCTGCAGCTTTGTTGACTGCGCGCTCTCGCCCCAGTCACATAGG
>NZ_LAMX01000004.1:0-104720 GCF_001275035.1 Rheinheimera sp. KL1
CCTGCTACATCTCTGTTGCAGGCCTTTATACATCAACCACTGGATCGGTCAACCGGTCTGAAAAATGCTTATCTGATCGGCATTAGGCTTTATGCCTGGTTTTTTTATGCGTTGCTTTAAATTCTTTACTTCCGGGTGAGATATATCTCACAACCATGTAAGAGATAACTTACACCACAAAAAGCAGACCACAAAATATATGTAACATATTGATTTATAATTACATTACAAAAAAGTTCATTTTTTTTGTACTTTTTTTATACCGCTGTATTGCCATTCTGAAAAATCGGAGTAGATTTAAGTCCGTTACATTTAGTAACCTTTGAAAACATGGAAAGCAGGCACGGAAAGCAGCAGTGCATCAGTAAGTTTTTGCAGCATCAAGATGATGACAATGTGTATTTTACACAGCGCAAGGAAGGACCACTAAGTATCAGGATGATCGCGAATAACTATCTTTATAGGGAATTTGCGTAAAAATATAGGGAACTTGTGCAGACAGGGTGTTGAACTCCCGTCAGGACGACTTAAAGCAGATTATGTGTCGCGCTAGACACCTTATATAGAGGGCGGTAACATCTTATACCGCCCTTTTTATTTACCCTCATCATGAATTCAGTTTGCCCTTTATGTCAGCATTCACAAACCCAGATTTTTTGCAGCGACAAAAAACGCGCTTATTTTCAATGCCAACAGTGTTTTTTAGTCTTTGCTGATCGTACGACTTTGTTGACTGCCGAACAGGAAAAAGCACAATACGATTTACATCAAAACCAATTGGATGACCTAGGTTATCGTAAATTTTTGTCTCGCTTGGCTTCCCCCCTGCTCAGCATGCTGAGACCTGAGCAAAATACCGGATTAGATTTCGGTTGTGGCCCGGGGCCTTTATTGGCACATATGCTCCGGGAGGCGGGCAAAGAGATGCAGGTGTGGGATCCCTTTTATGCGCCGGAACCCATAGCTCTGCAGCGAAAATATCATTTTGTCAGTTGCACTGAGGCCATAGAACATTTTATTAATCCGGCGAAAGAATGGCATCTGTGGTTGAATTTATTGCAGCCTGAAGGCGTGCTTGCTCTGATGACCAAACGTTATACGGATAAAAATAGCTTTCATAACTGGCATTATAAAAATGACCCTACTCATATCAGCTTTTTTCACCAACGTACTTTTGAATTTCTGGCACAACGAGATCGGTTGGAGCTTGAATTCCCTGCGGATGATGTAGTGATATTTAAAAAACGAAATACCTAGGTTTTCTCAGATAAACTGGTTAAAATACGCGCCCTTTTTTGTAGGTAAAAGATATGACCCGGATTAAAAAAACTCGCACCTCAGGCCCACTTGGTACCAGGCACAGACCGGCTGAAGAAGCTCGTCAGGATCGCACGCGCGCGCCTGAAACTAAAAAGAAAGGTGCAGGCTTAAAATCCGGTAGTCGCCATTCTCCTTCAGCTGAAGATAAACAAAAGCAGTCGTCCAAAAGCTCGAAAGATCCACGCCACGGTAGTAAAAAGCCTATAGCGCTGATCGTCACAGAAGCAGAACAAAAGCTAATGGCACAGCCAAAGCAGTTCAAGCCTGTAGTCCAGTTGACTAAAGCAAAAGAGCCGGAAATGCCGCCGGAACAGGAATTAGCGCTGCTTGAAAACGATGAAAAACTGCTGGAATTATTAGATAAAGTCGATCAGGGCGAAATACTGACCGGCAAAGATGCCAAATACTTTAATGCCAAAACAGCACGCCATGCCGAACTTGTTGCCCTGTTAGGTTTAGATCAGGACGACGAGGAAGAGGAAGAGCTGGATCCACTAGCCAAATTAGAACGTACTGACTGGCGTAAAGAATTTTTAGGTGAATAGGGGATAAAGTTTGACCTTCAACTGGATACTAGCCACCTTAGCGGCAGTTTTGATTATTGCTGGTCTGAGTTTTTATCTCGGCCGTTTGTTATGGTTGATTAAACAACAACAGCTGCAACAACAGCAGTTGGTTGACGCCAAAAACGCTGATCTGACTCAAAGCATAGTCTTAATTGCCAAAGCTATGCGCGAAGAGCAGTGTGAATTGTCTGAAGGCGCATTGCGGATTTGGGTATTGCTGGACCATCTGCAACTCCCCAATAAACCCGATGCAGTACAGAGCTACCCTGGCTTGTTTAAAATGTATGAAGTGGTCAAAGATATGCCGACTCATCAGGCGCGCAAAGAGCGGGATAAAAAAGAAATCCGCCATCTGGATCACCTGCGCGAGCAAGCGGAAATTGATTTAAAGGCTGAAATAATGGCCGACGTACATAAGTTGCTGGAGTTTTTCCATCACCAGCAACAGAAGTAGAAAAGGCAGCTAACGCTGCCTTTCTTATTGTTGAACTGCTGTTATTGCTTGTACACAACTCCGGCTTTCATCACAAAACTGACTTTCCCCATCAGCTGAATATCTTGCAACGGATCGCCAGGTACTGCCACTAAATCAGCCATCTTACCCGGTGTTACAGACCCCAGTTCCTGTTCTACTTTTAGCAAGCGGGCTGAGTCGATAGTCGCAGCTTGTATAGCTTCCAACGCTGGCATGCCGGCTTCAGTCATAAAAACAAACTCACGCCAGTTGTCGCCATGGGCACCCACTCCTGAATCTGTACCAAAAGCTATTTTGACGCCTTCTTTGTAGGCGTCAGCAAAGGTCTGCTGAATTTTAGGGCCTATAGCTAAGGCCTTGGGACGAACTAACTCAGGGAAGAAGCCTGGCATCGCAGCTTTTTCAGCAGCCCATTTGCCTGCACTGATGGTGGGCACATAATAAGTGCCATGTTTTTTCATCAGTTTCATCGTAGCTTTATCCATCAAAGTGCCGTGTTCTATCGAATCCACACCCGCCTCAATGGCTCTGTCCATGCCTTCTTTACCATGCGCATGCACAGCTACTGTCATACCATAGTCTTTAGCCGTCTCAACAATAGCTTTTAACTCTTCACTGTTAAACTGCGGGTTCGAACCACTTTTGGCCACACTCAGCACGCCACCTGTGGCCGTGATTTTAATAAGGTCTGCACCCTCTTTATAGCGCTGGCGCACCGCTTTGCGAGCTTCATCAGGACCATTGACCACGCCATCTTTTGGACCAGGATCGCCCATCAGCGCATAAGCTACGCCATTAGTCGGGTCAGCGTGCCCACCTGTTGTAGCAATAGATTTACCAGCTGTGTAAATACGTGGACCTGTGACATACCCCGAGTTAATAGCTTTACGCAGCGCAGTGCTGGTGTGATGGGTATCCCCCAGTTCACGCACTGTAGTAAAACCTGCCATCAGGGTTTTTTCGGCAAAAGTAGCGCCACGTAAGGCCACATCGGCTTCATTTAGTAAAAAATCTTCGGTGTAGGAGCCCGGCCCCATTTGACTGGAGAAGTGAGTATGCATATCCATTAAACCAGGCATCACCGTATGATTTTTTAAATCTATAACCTGGTCACCGTTGGCCGGTGTTTTATAACCAGACTCCACGGCTAAAATTTTGTCATTTTCCACAATCACAGTCTGTTGTGTCAGCACTTTGTTTGTGTCAGCAGTAATGAGTTTACCGGCATGAATTAAAGTAGCGCCCTGCGCAGTTCCTGCTATCAATAAAGCGCTGGTGATAAAGCTAAGTTGCAGTTTCATTCTATCTCCTGGTGGATAAACACAGCTTTTTCCAGCTGCTTTACATCGACTATGAAACAGGAATGTCAAAGCAGCAAGCACAGAAAAAATGAATGCGATACAGAGCCTTAGATCTGGGATTAATGGTTAGTCCAAGGCACCAAGCTCAAAACTGAGCCCGGCAGAGCTGATCTGCAACACATCTTTGCCATTGCACTCCACAACAGAGGCTAACTCCACCAACTGATAATAGGTATTTCTGCTGAATTTAGCCGTCAAGCCACGCCATAACCGCATATAAGGCAGTAACTGACCGTCCTCTTGCTCCTGCAAAAATAACGGATATTCAGCGCCAATTAATAACTGCTGGCCTAAGTTGGTGGTCGCTATCAGAACAGGATCGGTTTCCTGTTGTTCCAGCGCTACAATCAGAAAAGCTGCGTCTTCCACCTGGATCCGGACTTTTTCCACAGGTGTCAGCAAAAAGTAGTCTTGCTGTTGCCGGGTTAATACAGAGGCAAAAAGCTGAATCAGTTCAGGACGCTGAATTTTAGAGTCCAGATAAAACCAGTCACAGTGCCGATCGATACGAATAGGGATATCACCGCAAAAAGCTGGATCCCAAAGTTCCACAGGGGCTAAATGGGGCTGCTGCAAAGATAACTGTAGTTGTTTTAAATCCATGATGATGCAACTAAATAAACAAGAACCTTGCAAAGCATAACAACAGAATGGCTTCAAGGATATTTGTGAGAACTAGTAGTTTGGGATTATGGATGTCTGCTGAGGATAATTGGGGTGACTGATGGGGCTCGAACCCACGACAACCGGAATCACAATCCGGGACTCTACCAACTGAGCTACAGTCACCACAAGCGGCGCGGATTCTAGCGAAATTCTGTGATGAAGCAAAGTTATTTTTTACGAAACATAGCGCAAAGGCCCGTTCGGCTTGGGTCGGGCTGTTGATTATGCTAGGGTATGGCCGTCAGATGAACCGATATTGATGAGACCAGCTGCTCGAAAATGGAGAAAAACATGCAACAATTCCTGGATTTTCTGGAAAAAAATCAGCAATTAATTTTAAGTTACAGCGTCAAAGTTCTGGTCGCTTTAGTCATCTTATATCTGGGTCGCTGGCTCTCAAAAAGTCTGACCCGCATGCTGGAAAAAGCCTTAATTCACCGCAAAGTAGACAGGGCTGTAGTGTCATTTTTAAGCGGAATTATTCAAGCCGCCATTATGGTCGCCACCATCCTGATTGCATTGTCTCAGGTCGGCATTCAGACTGCGTCTTTTATCGCCATTTTAGGTGCCGCAGGTTTAGCTATAGCTTTGGCCTTACAAGGTTCGTTATCCAATTTCGCATCCGGCGTACTGATTATTTTATTCCGCCCTTTCCGAGCCGGTGACTTTGTCGATGCGGCAGGTGTTTCTGGTGTGGTAGAAAAAATAGAAATCTTTCAGACAGTGCTGAAAAGCCCAGACAATAAACGCATTATTGTGCCGAACTCGCAAATTACCGGCTCGGCTATAGTGAATTATTCAGCCGAAAAAACCCGCAGAGTCGACTTAACAGTGGGCATTAGCTACGACTCTGATCTGAAAAAAGCCAAAGAATTACTGGAACAAATACTCAAAGCAGACAGTCGTATTCTGGCCGAACCCACTGCTGTCATAGCTGTTGGCGCTTTAGCCGACAGTTCAGTCAATATTTTAGTCCGTCCATGGGTCAACGCAGCCGACTACTGGCCTGTGTACTGGGACACTCTGGAAAAAATCAAATTGAGCTTTGATCAGCACCAGATTGTGATCCCTTTTCCACAAATGGACCTGCATTTCAAAAAGGAAAAATAACGCATGAAAAAAACTCTCTGCTCTGTGTCAGTGTTGAGCAGTCTGTTCATTCTGAGCGGCCTTGTCACAGTCCAAGCCGAAGAAAGTGCTTCCAACGAGACGAAACTGGGTTGGAGTACATCGGCCGAATTAGGTGCTATCACCACCTCCGGTAACACCAAGGGTACATCCATCACAGGAAAAATCGACTCCAAACAAGAACTGGAGCAGTGGTCAAACGACTACACTTTCAGTGCATTTTTTAAGCGCGACGAAACCGAAGCTGACGATGGTCAAACCCTGGTAGAAACCTCAGCCGAAAGATATGCAGCCTCTGCCAAAGGCGGTTACAAACTGAATAAAGACACAGCACGGTTGTTTATTTATGGCTCTCATGTTGATGACCGTTTTGGTGCGTATACTGAATACACCACTGTCGCTGTAGGGTACGGCGATGAACTGTTTAAAACTGACACTATGTCGCTGGAAGGTGAAATAGGTCCGGGTTATTACAGAGGCAAAACGGACCTGGAAGAAACCGAAAATGGCATGATAGTGCGTAGTGCCGCTACCTATCGTTGGCAAATCAGTGAGTCAGCCCGCTTTAAACAGACCCTCAGTCTGGAGTATGGTGAAGACAATAAACGTACTATCGCTGAATCGTCGTTAACCGCCAAAATTAACGGCCGGATGCAGATGAAAGCTGCTTTTTTAGTGCAAAACGACTCGAAAGTACCTGTAGGTAAAAAGAAAACCGATACCCAAACTTCTTTAACTTTTGTGTATTCGTTTTAATTCGTCTGTTTTTATCGGGGCGCGGTCTATACCCAATGGATTTCAAGCTGCTCGTAGGCGGCAAGTGACTGAATCCTCATGAGCATAGAGATCCTATGTGATTGAGGTGAAGGCGCGCGGCCAACAACCGAGCATCTTGAAAGACGAAGGATATATTCGCGTCCCTGGCTGCAGCTTCAGGTCTGGTTATCATAACCAGCCTTTTTGCCGTGCAATTCTGGCTGCATCCACCCGGTTTGCTGCATTTAATTTGCTGATAGCCTCCGACAAATAATTTCGGGCTGTACCTTCGGCGATATAAAGTGTGGCCGCAATATCAGCAGTACTTTTGCCTTCTGACGCTAAACGCAGAGCTCTACGCTCCTTGTCACTTAACGGGTCTTGTTCACCCAAAGCTGACAAAGCCAGCTCAGTATCTATCACCCGTTTTCCAGCCATCACCTGATAAATCGCCTGCACCAGCTGCTCTGACGGCGCGTCTTTCAGTAAAAAGCCTTGCACACCAGCGCTAATAGCACGCTGAATATAACCGGCTCGGCCAAAAGTGGTGATCACTATCACTTTCGTCGGATTTTGTTGCTGCTGCAGATAAAGCGCCAGCTCCAAACCGGTTCGGCCCGGCATTTCAATATCAGTCAACAGCAAATCAAAGTTCTGCTGCTTCAAAAGTGCCAATGCCTGATCGCCATCGGCCGCCTGAGTGATCTGAAACTCTGAATTCAGCCCCAACAAAGCGGCTAAGGCCCCCCGCACCATCGCCTGATCTTCAGCCAGTAAAATATGCATCAGGCCTCCTTAGGCAAAGTAAAACTAAAGCGACTGGGCGATAATTGCCATTCCAGTTGGCTGTTCAGCGCAGCCAGACGCTCCTGAATGCCAGTCAAACCATGGCCTTGTTTCAGTTCACTGAGTTTGCCGTTATCCGACACCATCAGTTGACGCCCCTGCTGATTTTCGCTAAAGCTGATCTGCACTTCATCGCCATTACTATGTTTTAACACATTGGTGACCAGCTCAGTCAGGATCAACACTACAGCAGTTTCTTCCCGAGCTGACAGCGTCGGGATTTCGCCCTGAACATCGACTCCAAATCCGGCTTCACGTAACTTAGTGCTTAAAGCCTGAACCTCGCCTGCCAAACCTTTATGTTTATAACCGGACACCGTCTGACGCACCTGACTTAAACTTTCACGCGCAATCTGAGCCAGCTCCTGCAGTTGCTGGTGGGCAGCCTGAAACTGCTGCTGTTGTAATAACTTATCGGCTAAATCCGCTTTCAGCACTATGCCAGACAAACTATGTCCCATAATATCGTGCAAGTCGCGCGCTATGCGTTCACGCTCCACTATAGTGGCCAGTTGCTTAATTTCTTCTGCACTGCGCTGCTCTTTCAACAAACTATCACGCCTGGCCCGGTCGAGCACACCAAATACCCCTATGGCGAGTACCAAAGCTGAACCGTAAAGCAAGAAATAAGGCGCACCTTTGACAAAAAACTGATCCAGCAGCACCAGCACACAAAGCAAGGCAGCAACACCAACTAAAAATTGACGGAAATTATAGGCAAAACCAATAAAAAAACTGACATAGGCAAACATCGCGATAGAGCCATAATTCAGCGGCGTGATCACACTGGCGATCAGAGCCATCAGCAGGATAGGCACTAACATCTGTGAGCTGTGACTGCGGTAAACCCAGTAATAACAACCAACAAAAGCCACTAAGGCCACTGTCATCCAGAGATACTGAAGCGGACTGTAATTGATGTAAAAAAATGGCGCTATATAGAACACCAGATTGATGAGATACACCCAGGATAAACGTTTTTCCAGCTCTAACATCTTCGACTCCTTCAGAGCGGGGCTCAGCAGAGCCCCGTGCCAGAAAAATTAACGATTCTGACTGTAACTTTGTTGTTGTGTCAGCAGAAACCTGGCCCAGCTATAAGAAGGTTCCACTTCTGTCGCTTTAGTCCAATCGGCAATAGCACCGGCTTTATCCCCTAGTTCTTGTTTCGCTAAACCCCGCCAGGTGTAAGCTTCAGCATGACCCCAGCACAGCTGCTGACAAGGCTGGGCATAGAGTTCAATGGCCTTGCTGCTCAGGTCAATAGCACTTTGTTTGCTGCCGCCAAAAGCAGCCGGGGTATTGTAAGCTGAGATGGCTTTGATCAGAGCAACACGCGGATTCGCCGGGTCCAGCTTGGTTGCCTGTTGAATAGCTTTGTTGGATTTTGGACCATACAACGCACCTTTTAGTGGATTATTGCCAATCTGCATGCCATACACGCTGGACAATAAAGCCAGACTCTCGGCTTCAGGCTGGGCTGAAGTCAGTTGCTCCAGCGTCGACTGCGCTACATCTAAAGCTTGTGCAGCCTGATCCTGTTGCCCTGTAAGACCCGCCATAATGGATAATCGATAGTTGGCATAGGCTTTGTTGTAATCGGCCGGATCTTCAGCAGCATACACAGCCAGCTGTTTCAGATCCATGCGGTTCGAAGCCGCATCAATTTGTTCCACAGTGGCCGCCTGAGCCGCAGTCAAAGTTAAAATGCTGAACGTCATCAGTAAAGTTTTCATCGTGATAGTCCTTGTGCTGTTTCACCTCAGTGGTGTGAACTCAGTATCAAAGAACTACAGAAAAAACATCAGACACAAAAGTCATGACTTGAGCATGACTTTTGTCATCCAACCAAATTTAATAACTTAAACTGCTGTACCCCAACCCCTGCTGCTTCTGCAGTTTAATCTGTACCGGAATACGCTCTTTTAACGCCTCCACATGGCTGATAATGCCGATCATCTTGCCACTGGCATTCAGTTGGTCCAAGGCGGCCAATGCAGTTTCCAGCGTGTCCGGGTCCAAAGTGCCAAAACCTTCATCCAGAAATAAAGATTCTATGCGGGTTTTGTGGCTGACTAAATCCGACAAAGCTAAAGCCAGAGCCAGACTGACTAAAAAGCTTTCGCCACCGGATAAAGTTTTAGTATCCCTTGTGGTATCAGCCTGCCAGCTGTCCAGCACTTGTAGTTCCAGCTCAGCGTCGGCTTTACGTGCCAGTTGATAACGACTATGTAGTTTATCCAGTTGCTGATTCGCTAAGCCCACCAACTGCAATAAAGTTAACCCCTGAGCAAAACGGCGGAACTTAGCGCCATCGGCAGAGCCTATTAAGCTGTTGAATTTATGCCATTGCTGCACCAGTTGCTGTCGTTGCTCAATCTGGTTATACAGCTGTTGCTGCTGCTGTTGATGCTGCTGATCACTTTGCAGTTGTTGCCTGCATTGGCCAGCCTGCTCCAGCGCACTAAATAACTGCTGTTCAAGCTCTACGCTTTGTTGCTGCAACTGCTCCAGGCTTTGCTCTGTCAATTGCTGCTTTTCTAAAGCCTCCACTTGCTGCTTCGCTTGCTCCAGCTGGCTTTGACAACGAATTTTTTCAGCGGCCAGCTTGTCTTTTAACTCTGTTAACTGCTGCACTTGCTGCTCAGTCAGTAACATAGCCAAAAAGCTGGTTTCGCTGCCAAATTGTTGCTGTTCCAGCTGTTTTTGCCAGTCTTGCTGCAATAGGGTTAACCTCGATTGCAACTGCTGCAACTGGGCCTCGCTTTGTTGTTGCTGGCCGGTTTTTTGCTGCAGTTCGTTGCTTAAGACCGTGAGCTGCTGCTGCACTTGCTCAAGTTCTTGCACTGGTACTGCACTCTGACTGGCCGATACCTGCGCTAAACCCGCCTGTTGTAGCTTATCTACCCAGCTTTGGTACTGTCCATCAGCCTGTTGCTGCTGCATCAGCGCTTTATCCAGTTGCTGACTCTGGCGCTGTAACTCTTGTTGCCACTGCTGCCATTGTTGCGCTTGTTTTGACCAACCTTGCCAGGCCTGCTGTTGCTGAGCCGCTGCGGGCAAAACAAAACCAAAAGGCTGAAGCTCTTGTTGCCACTGCTGTTCCAGTTGCTGCACGTAAGTTTGGTTTTGTTGCAAAGCCTCGCCTAGCTGCTGCTGATGCTGCTGTTGCACAGACAGTTGCTGTTGCAGCAGTTGCTGCTGATGGGCCAGTTCATGTTGCTGCTGTTGCCAAAGCTGGCGTTGCAGCAATTGTTTCTCCGTCTGCAGTTGTAACTCCAAAGCCTGCTGGGCCTGCTGCTGAAATTGCTGCAATAACGCTTTTTTTAAGCTGGCCTGTTGCAGTTGTTGTTGCTCTGCTGTTGGCAGATTTTGCAGTAACTCAGTCCATTGTTCACTTTGCTGCTTAATATCTTCAGCCAGCTGCTGTAACTGATGTTGCTGTGCTTTTTGTTGCTCTTCCAGCTGTAGCTGCTTCTCACGTAAGGCTTTGCCCTGCTCTTCGACCTGTTTCAGTTCAGTAGTTAAGGCCGCCAGCTCTGTTTCAGTCTGTGTTAGATCCAGTGCCTGATAACTGCTAACCGCGGGATGGGTGGTGCTGCCACACAGCGGGCATTCATCGCCTGGTTGCAGTTTGGCTCTGTGACTGCTGAGTTCAGCAATAAGTCGCTCCTGCTGCACCAGTTTCTGTTTATCTGCCACTCTGTCGTTGTACAACCTGAACTGCTCACGTAATGCCGCTATTTGTTGCTGCAACTGCTGGCTGTCGCTTTGTTTTTGTTGCAGTTCCAATTGCTCTGTTTGCTGTTGCTGCAATTTTTGCTGCAAAGCAGCGGCAACCCGCAGTAATAACGGGTACGTATGCAACTGAGTTTTGTAATGCTGTAGTTGCTGTTGTAACTCTGACAGCTCAATGGAGAACGCAGGAGCACTCTGTTGCAACTGCTGCTCCAGTTGCTGTAATTCGGCCTTTACCTGCCGCAGCTGTTGTTGCAATACCACAATGTCCGACTGGCTAAGCTGCATCTGCAGGTTTTTCTGCAGCTCTAAGCCTTGTTGACGTTGCTGCAATAAAGGTTTCCAGCCCGCAACTGCGGCCGCGAGATCGGCACCTAGAGGCTGTTGTGCCAATTGTTCAGTTAGAATCTTCCCCTGTTGCTGCAGTTGCTGGACCTGTTGCTGAAGCTGCTGCTGTATTTGCAGCGCTAAGCCCTGACCTTGTTGCAACTGGAGTTGTTGCTGATGCTTTAAATCATCTAACTGGCGGGACTGCAGTTGCTGCTGCTCTTGTGCTTCTGTTACAGCCGAACGTTGCTGCTGCAACTCTTTGTACAAAGGCAATAACACTGCGGCTTGTTGATAATGCTGTAACTTAGCCAGCGCACTTTGTTGCATCGCCTGTTCTTGCTCAAACTGCTGCTGCTTCAGCTCTGCCTGGTGCAGTTGCACTACGGCCTGCTGTTGCTGCTGACGCCAGGCTAATAAAGGGGCTTGTTGCTGCTGTTTTGTTTTCAGCTGCTGCTGTTGTTGTTCTAACTCCGCCAACTGCTGTTGCAACAACTGGCGCTGCTCTAAATCCAGCAACACCAGACCCGAGGCTTTGGCCTGTAATAATTCCAACGCCGTTTTATGCTGGCGGTTTTGTTCAAACACCTGCATCGAAATCTGACCATATATCTCAGTACCGGTCAGCTCTTCCAATAGCTCTGCCCGCTCATTGGCCGGCGCATTTAAAAAGGCAGCAAAACCGCCTTGAGCCAACAGCATCGACTTGGTAAAACGGCCAAAATCCAGACCAGTAATCTGTTCCGTCAGCCTGAGCTTTTCGTTGCTTTTATCTGTCAGTATTTCGCCATCGGCTTTAGCCAGTTCCACCTTGGCAGCCTGCAAGTTGCCATCCACTGCACCACGGGAACGACGCTGACTCCAGAACGCGCGGTAACGCTGGTCGCGTACCTGAAACTCCACTTCAGCCAGGCATTCGCTGGTATGGCGGGTCATCAGCTCGTTGCTGCTTTGCGACAAGAGTTTTAAGCGCGGCGTCTGGTGATACAACGCCAGGCAAATCGCATCCAGTATGGTACTTTTGCCTGCGCCTGTTGGGCCTGTAATAGCAAACAAATTACTTTGATCAAAAGGCGGCTGGGTGAAGTCAATTTTCCACTCGCCTTTTAATGAATTTAAATTTTGCAGCCGCACCGATAAAATTTTCATGACAACACCTGCGGTTCTGGCGGCTGATCAGCTTGTTCCAGCTGCGCCATCACCTGTTGTAGCATCAACTGAAATTCCGCTCTTTCGTCGTCAGTGAGCTCCTCTGCCGCCAGTCGTCGCTCCAGCACCAGATCCGGTGTCATCTCATGCAAAGACTCTTGTTGTTCTGCGGTTAGAGACGCTACTGCCGCGACTCTGGCGCGACGTAGTTTCAATAACTCCACTGGCAAGCCATCCAATTGCTGCTGCACCTGACTTTGTAAATCACTCAGGTACCCATCACTGCCGGTTAATACCAGCTCTAACCAGAGTTTTTGTTCTGCTTTAAGCTCTGCCAGAGGTTGCTGTAATAAGGAATTCAGTTCAGGTAAGCTGCATTTCAGGCTCAAAAGCGGCTGAAAACAAGGGATAGGCAACAACTCAATCGCACCTTCAGCAGCGGTGAAATCCAGCAACACCATGGATTTTTGCTGTTTGGCCTCATCAAAACTTAATGGAATAGGCGAGCCGCTGTAACGGATATGAGGTTTGCCAGCCACCAATTGCGGCTGATGAATATGGCCCAGGGCTATGTAATTAAATTCTGGAAAAGCGCTGGCAGGAAATGCCTCTAACGAGCCAATATAAATCTCCCGCACCGACTCACTACTGCTGGCACCCACTGTGGTCAGATGCCCTGTGGCTAACAAAGGCAGTTCCAATCCGAGTTCAGCTTTGAGTGCCTGAGCTTTGGTAAAACACTGCTGATAACAGTCTGCTATGGCTTGTTGTAACTGCTGTTGTTTATCGCTGGCCTGCTGGCCACTCTGGCTTTGTAACAAATCGCGGGCACGCAAAAAAGGTAAAGCGGCCAGAATAGCACCGTGCTGACCTTGCTTATTCTTCAGTACCATCAGATGAGACTCTGCAGCGCCCAGCCAGCCTGGCACCACCTGAGTATGTAAACAGGCCAGCAACTCTTTGCTTTCCTGCAGCACAGCCACCGAATCGTGATTACCACCCAGCATTACCAGTTGGCAGCCTGTGGGCTGCAAATCCACAATCAACTGGTGATACAACTCGCGGGCATAACTAGCTGGAGTGGCGGTATCAAAGATATCTCCGGCTACGATCAGGGCATCAACCTGATGAATTTCAATCTGTTGTTTTAACCAGCCAAACAAAGCTTTGTGCTCGTCTGCCCTGCTTTTGCCAATAAAATGCTGGCCTAAATGCCAGTCGGAGCTGTGAAGAATTCGCATAAAAACTGAAAAGTCGCCGCACTATGCCGGAATAGGGCCAGCATAGCACAGGGTCCTGAGTTTCATAAGTTGGTTAGCTGGCGTCAAATAACAGTACAGCATCCAGCAGGGTTTCACTCACTTCGCGGTAAAACTCTGGATCAATATTTTCAGCTGTATCGCTCGGCTGATGGTAGTGAGCATGGTCCGGCACACCAAAATAGACAAAGGGTACAGCTCTTTTGTGGAATTCTCTGTGGTCTGAACTGAAAGTCCAGTCCTGATGAGTTCCCACTAGCCAGGCGGGTCTGTCATAGCCCAATAATAAACGCACTGAACTTTGTTGTTGCAGTTGTTGTAAAGGTTTCTCTAATTCTGGGTAATGATAAGAACCCACAGCAATCAGCTGCTGTTGGGTATTCTGACTTAACATATCCATATTAATATTCAGCTTGATCTGTTCTGGTTTGAGCAGCTCTTGCTCAAACAACATACGGGCGCCCCACATGCCAGTTTCTTCGTTGTCCAAAGCAGCAAATAACAGGGTATGACGAGGTGGATATTGCTTAAAATAACGCGCCATTGCCAATAAAGCGGCAACTCCTGATGCATTGTCATCTGCACCAAAATAAATCTTGCCCTGATGTAGACCTAAATGATCATAATGCGCTGTCAGTACCAACATAGGTAAAGCCGGGTCTGAACCTTCAATCCGACCTAACACATTGGCGGCGCCCTTCATCAGTTGAGCTTTGCCTGTAGTAGGCTGATAAGGCTGTAAATAACCTGCTGTGCCAGCTGCAACCAAACCTATGTGAGTGAACTCTGCCACCAGCCATTGCTGAGCTTTAGCTCCACCGGGTTGTCCTGTGCCACGGCCCGCCAATTCATCGGACGCCAGATAACGTAAATCTGCCATCTGCCGCCCAAAATCTAGCCGTTCCGGCATCTGCTCAACCACAGGTTCAGGCTGAGCCAACAGACGTTTTTGTTCCATCTGCATCATTTGTGCTAACAGATAAGGATGAAAAGCATAACCCAGGCCTGCAACTACAAATAACAACCACAGCCAGAGCGGAATACGGAATAACTTCATAACTATCCTGACAAACAAAAAAACAATGCAGCAGACTAGCGCAAACTGCATCAGCCCACCAGTCAAAGACTTTGAAAGATCTGATATTTTCTGTCGCCCGACAGCGGCTTTGAGTGGTAAAATCTGCTTTTCCCAGTGATTCCGAGAATGTTATGCCACACAGCCGTAATGCGTCATTTTGGTGGGCCATCGCCAGTGTCTTAGTGGCTATGGTGGTGATCCAATCTGGTGCCTCTTTAGCTAAAACCCTATTTCCTGTGATTGGGCCAGAGGGCACCACAGCATTAAGGGTGGGTTTTGCCGCTTTGATCTTGTCCTTAGTGTTTCAGCCCTGGAAAAAGTGGCCCGCCAAACAGGATCAAAAAGCTCTGTGGTTTTACGGCATAAGCTTAGGGGGGATGAACCTGATGTTTTATCTGGCGATTGAACGAATTCCTTTAGGAATAGCAGTCGCATTAGAGTTCACCGGTCCTTTAGCTGTCGCTTTACTGTCATCCAAACGTAAACTGGATTTGCTTTGGGTGGCTTTAGCTATGGCAGGTATAGGCCTGTTGTTGCCCTGGCAAACCGAAGCCACAGCCCTGGACCCACTGGGTGTAGCTCTGGCTCTAGGCGCAGGCGCCTGTTGGGCTGGTTATATTATCTTTGGTCAGAAAACCGGTGGTGCTCTGCATGGCGGTACTGCTGTGGCTTTAGGTATGGCTGTGGCGGCTTTATTTTTATTTCCTATCGGCTTAGTCTCTGCCGGAAGTACACTTTTTAGCTGGAGTGTCTTGCCTTTTGCTTTTGCCGTCGCGTTGCTATCCAGTGCGATTCCGTACAGTCTGGAGATGGTGGCACTCAAACGTTTACCAGCGCAGAGTTTTAGTATCTTAATGAGTATGGAACCCGCTATAGCCGCTTTAGCTGGTTTGATTATTCTGGCCGAACAATTAAGTCTGTTGCAGTGGCTGGCGATCTTTTCTGTTATCGCGGCCTCATTGGGCAGTAGTCTGACCGCAGGGAAAAAACCTGTAACAGAAGTAGTGTCATAACTGTATTCAATAGTTGTATGGCCAGAGCGCTATAACGTCTGGGATTGCAGTTTTTCCAAATAAAGCGGTTTGAACACAAAAACAATGATCGGCAGCAACACTGGTCAGGCTTTTTTAACTTTTTCCGCTTTCAGCCATTGTGAAAGTCTGAGTGACTCAGTTACTTTAGAGACTTAAATTTTACAGCAAATTTGTGCAGGTTTTATCGATATGCAGCCAGTTGAGGAACATCAGTCAGCATTAATTCTGGCAGCAGATCTGACACAACAACAAAAATTACAAACTCGCCAGCAGTGTTTTTATGGCTGTGTTTTCTGTGGCGCCCCTGTATTTCGTTACTACCAGCAGCCCAATCATCAGTCTGCTGTGCTGATTTGCCCCTTGCATGCAAAACAACTCAACAGCACCTTACTGAGCCGTTCCACTCTGGCGGAACGTGTTAATCAGCCTTTTAACCAACAACGTATCAATAAACCTGGTTTTAGTTTTGATCCACATCGCAGGGTGCAGGTCTCTGTCGGGATGAATACTGTCTATGCTGACTTTGCTGCTACGGAAACTGAACAGTATTGTATTTGGGTGAACGGGCAAGAGTTTTTTACTCTGTATTCAGAATCCGGCTGGTTATGTTTTTCTTTTATGATGTCAGATGCTGCAGGTCAGGTGCTGATCGACGTGGAAAAGGGTGAACTCAAACAAAGCCCCGAACACTGGGAGTACAGCTATGAAGTCAATACTCTGAAAATCAGGGATCAGCAACGCAGATTGCAGTTTACTGCTCAGCTTTGCAACGACAGAGTCCTGCTGACCAAGGGACATTTTGTCGATCCGTCGGGAGATGGTTTTGTCGTCGAAGGTAACAGAGTGATCGCCATGCTGGATGGGCAAAAAGGTGGCCAGTATATGCATCGTATTGAACCCGGACGCTACAAAGGAGGCTGGGCTTTGTTTAATAAAATTCGCCATCCAGATTTAGTGATGCCCGGAAATTTTGCTTTTGTCTGTGCGGCAAAACGAAAGTATCCCGGCACAGAGCGCTAAGACTGCTGATTCAGGCCCTGCCGTCTGATGTAAATATACTGACACAACAAGCTCCGGAAGCTTTACTATCTGAACAAACCAAAATCATAAAGCTGGCATACACTGACAGAAGATCCGTTGAGGCATAAGGCGTGCAGCGCCAGCCTTGTGGTGCAGTCAAATGGAGAGATAGAATGTCAAAGAATGTTAAATTAACCTTATCCTTTTTCTTTGCTCTGACAACCTTAATTGCATGTGGCGGTGGCGGTTCTGAGAGCGGCAGTACCGGTAATACTGCTGGAACTGGTAATACCGGTGGCACGGGAAATACGGGGGGTAATGGTGGCACTGGCAGCACCATTCCGGCGGCTCCCATCTGGACTGCAGGTCAATTTAATGATGAATCTCAGTTTAAAAACTTTTGTGTAGCGCCGCGTTCAGGCACAGATCCTTTCAATGGAGGAGCCTACCCGGATAAAGCAGGCACAGCCATGCACGAGAAAATGTGGTTACGCTCCTGGAATAACAGAACCTACCTTTGGTATCGCGAAGTTGCCGATGTGGATCCCGCGAGCTACAGCATCACGGCTTATTTTGACTTGTTAAAAACAACAGCAGTCACAGATTCCGGCGTCGCTAAAGATCAATTTCATTACACTGAAAATACCGCTGAATACCAACAGCAATCTCAATCCGGTGTCAGCTCTGGTTATGGCATTAAATGGTCAGTTGTATCGACCAGTGCACCACGCTCTTTCACTGTGGCCTATACCGAACCCGGCTCTCCCGCTGCTCAGGCCGGGGTCAAAAGAGGTGACTTTTTACTTGAAGTTGATGGCATAGATTTTGTGAATGAAAACAGCAGAAGCGGCGTCAATAGCTTAAATGCCGGCGTGTTTCCCGACAGTGCAGGCGAAACACATAGTTTTAAATTCAGGACCGTCGAAAATACCGACGTCAGTTATCAGCTCAGATCAGCGGATGTCGCGTCCAGCGCGGTACAGAATGCAAAAGTGATCAATACCGACTCCGGCGCTGTGGGCTACTTTCAATTTAACAGCTATATAGTGCCAGCGCAGCAGCAACTGATTGACGCTGTTGAGTTGTTCCGTGAATCTGCTATTTCTGAGCTGGTGGTGGATTTACGCTATAACGGCGGCGGTTTGTTGGCCCTAGCCTCACAATTGGGTTACATGGTCACGGGTCCGGATATTATTCAGGGCAGATATTTTGAACGTTTGCGGTTTAACGATAAATATCCTAATACAGACCCAATCACAGGTGACAGCTTAACCCCCACTCCTTTTTACAGCCGTGAAATAAACTACGAAGCAGGGACTTTAACCAATACCACCTTGCCCAGTTTAAATTTAAGCCGTATTTATGTATTAACCACAGACAATACTTGCTCCGCCAGTGAAGCTTTTATCAATGGACTGAGGGGAGTTGATGTGGAAATCATTCAGATAGGGGGCAAAACCTGTGGCAAACCTTATGGTTTTTATCCACAGGACAACTGCGGCACAACCTACTTTAGCATCCAATTCAGTGGTATTAATTTCAAAGGATTTGGCGACTACGCAGATGGGTTTAATCCAACCAACAACCCTGTCTTTAGTGCCGATGTGAAAGGCTGCCCTGTGGCCGATGATTTATCTAAAGCCTTAGGCGACCAGCAGGAAGATATGTTAGAAGCTGCATTGTATTATATGGAAAATAATAGTTGCCCGACTCTGCCAGCTTCTGCTGCGACTAATAAGTTTGGAGCCAAAACCACTCTGGCTACTGCTTTATCAGGCGCCGCTGTAGCAGATGGCTTCGCAGTCAAAAATCCAACAGACAACGTATTCAATAATAGTATTCGTCAACCCATCAGAGACCAGCAGTAGTGAAGACAACCTTATTTTTAAAATATGCCACTTTAGGCAGCATGTTGCTGATAGTCAGCGCTTGTCAGCAAGTTCAGGCAGTAGCAGAACCAGCAGTATTGACAGAAACCTCACCAGAAGTGAAGCTGGAACTACAGCAACAGATCCAAAAAGCCGTAGGCGGCCCTTTGGTAAAGTTGGCCGACAATGTTTATTTATTTGAAAGCCAGATCTGGGTCGAGTCTGCCGTGCTACGGGATGATAAAGGTCGTCCTTTGGATGGCCGTCATATGGATTTAGCCAACTTGTTTATCCTGCAAATTGAGCAGGGACAGTGCCAGTTGAAACACAATAAATCAGGACAACTATTTACATTGACCAAAGCAAAATGTATGGCTGAAAAACAACGTTTTCCTGAAAAGTAACGCTCAGAATCCGGCTAAACCTGGCCGGAGTCAGCTGATTCCTGCTGTACCAAAGACAAAGCCGGCACAGCGTAAAATGCGGACAATTCCCGTACTGTGCGGTAACTGACTTTTTTGCCTGTCTCCGCCCTTTTAATGGTCGCCAATGAGACCCGCAACGAACGCTGCTGGCAGGCATTAAATAGATCTTCCTGACTAAGAAAACGTTGCTGCCGCAGTGATTTAAGCAACTCCACTTTTAACACCAGAGCTTCTTGCATAAGGCCTTCACTCCATGAATTGGAAAACAGAATGGCGGTAGTTAAGTCTGCATGATTTTGTTTTCAAAAAAGAGACAAAATTATGAACCTGACACTACTTTTAGTCCAGCTCAAAATTTACATATGATTAACCTGAGACCAAACTGATACGAAATTGCCCCCTAAACTGTTATGCAGCAACGAGGCTTAATCCTGATAGACCAGCGGAGCGTTAAGCAGTGTGGCTTTGCAGCAGACTGAAAAAAGGCCTGAAATCTCAGGCCTTGTCTGCAACAACAATTTAGTTCGAAATACTGATAAATGGATCCCAGGTGAAGTAGCCAATAATGGCTCCGGTGCTGTTGTTGACCAGTTTAAAGCTCAGGGTGTATTGAATTTTCTGACCAGCTTCAATCACAGTACCTTGGGTCGCATAAGCATTGTTGTGGAACAGCTGTAAAGTACCATTGACCGGATCTGAGCCACTTGGCAGATAAACACTGGTATGCATATTAAAGTAATTCAAAGCCGTAATGCTGGTAGACGGATTAAAACTGCCATTGTATAAAAACGCTGTGTAATCTGTGTCTCCGTCAAAAGTACTGACAGTCCAGCGTACTGTATCACCTGAGTTCGCTTTGATATCCAGCTCAGAACCCCCCTGATCACTGGCAACATAGCTGTTTTGAGCAATCATAGAGACAAATACATCAGAGCCTCCCCAGGCCCCTAAATTGGTTGGACTGCTGACAGAACCAGGCTTCATAGAACCATCAGCTAAACGTGATGCCAGTTCAGAGGCATTCACTGCAACAAGAATATTGATAAGAGCCATGATCATTCCTTTTTCATAGTGAAATAAATAATTAACTGAGTTGCTGTTGCCCCATCCACTTCCCACCTTGATGGTAGATAGTTTTGGGTACAGAGAGCTTATCCGATGCAAACAAAAGGTCAGTCTCAGAACAGCGTCAGTTTGGTGTCAGCCTCAGATGTCGGTGGAAATAAAAAGGCGGTATACTCTGGCATTATTGACGTCAGAAAAAATGAACTTATGTGGCCAGTCTCCTGTTTTAAAACCTATGATATTCGTGGCACTGTGCCAGAACAGCTGAATGAAGAATTGGCCTGGCGGATAGGCCGGGCTTTATGTCAGGTGTTAGCAGCAAAAACTGTGGTAATTGGGCATGATATCCGCTTGTCCAGTCCGACCTTAAGCGCAGCATTAGCGCAGGGCCTCACTGAAGGTGGTGCAAAAGTCATAGATATTGGCCTTTGTGGCACTGAACAAGTGTATTTTTCGGTGTTTCACCTCAATGCAGATGCCGGTATTTGTATCACCGCCAGCCATAATCCGGCCCATTACAATGGTATGAAACTGGTCGGAAAAAATGCTGTGCCTTTGAATGCGCACACTGAACTGGAGCAGATCAAACACTTAGTCGCTACGGCTGACTTTAGTCAGAGCGCCGTGCAACAGGGGGACCATCAGCAGCTCTCCACCTTGCCAGCTTACATCGAACACGTGTTGACTTACATTCAGCCCGACAAATTCAAGCCACTCAAAGTAGTGATGAATGCCGGCCATGGTGGCGCAGGGTTGGTCGTTAATGCCTTAGCGCCAAAACTGCCGTTGCAGATCATAGCGTTAGAATTTGAGCCTGATGGTACTTTTCCAACTGGCGTACCTAATCCTTTATTGGTCGAAAACCGGGCTGTGACCAGTCAGGCGGTGCTTGAGCACAAAGCGGATTTTGGTGTGGCCTGGGATGGCGACTTTGACCGCTGTTTTTTCTTTGATGAACAGGGTCAGTTTATTGATGGTTATTATGTCGTAAGTTTGTTGGCGCAGTCGTTACTCAGCGCCAACCCAAAGCAAAAAATTGTGCATGACCCCCGTTTGTATTGGGCCACCCAACAAAGTGTCGCCGAAAGTGGTGGCATCGCAGTGCCAAGTCAGACCGGTCATGTTTTTATGAAAGAAAAAATGCGCGCTGAAAATGCACTTTATGGCGGTGAAATCAGCGCTCATCACTATTTCCGCGACTTTGCCTACTGCGACAACGGCACTATTCCCTGGTTACTGGTAGCACAGTTGCTGTCGCAGCAGTCAGTGCCACTCTCGGCACTGGTGAAACAACTGCAACAGCAATTTCCATGCAGCGATGAAATCAACTTCAAGGTGAGAGACGCAGATGCGGTCATGCTGTCGATTCGACAGCATTATCAGGCCGAATTGCAGAGTATCGACCTGCTCGATGGTCTGGATTTGGTGTTTAACGACTGGCGGCTGAGTTTACGCAGCTCCAATACCGAACCTTTACTGCGGCTCAATATTGAAACCAGAGCGGATCGTGAGTTACTGCAACAAAAAATCACTGAAGTATCGGCACTGATTACTGCATTAGCCTAATCGACAAGGGGACCAGTTCCCCTTGATTTAACCTGCGTCGGGTTGTTCCAGCATCAGTTTCAGCTTATCCAGGCCTTGTTGTAGGTCATTACCTATCAGTCCTTCCATATCCATCACCAACAGCAACAGGTTCATCGGATATGGCATATGACCCTGAAAGCCCCAACGAACTGTGGTTTGTTCGGCCTGCGGTGCTTCAAGTTGCATATAAGCCTGTGCCACAGACGCAAAAGGTTGTAAAAACCTCAATTCGTATTCAATACGTTCACCGGCTTTAATGGCTGTGATTTCCTGCTCGCCTGAACCTACTTCCTGTTTTTCACTTTGCCAGACTGAGACAAAACCTACAGTGCCATCTTCACCCTGATAGGTTTTTTTCACATTTGGATCCAAAGCCATCCAGACGCTGAAGTTATCCTGATTTTTTAACAGTACCAGATAACTGAACACCTGATCTTTGGGTTTATTTATAGTGACGCTGCGTTCCACCTGATAGGACGAAGGCAACACCAAAGCGGCCAGCAACACCAGCGCCACAGCCAGCAAAAAACCAATCAGTATTATTTTTATAAGTTTCATAAGGACTCTCTTCTGGTGATAAAGGCTAAACACAGCCCTCTACCAGTGTAGTCCGAAAATTTTGATATAGAAAAGAGTGACTTAAGCTATGCTAGGTTCAGGCTGGCTTTCTTAGCTTCAACTGAAACAGCTGCATCGCAATTTCATCGGCTTGCTGTTGCTCGGCTTTTTGCTGTTTTTGCTGAGCTGTAAATTCACGGTTATGGATCACAGCTTCTATGCCTTTGCTGTACGCCACTTGTTTTTGGCAAACTTGCTGCTGTTGTTGTAATTCAGCGTAAGCTGCCTGAGTTTTATGCTGTTGCTGCTGTTGCATGTCCTGCAACACAGTTTTCATCGACGCCAGATTCTGTAAACCCAAAGCCGATTTCATCTGATAACTGCGTTCCATCCCGGAAATATGCTCAGTCAGCAGTTGCAGACGCCGCTCTTCATTAGCGGCCTGCTGATTCAGCTGCTGCTGGCGTTGTCCCATTTGCTTTAAATTGGCTTGCTGTTGTTCCAGGTATTTTTTCAACATAGGCTTAACTCAACAATTTAGTTAAATCGGCTTGGGATTGCTGAAAATCAGAGCTTTGTTGTAAGCCCTGACATAAAAAATGTTCGATGGCCGGATAAAGTTGCACCGCTCTGTCGAGCTCCTGATCTTTGCCCATCTGGTAAGCGCCCAAAGGGATTAATTCCTGCACCTGTAAATAACGTGAATAGAGTCGTTTCAGGGCATAAGCATGTTTTAGCTGTTGATCCGGTACTATTTGTGGCATCACGCGGCTAATAGAAGCGCCAATATCAATGGCTGGATAATGTCCACGTTCGGCTAAAGTCCGGCTTAATACCACATGGCCATCCAGAATAGCGCGCGCTGCGTCTGCTATCGGGTCCTGCTGATCATCGCCTTCGGCCAACACGGTATAAATAGCCGTCATACTGCCTTTGCTATCGGCACTGTTGCCTGCTTTTTCTACCAGTTGCGTCAGTTTGCTAAAAACTGACGGAGGATAACCTTTGGTGGCTGGCGGTTCTCCGACAGACAAGGCAATTTCACGCTGCGCCTGAGCATACCGGGTGAGTGAATCGACCAGCAGCAAGACGTTAAAACCTAAGTCGCGATAATAAGCCGCCAGTCTGTGACTCAACTCTGCCGCTTTTAACCGCAGCAAAGGCGACTGATCGGCTGGTGCTGCAATGACGATGGCTTTTTTTAATCCTTCAGGTCCCAGGCTGTGTTCGATAAAGTCTTTCACTTCCCAACCGCGCTCGCCAATCAGGCCCACTATTACCACATCGGCCTGGGTATAACGGGTCATCATGCCCAGCAACTTACTTTTACCCACGCCTGAACCGGCAAATAAACCCATGCGCTGACCCTGCCCCACAGTAAACAGCGAGTTAATGGCGCGAATGCCTACATCCAAAGGGGCGCTGACGCCTTTCTTTTGTAATGGATTCACCGCAGGTAATGCCGCGCTGATGCGATCGCCGGTTTTGATGGCAGGCTTACCATCAAGCGGGCCCATTAAACCGTCCAGTACCCGACCTAATAATTCGGTGGAAACCAGCAACTGACTGGCTGTTGCGACAGTGCGGACCCGGGCGCCAGCCCTTAAGCCATCTACTGCAGTTAATGGCATTAAAAACGCCTGATCGGTATCAAAACCTACCACTTCAGCGTCAAACCACTGACCATCTTCGCTTTCAATCTGACAGCGCTGACCTAAGGTAAAACTGTGACCTGCGGCGGATAAGATCATGCCGTTGACGCGCAACAAACGGCCATAACTATGCACCCAGTCCGGTGGCTGAATTTGCGCTCTGGCCAGACTCAGGCTGTCGCTGAATGACTTACGCATCTTCGCCCAACAACTGCCGACGCACAGGTACCATGGCTTGTTCTAAACGCTGCTGAAAATCCAGCTGATGCAATTGCTGACGACCATTAAACTGCACCCGGCCTGAGGGCAAGGCGGCATCAAACTGCAACGGGATCTGCTGAATATGGCGGATACCGTTAAAAAGCGACGCATCGGCCTGAGACAACTGGATCGAGACTAAAGGATCCGTTGCGCCCAGTTGTGGCAACAACTGATCAATCGCCAGTTGTAACAGAGACGGCTGCAACACCAGTTCAGTCTGCAACACTGTGCTGGCCAGTTGCTGTACCAGCAATAACAATTCCTGTCCCAACTGTTGCTCTTTATGTTGGAGCTGCTGATTAAATTGTTCGGTGAGGAAATCCAAAGCCCGCTGTTGCTTTTGCTTCAGTTCGTTTTGCTGTTTTTCCAGCTCTTTTTGCCAGAACTGCTCTAGTTGCTGCTGACCCTCAGCCACACCACGCTGATAAGCTTCTTGCTCAGTCGCAGCCACACCAGCCTGGAAGCCCTGCTGATAAAACTGCTCGCTGAGTTGCTGCGCTGTAGCGCTGCCATCCTTGCGTTGTAACACGGGAAAGCGAAATTGTTGGTCCTGCTGCAGCACGGCGCTCATATCAACCTACCGTCTCTTCAGGATAGAGGCGATATTCCAGTCGCCCTGCAGCCATCATTTGTTTGACTATAGTCATGATCTCAGCACGGGCCGCTTCGACTTTACGCACAGGCTGAGGTTTCATCGTCTCAATTTGCTGACGGTAGACCTGCGCCAGACGTTTGGGCAACACAGCCAGAATACTTTCGGTCAGCGCCACATCGGCGCCTTTGAGTGCGGTGACCCAAAGCTCGTCCGGTATATCGGTCAGCAACTGATTCAACACATCTTCGCTTTGGCGACTTAAGCTGTAGAAGTCATACATTTTGTCTTCAATAGCTCCGGCCATCGCCAGGTCGTGCATTTTTAATAAATCCATTACCTCAGCTTTATTGCCGCTGTACCTGTTCATAATGTCAGCCACTTGCTGCACACCATTAATACGGGCACCAACCTGTTCGCCAACATACTCAATACAACGTTCCAGCGTGTACCGTAAATCTTCGATCACGTGCTCGCTGACTTCACGCATATTGGCAATGCGGAACAAAATATCGTCGTGTTTTTGCGCCGGAAATAAACCTAAAATAGTGCTGGCCTGCTCGGCTGGTAAAAAGGCCAGAATCAGCGCCTGCATCTGAATATGTTCCTGCTCCATAAAACGCACCAAAAGCTCAGCAGGTACCCATTCCAGACGACGTACATCATCAGCCAAAGCGCCACCGTAAATATCATCCAGCATGCCACGGGCTAATTTGCGGCCTACAGCTTTATCCAAAGCCCGTTCCAGATAGACACGGGACGCGCCGCTGACACCACTCTCGGTGCGGTACTGGTCAAAAAAATCGGTCAGAATAGTAGCAACATCGTCCTGAGTCACATTGGCAATTTTGGCCATACGCTCCGACAAAGCACGCACTTCATTACGGCCTAACTTCTTGATGATACAGGCTGCGTTTTCCTCGCCCATACTCAGCAGCAGGATAGCGGCTCTGTCCAGATCCGAGATTTGTTTACTTTGTTCAGCTCTTAACGGATTCAATGCTGACTCCTCGTTCAATCCAGTATTTGATCACTGCGGTCACCCGGTCCGACTCACGGTTGGCTAGTAATTGCAGATGGTTGATTTGCTGGGCAAATTCAGAGCCCACTTCAGGCAAATGAATACTGTGTTGCGGCCCTGTCGCCTGAGCATTCGGCAGAGCCGGATCGGCTTTGGCATCCAGTACGGCTGGCCCTGTCGCCAAGTCCGCATTTTCCATTTGAGCCTGGTCCTGTGCACCAGCTATGCCCTGAAATCCAGTAGCATTGTGTTGTTCTTTGTTTTTACGGCTGACTAAATGATTGACCAAAGGACGAACACCAAAAATCACCAGAGCCAGGCCAATAATAGCGCCGATCAGATAACGCAAATATTCTTTCATTTCAGGCATCTGCCACCAGGCCATGCCTTCCATTTGAGTTGCAGCATCGCTGGGGACAAAACTGAAACTGGTGATATTGAACTGATCACCCCGTTCAGCCTGATGGCCGGTCGCGGTTTTGATCATTTCGCCTAACTGAGCTAAACGCTCTGGAGTCCAGGGTGTTGCACCTGCAGCAGCTTCATTCACCAGCACGGACACACTTTGACTGCGCACCCGGCCTATTTCATAACGGGTATGGGTAATGGCTTTGCCGGTATCAAATTCACGGCGCATTTCATTACGTTGTGAGGTACGTTCATTGTTTTCAGCTGGCGCAACTGCACCTGGCTGTGCTGGTACAGGCGGCTGGTTGGCTAAAGAACCAGGAATACCCATCGCCAGCTGGTCGAGCATCGAATCGGTTTTACTGTTTTCACTTTTTAACACGCCTTCTTTATCCAGCGCTTCACGGGTTTCTTCCACCACGTTAAAGTCGACATCAGCCGACACCTGAATACGGTAATTGCCGTCGCCTAAAATAGGCAACAACATAATAGAAGCCCGCTCTTCGACGGAACGTTCCACTTTTTCAATAAAGGCGAGTTTTTTGTCGGTTTCTTTACCGACCGGAGTTTCATCATACAGATCGCCGCTGACTAACTTACCGCGTTGATCCACAACAGAAATATTGCGGCTATCCAAACCTGGAATGCTGCCGGCAACCAGGCTGACAATAGCTTCGACTTGTTCAGATTTGAGGTTATAACCAGGAGCTAAATCCACCATCACAGAAGCTGCAGATTTTTCTTCCTGCCGGCCAACAAACAAATTCCGTTTCGGAATAGCTAAATGCACCCGGGCATTACGCACCCCATCCATAGTAATAATGGTGCGGGCCAGTTCACCTTCTAAAGCGTGCTGGTACTGCATCGACTCCATAAACTGACTGGTGCCCATGGTGACTTTGTCCTGCATTGCAGACAAACCTTCAGGCATAGCCGCTTTAATACCACGGGCTGCCAGCGTAATGCGGGCATCGGCTAAACGTTCCTGTGGCACCATAATATTGCCGCTGTCGGTATCGATACGAAATGGAAACTGCTCTTTATCCAGAATTTCCACTATCCCGGCTTTATCGTAATGCTCCTGATTACCATACAAAGGCACAAAATTCTTTGCTGAAGTCCAGAGGATCACCACTATAGTGGCGGCAACTAAAGTCGCCAGCAAAGCAATGGATGCCAGGCTTTTATCGCCATTAGGTAACCAGTTTATTTTGCTGGATAAGTTAATCACTTTTTCCCGTAGCCTATTGTCTGAAGCCGCCACAGGCAGAGCTTTTGCCAATTCAGTTTTCATTTAAAACCCGCCTTACAGAGACATACGCATGATGTCATCGACACCATTCATCACTTTGTTGCGGATTTGCAACAACATCGAAAAACTTAAATCTGCTTTTTGGCTGGCAACCATAGCGCCTACCACATCATCACTACGGCCCGCATCGACCGCCGCCATCATTTCTGACGACAGATTTTGCTGCGCATTGATAGAGCGTAACGCTGAAGCAAAATCACCGGACAACAAACTGTCGTTTTGTGCAGGCATCACCTGCTCATTGCTGGCAATTTGCTGCAATTGGTCAAACTGGCTGAGTAACACATTTTGGGTATTTAACGGGGAAATCATAGCTAATCCTTCCTGCTGCTTAAGCTATTGCATCAATATCGACACCATGCTCACGCATAGCGGCCAGTTTGTAACGTAAGGCTCTGGTGCTTACACCCAAAGCCTCTGCAGCCCGGGTTCTGTGACCATTAAATTGGTTCAGTACACCCAGGATGTAATCAAATTCGGCATTCTTCTTGTTGAGTTTCAGATGGTTAATGCTGGCTGATTCTGGAGCTGTCACTGCTGGCAGAGGCAAGTTCAGGTCAATGGCCTGGACTTCAATACCACGTGCCATCACCAAAGCACGCTGTACTACGTTTTCCAGCTCCCGCACATTGCCTGGCCAGCTGTATTGGCACAGTGCTGCTTTGGCTTCTTTGCTCAGCACATATTTGCCATCGGCATACTTCTGTACAAAAAATTCAGCCAGCGGAATAATGTCGTCTTTGCGTTCGCGTAACGCTGGCCAGCTCAGTGGTAATACGTCCAGCCGATAAAATAAGTCCTGACGGAACAAGCCCTGGTCTACCAACTGACGCAAGTCTTTGTTACTGGCCGCTATCACACGCACATCCAGCTTAATTTTACTGTTGCTGCCTAAACGTTCTAATTCACGCTCCTGCAATACCCGCAGTAATTTGGCTTGTAATGGAAGTGGTAATTCAGAAATCTCATCCAGTAGTAAAGTGCCGCCATTGGCGGATTCAAACTTACCAATTTGCTGACTGACGGCACCGGTAAAGGCACCTTTGTTGTAACCAAACAACATGGCTTCGAGCATATTGTCGGGAATTGCAGCACAGTTCACTGCGACATAGGCCTGATCACGACGCGCTGACACATTGTGGATATAACGGGCCAAACGCTCTTTACCTGTGCCCGACTCACCATGTAGCAGCACTGTTGCGTCAGTTTGCGCAGCGCGATTGGCCAGTTGCAACACCTGCCGACTCCCTAGCGATACAGCCACTAAGTCTTTTAAGCCGCGGCTGATCGAAGATGCATTGCGGATGGTGTTTTGTAACTGCTGCTGGTTAAAAGGCTTCAGCAGATAATCAATAGCGCCGTAGTTCAGGCTTTCTGCTGCCACTGCATGTTGATCTTTTTCCACCAGCACTATGATTTGGCAAGAGGGGTACTGCTTCTTCAACAGCACCATTAAGTCTTTTGTACGTATCTCGGCCAGTTCCGCAGCCATCACTACGATATCCGGTTGATGCAAAGAGCAAGAGTTCAGCACGGCACTCAGATCTGCGGCGTGATTTAACTGAAAACCTTCAGCTTTGACACAAAGCATCAGGTCCTGTCCCGGCCGGCATTGTTCAATCCAAAGTAAATGTTTCATGTTCATGGGTTCACTCTTGTCTTTCAGCTTTGAGTACGGATCAAACGGACCAGTACTCTCCTGTTGTGCGATTGTGTTTTGTTACCAGCAGCCGCGGGATATCTGTTGCCGTGGGCACGGATTTCCAGTTTGTTTTTGCTGACACCAAATTCAATTAAATGTGACGCGACTTCGTCGGCGCGTTCTTCAGACATCACTCTGTTGGCGATGCTGCTTCCCATATCGTCGGTATATCCGTCTATCAGTACTTTTTTTACTGCTTTGTCTTGCTGAATATAAAGTGCCAGGGTTTTCAGGTAAGCCGCGTCATCAGCCGAAGGCTGGCGTTCATTCAGCGGAAAAAATAGTTGGAATTCGCGGGCCTGAGCCCAGGACAAAGGTAATAAAGCGTCAATACAGCTTTGGAATTTTGCGAGGGCTGAAGTGGATTTGATATTAGGCACTGTCAGGGTGATTTCCTGACCTGGCAGATCCAGCATCAGTTGTAGCCAATACCCCTGCTGTAACTGCTGCATCACAACAGGCACCTGCTCAATAAAACGGGCTACTTTGGCATTAATAAAAGTGGGGGAAAATTGTACCGCAGGCGCAACCTGCTCAGGTTGCCAGCCAGCAGTGACTACATGGCCCTGCACATCCTGTAACTCGAGATGCGCGGCATGCATAGTCAGTTGCATTTCAATAGCACGGGCAGGCTCTTTACTAAAAGCCAGAGTACCCATAGCGCCCAGATCTTGCTCCATCCGGCACTGAAACTGATCTCCGCTGATACGCCACTCTGATTGATCCATAGCGGGCGTGTACTGCGGAGCAGTAGCTACAGCCGATGTTAGCCAAAGACCTAACAAAGAAATAATCACAGGTTCATCCTTTTAAACCGCCCAACCGCAATCGACAAAAACGTCAACCACAAACAGTATTAAAAGGCAAAAAAAGCAGACAGGCATACAGCCAAATCCTGGACGGATCTGTGGTGTATCCACCTGAACAGGCAAAACCGAGGCTCGACCAGTATTGATCAACCTACAGGTTCACCTTTTGGGTGACCGCTTGCTAATGCAACCCCGCTATCGTAGATCCTTTTGGATCCTTAGACCGGAGGCTTTGCGTCCTGACCTTTAGGCCAGTTTGCCTTTTAATTTCTAAGCTTGTTAGAAAAATGAGGTTCTGAACAAAAATGAACTCTCACTTAATACTCTACAATAAACAAAAAAAAACTGGCTGCAAGCTTTATTTTATGGCGTTCAATCATTTAGTCAAAAAATAGCCATAAAGCTGCATCTGGTTTTATTGTAAAAGCATGTCAAAAAAATATTTACAGTTCAATAACATACGAATTCTAACTATAGTACATGACCTTTTGGTGACAAAATCAGACCTTAGTCTGAATTCAGGCTGAATTGCGTTCAGATCCCGATTTCAAGCGACGAACGGATCAACACCAGATCCTTTTTTGTTGTTATTTGGTCTCCTTTTATCCCAAAGTACCTAACACATTGACCCGAATTTGCTCTGGAATTTCGTTATAAGACAACACTACCAGCGAGCCTTGGGTAAAAGTACGGGCATAACGCGCCAGTAAAGGCCGCAATTGTGGTAAAACTACCAACACTGGCTGATAACCCTGTTGCTGCATTTGCTCTTTCACCTGCGGCATAGCACGCTGAAATTGGCTGAGTAAATTAGGCGCCACAGGGAAACTATCCAGCGCCACCTTACCTGCCTGCATCGCCTGATTTAACGCACTTTGTAAGGTTTGCTCCAGCTTTTCATCCAGACTATAAGCCGCCAGCTCTTCCCTCTCTCCCAACACTTGTTTTACCAGCACTCGTTGCAGCGCACAGCGCACATCACTGGTCAGTAAGATCGGATCTTTGGTCACTTCAGCACTATCCACCAAAGCTGTGGCTATGGTCACCACATCGCCTAAACTGACCTGCTCCTTGAGCAACAAACGATAGACTTTAAGTTGCAGATTAGGGGTTAAGGCCTTTTCCAAACTCTCAGCCAGAGTAGGAGCCACTTGAGCCAGACGCTTATTAAATTGCTTAATATCCTCAAATAAAAATAAATCAGCCAGATTCTCTTTGATCACTTTGCCAACATGAGTAGCAATGACGGTAGCGGCATCCACTACTGAATAGCCTAAATTTAACGCTTTGGCTTTTTGCTCTGGTTCAATCCAAACCGCTTCTAAGCCATAGGCCGGATCAACAGTTAACTCGCCGTCCATCTGACCGTAAATATCACCTGTATTCAGAGCCAGCAGCTTTTGTGGTTGCAATTTACCCGATACCAGCGGCACTCCCGCCAGTTTAATCCGATACTCCTGAGGATTTTGTTTTAAGCTGTCGCGCACCCGCACTTCAGGCAATAAAAAGCCGGATTGCTCTGATAAGGTTTTACGTACACCTCTTAAGGTTTGTAATAAAGTTTCACCCTGCTCTTTATCGGCCAGATAGACCAGGCGGAAGCCCAGCTCGACGGAGACCCGATCGATAAAAGGCAAATCTTCCCAGACCAGAGCCGCAGGTTCCTGACTGATTTTTTCGGTCAGTGCTTCAACTTCAGTGTAACTGCGGCCATCCGCTTTTTGCTGCAGGCGCCAGGCGGCAAAATATAAAGGCGCAGCAAAAATTAAAAAGGCGGCTGTTGGCATACCTGGCACTAAACCCAGCACTGTCATAATCAAAGCCGCGGTCAGCAAAACCCGGGGGGAGGCCAATAACTGTCGGCCCACTTCGTCCGACATTTCACCTTCGTCATTCATCCGGGTGACAATAATAGCGGCAGCAACGGACATCAGTAATGAAGGTACCTGTGCGACTAAACCATCACCTATAGTCAATAAGGCAAAACGCTGGAATGACTCGCCTAAGCTCAGTTGGTGCATAAATACGCCTATGGCCACACCACCTAACAGGTTAATCACTAATATGACTAAACCTGCTATTGCATCACCACGAACAAATTTAGAAGCTCCATCCATAGAGCCATAAAAGTCCGCTTCTTTGGCTATGGTTTGACGACGTTCTTTGGCTTGCTCCGGTGCTATTAATCCGGCATTTAAGTCGGCGTCTATCGCCATTTGTTTACCAGGCATCGCATCCAGCGTAAAACGGGCCGCCACTTCAGAAATACGCTCGCCACCTTTGGTAATCACGACAAAGTTGATGATCATCAGAATGATAAAAACCACCATACCGACCACATAGTTGCCGCCTATCACCACTTCACCAAAAGACTGGATCACATTACCAGCCACATGAGTGCCTTCATGACCGTGTAACAACACCACCCGGGTGGACGCCACGTTCAGCGTCAAGCGCATTAAAGTCGCGACCAGCAACACAGTCGGAAACACAGAGAAATCCAGCGGTTTTTGGCTGGAGACTGCCACTAACAGTACGATGATCGACAGCACTATATTAAAAGTAAATAACGCATCCAGCAGCCAGGCCGGTAAAGGCAACACCACCATGGCCAAAATGGCCAGCAATAACACTGGAATTGCGGTGTAAGGTTGAGTTAAAGAACGCCAGTTCACAATGTACTTCCTCGCTCATTAGCCTGTTTCTGCAGGCTGGACGGAATAAAAATATCGGGAATAGGCGCAGGTTTTTGGCCTCGCCCCTGTTTATAAGCTTTGAGTTGCATCACATAAGTCAGTACATAAGCTACGGCTGTGTACAAACCTTTAGGCACTTCCTGATCAACACGGGTGGAGAAATAAATTGCCCGAGCCAGCGGTGGTAATTCAATGACTTCTAATTGATGAGTAGCCGCCAGCTCACGGATGCGCAGCGCCATTTGATCGACGCCTTTGGCCACCACATAAGGAGCTTTGGCTTTCTTCTCTGAGTATTTCAGCGCGACGGCGTAGTGAGTCGGGTTGGTAATAATCACATCAGCAGTCGGTACTCTGTCTTCAATACGTCTGCTCGCAATCTGGTACTGAATTTGTCGAATGCGGCCTTTAATTTCCGGGTTGCCGTCTGTGGATTTACGCTCGTCTTTCACTTCCTGTTTGGTCATTTTCAGCTTATTGGCCACTTTGAATTGCTGAAAAGGCACATCAATCACCGCCACAATCAGTAACACCAGCGCCAGCATCATCAGACTAAAGGACAACACTTCCAGGCCATCTTTGGCTGCTGTCGCCAGATCCATCCGCTGTAAAAACAACAAGCGGGTCGCCAAATGACTCATCAGGCCCCATAAACAGAACCCCAGCAATAAGACTTTTAAAATGGATTTGCAAAGCTCAACCAAACTTTCGCTGCCAAACATCCTGCCTAAACCGGCAATAGGATTCATATTGCTGAATTTAGGCCCAAGCAATTTACTGGAGAAAATCGCGCCTCCCGGCAAAATACCTGCGACCCAAGTGGCAATAAATAAAGTCAGCAGAAAAGGCAGGCTTGCACCCAGCATAGCAAGCAAGGCATCAGCGATAGCTCCTGTCATCAGATCACCTTGTTTCAGCGCATCTTTATCCAGTTGCCAGCTGCTTTGCACCAACTGATAAAACAGCTGCATAAACATATCTGCAAACCACAATAAAGCCGCACTGCCGAGCAACAGCAGCAGCGCCGTATTCAGCTCTTTTGAGCGGGCGACCTGCCCCTCCTCACGGGATTTCCTGAGCCGCTGCTCTGTGGGTTGTTCGGTTTTGTTCTGACCGGTATTTTCTGACATAACGACTTAGCCCCTCAGCTCATCACCAGTTGCATCACGCCCAGCACATGCTCGGCTAAGACAGAAAAGTGATTACCCATCTGACTTAAAGTCAAAAACACACAGACAAAGCCCAACAATAAGGTCATCGGAAAACCTAAAGAAAACAAATTCATACTCGGAGCAGAGCGACTGGCAATACCAAAAGTTAAGTTCACCAGCAGCATGGCAATAATAGCGGGCAAAGCGACCAGTAAAGCGGCACCAAACATCCAGCCAAATAAATTTATCAGTAGCATCAGATCCAACTGATACAAACTGGCACCAACAGGCCAGAGATTAAAACTGTCGACCATAATTTGCAGACTGATCAAATGACCGTTTAAAGCAAAAAACAGCAGCGCTGTCATCACCCAAAATAACTGACTTAGTACCGAGACGGAGTCTCCACTGGCCGGGTCCATCATCATGGCCATAGACAAACCCATTTGCATCGAAATCATCAGGCCCACCAGCGCCAGCACTTCAAACAACATCCGCACAGCGCCAGCCATAATGACGGCAAAAATCACCTGCTCCAGCGTCACTACAGCCCCTTCTAGAGAAAAAGGGTCTATGGCTTTCACCTCAATCGAAGGTGCCAGCAAAAAGCTTAAAAACAGAGCCAGAACAATGCGGGCTCTGGGGACCACAGCAGGATTATCAAATACGGGCAAGGCCCAGAAAAAAGCTGCCAACCGGACAAAAGGCCACCATAAGGTGCCAAACCACACCATCAGTTGCTCTGTTGTCAGGCTTAATAACGAGCTCATGAGTGACTCATCCCAAGATGGCCGGGATCATTTGACTTAAATTTGCAAACCAGTCGAGTAACTTCTGGATCAGCCAATGCCCGGCAAACACCACCATCAACAGTGTCAGCAACATACGGGGTAAAAAGGTCAATGTTTGTTCCTGAATCGACGTAGCCGCCTGAAACACGGCCACCAGAATCCCCAGAATCAAACCTGGTACTATCAGCACCAACAGCATTTCGATGATAGTGAAAATGGCGTCGCTGATCAGCTGTGTCGCCATACCCGGATTCATGGAGCAGCTCCAAAGCTTGCAGCTAAAGTGCCAGCCACCATAGACCACCCATCCGCGAGTACAAAAATCATCAACTTAAAGGGCAAACTAATAATCAAAGGCGACAACATCATCATACCCATAGACATCAGCACGCTGGCGACCACCAGATCGATGATTAAAAACGGAATAAACAACATAAAACCAATCTGAAAAGCTGTGGTCAGTTCACTTAATACAAAAGCCGGTAACAAGACGTCAAAGGTTAAATCTGCCGCAGCTCTGGTCGTCGGCTCATTGGCAATTTTTAACACCTGATGCAATTCGTTCTCACGAATTTGTGCCAGCATAAATTGCCGTACCGGCTGTTCAGCCCGGGCTATCGCCTGCTCTAGAGATAGGGTTTCAGCCTGATAAGGCTTAAAAGCATTCTGGTAAATATCCTGCCAGACAGGCTTCATAATCAGCAGACTCAACATCAAAGCTATGCCAATTAAAATCCGGTTTGGCGGGCTTTGGGCTAGGCCCAGTGCCTGACGCAAAATCGCCAGCACTATGATAATGCGGGTAAAAGAGGTCATCATCAGCACTATGCCGGGGATCAGGCTCAACACCGTCATTAACAGCAAAATTTGCAGTTTAACGCTGTAATCCTGCCCTGTTGCACTGTCAGTAACAGACAACAAGGTCAGATCCTGAGCTGACAACCCCAAAGGCAACAGCAGTGCGGCCAGAACCATTAAGATCTTAGGCATGACGGGTTGGGCTATTTTGTGTGGAGACAAACTTCAGGCCGTATTTACCGTTGACCATCACCACTTCAGCTTTAGCAAATAACACCCCATTGACTTTGACATCCAGAGGTTCACCAATAGGCTTATCCAGTGGCAATACGTCACCAGCTTCAGCCCCACTTAGTTCACCTAAGGTGACTTCGGTACTGGACACTTCTAAAGTGACAGTCAGAGGCACATCACGGAACATGTCCATACCCAATGCTCCGGCAGGTTTTTCAGTTTTGTCCTCACCAAATAACTCACCCATATCCAGCATACTGATGTCATCCATCATGCTGTCTGAATTTGTTTGCATATTACTCATCATTATTTCTCCTGTTTTTCCGTCACCTGGAACATTAATACCTGACCTTCTTCGGCCACAGTGCCATGAAACAGCACCTGTTTACCTAACTGGAACCGCATAGAGCTAAACAGCTCTATGGCCAATACTTCTCCCTGTAACCAGTCCTGCAACTGTTTGACTGTGACTTGCTTACGGGCCATTTCGACAGTGCAGCGCACCGGTACCTGCTGCCAATCCACCAGCAAAGCTTCGCCTTGAGAACTATCAGCGCTAAATAACTCATCGTTCTCCTGCAATAACAGCTCAATAGGTAGCCATAAAAACCAGCTGACCGCTTCTTTCTCCAAAATCAGCCGCACTTTCAGCGGTAAATAACTAAAAGCATCCAGCTGCAGTTTTTGCTTATACAAATGTGCAGTCAGAGGTAAATGCTGGTTAAACAGCAATTGCATCAGAGCCTGCACTTGTTTTTGCAACAAACGGCAGCAAATGCGGTTTTCAGAGCTACTGAATTCAACCTTTTCCTGGATTTGTGTTTTGTCCGTTAGCTGCCCACCCAGGCATAAGTCGGCCATATTGTGCACAGCCTGATGGTCAATCGACATGTAACACAGCCGCTCTTTGTCCAGCGGCAAAGCGGCGTCCAATAATAAAATCCCGGGTTCTGCCAACCAATTTTCCAGGCCTACACCACTGCATAAATTCAGATCCAGCTCAAAGACCACATCGGTCAGCATCCGACCCAATTCAGCCTGCAAAGCTTTACTTAGATCTGCCAGGCGGCTCTTGCATCTTTGGCTGGCAACTTCAAAACTGCGTTGTTGCCGGGTTAAGGCATAAGGCGCAGCGGCTAATGCTAAATCGCCGCTTAACAACTTCTGCTGTGTCTCTTTAAGAATCATCCGCTACCCTAAATTCTGCTGCTGGTTCACTTCGACCAGTCGAAAGTTATCCTGCTTTAATACAAAAGCGCGCCGTCTGAGTTTGCGTAATAACTTCAGTCGTACTGAACTGTCTTTGCCTTGCCACTCCAGACCTAAAAATTCCAGCTTGTCGTTAATAGTTTTGCGATAACAGACTCTGGCTTTCACTTTGGTGGTCTTGTCGTACAGCACCCAAAACTCATCCGGCACATTATCTTTCAGCGGAGCCAGTAATCCGGCGCCCCCCATACTCATATCTTTGACGACAGCGCTGCCAATCTCGTTACCAAACCAGCCCAGGCGCTTTAATTTCACCGCTATGCCTTTGGTTTGAGTTTGCAACGACTGCTCTGGGTCATAAAAATACCAACGGTAATAACTGCGGCCTGGCTGCTGACGTAAATACGGCATATCAATCCTGATAATCTGTGCGCAAAACGGGCTGATTCTGAAGGGCCGCATCCGCAGCCTTGTTCAGCTCATTACTTTTGTTCTCGCTGGAGAACATGTCTTTGAGCTGCTGCTCAGCTTTACTGGTCAGGATTAAAATCTCGATACGGCGGTTTTCACTGGCGCCAGGCTGAGCTTTGTTCAACAGCATGGTTTCAGCAAAAGCACTGACCTGAGCTACTCGCTGCACCGGCATACCGCCTGCGGCTAACACCTGACGTGCCTGTAAAGCTCGGTCACCGGATAACTCCCAGTTGCTGTATTGGCTGCTGTTAAAGGCCGTACCGTCGGTATGACCTGATATCAGCAGTCTGTTGTGAATGCGGGAAAATACTGGTGCCAGTTTTAATAACAAATCCTCGAAATAAGGTGTCATTTCGACCTGACCCCGCTGAAACATCTGGCGGTTTTCACTATCGCGGATAATCACACGTAAACCTGCAGGCATAGCTTCAATCACCAGATTAGCTTCGGCCTGATTGACCTCTGCAAAATTCTGAAAGGCCTGTGCCAACAAGCTTAAATCCGGTGGTGAATCATATTGACCGCTGATCAAAGAGTTCAGCTTTTCACCCACACCTGCAGAAGGTTCACGTTTACCTTCAGGGATTTGCAAATGTGCTGACATACCAGCAACAAAAGTCTGCTGAGGTTCATGTACAGAAACCGCCATTTCAACAGGGGACGGAGTGCCGCCTAAATCCACCGGATAAGGACTGTTCATCGCATCAAAAGGATGACTGTTCCCCCCTAAAATCGACTGAGTACGCATATAAGACGCTACCTTAGTGCGTTCCTTCACAGTGGAGACTTCTAAAATCCACAACACCATAAAAAATGCCATCATCGCCAGCGTAAAGTCAGCAAAAGCCACTTTCCATGCACCGTTACTTTTACGTCCGGCTTTAGCGCGACTGACCCGCCGTATTATGACTGGAGCTGTATCGTTCATCAGGCCGCCTTGTTATTGATCCAATCTTCCATTTCGGTGAAAGAAGGTTTCAAATCTTCGGTGATCAGTTTGCGGCCTGAATCTGTAGCCACTACAGCGACATGACCTTTGGCGTGGGCCACCAGCACAGCACGCACGCATTCAAAAACGGCAGTCTGTTTTTTGATATAAGCTTCCATGGCCGAACTTAAGGGTTCAAACAAGCAATAACAGGCAAAAATGCCAATAAAAGTACCGACCAGAGCAGCGGCAACGTGGTAACCAATTTCACTCAAAGGCCCATCCAGATGCTGCATAGTGATAATAATGCCGCCTACAGCAGCCAAAATACCAAAGCCAGGCATGGCTTCGGCTATGCCATGTAAGGCAGAAGATGGTTTCAGTTTTTGTTGCTCTATGGTCTGAATTTCCTGTTCCAGCAATGCATCCAGGTCATAGGCGTTAATTTTACCCATGCTGAGTAAACGCACGTTGTCGCAGACAAACACCAGTAATTCAGGGTTTTCCAATACGGCAGGGTATGAAATGAAAATAGAACTGACCTGTGGATTTTCGACATGATCTTCCAACTCACGAAACCCTTTGCTACGAATGGTCTCCAACAGCTGATACATCAGCATCAGCAGTTCTTTATACAACTGGCTTTGGTCAGGTTGTTTCACGAACTGGGCTTTGAGCTGTCCGAGCAGATCTTTGAGTACATAGCTGCTGTTACCTATAATCAAAGCACCAATACCAGCGCCTAAAATAATAACAAACTCAGCAGGTTGCCATAGCATGGCGACATTACCACCAGCCATCATAAAGCCACCCACTACAGTAGCCAGCACAACCAGAAAACCTATTAGTCTTTGCATTGTTTTTATTCCGTCCTTTTACCACTGGGCCAGTTTTTTATTCAGTAAATCAATAGCGTGCTTATGCAGCTGGCAAACTCTGGACTCGGTCAGCTCCAACACCAGCGCGATTTCTTTCATATTCAGCTCATGGCTGTAATACAGATGCAGCAACAAACGGCAGCGCTCCGGCAGTGATGCCATAGCTTTTTTTAACGACAACTTGAGCTCCAGTGCCGACAGACTGGTTGCACCTAACTGTTCGTGTTGCTGCTGTTCCAGTAATTGATCCAGACTTTCCATCGATTCAGCCTGAGTCAAATACATCAACTCGGACAACTGAGCCGCATCAATCTTTAAATGTTTGCCTAACTCGTCATGGCTTGGAACCCGGCCCAGCGTTTTAGTCAGCTCACGGCTGGCGTCACGAAACTGATGGGCTTGCTGGCGTAATTGCCGCGGACGCCAGTCGGTCCGACGAAACTCATCCAGCATGGCGCCACGAATACGCTTAAAGGCGTATGCTTCAAAAAACTCATCCGGGGCTTTGCCGTAGCGTCGTAACGCGGACAACAACCCCAGCAAACCTATTTGCTGTAAATCATCGGAATCCACCACTGGCCCTAATAAAGAACGCAAATGACCTGCGGCTCGTTTCACCAGAAAGCTATAGTGGCCCAGCAGCTGGTTTTCATTGCTGACAGCCAGAGCCGATGAGCTTTGTGTTGCAGTATCTGACCAGAGACTTTCCGCCAGCATCGCAGTACCTACTGAATAAAAATGTTAGTGATCAGCACGTTATCCAGCTGATCTTCAAACTTGTTGTCAGCAAGTGTTTGGTTAAAGCGGTTGAGTAACAGCTTTTGCACTTCTTCAATTTGCTGCATTGCCAGTTTCACTTCCAGATGACTACTTTTGGCAAAATGCTCCACCATAGCGTTACGTAATAAAGGAGTGGCTTCTTTTAAAGCAGTAACAGTATCTGGCTTATGGGTGACCAGCGTCAGCTCCAACACCAGATAACGGGAATTCGGATCGCTGTTAACGCTCATCACGAATTTTTCCATCGGGAAGAACAGTGGTTTTACACTGAGTTCCTGAACTACTGTTTTCGCTTGTTCTGCCTGAAACCAATAAAAACCTGCGGTGCCCAAGGCCCCAACCAATAAAACTCCAAGTAATACCACCATCTTATTCATTGGTTCTTCCCTTTTATCCTTGTTAAACCAGTTGATTCACTAAATTCAGTTTGTTGGGTTGTGTGGCTTCAGTCAGGGCTATTTCAGGCTCTGCATGAAAATTTGACTCAAGCTGTTGCACCAGGTGTTGTGGTGCTTTTTGCTGTTGCTGTTGCGAAGAGCTATCAGACCCCATCCGCAGTTCAATCTGTACATCAGCGCCTAATTTTTGTTGCAAGCTGGCTCTTAATAACTCCAGACCTTGCCCCATCGCATCGCGTAATTGCGTATTACTGCTGTGCATCTGTACTGTCAGGCGATCCCCATCCAGCTGCACTGACAATTCGATACTGCCTAAGGAAGGAGGGTCGAGCCGGATCATGGCTTTGTTCACGTTTAAACCCAGTTGCAGATCGACTTTGTCGGCAAGCATCTGCAGCAGGCGTTGGCCGAAGTGCTGACTTTGTGCAGGTAATGGATCAGCTTGCCAGACAGGTAAAGCAGACACCGCAGCACCAGCAGCCGAAGCGACAGCAGCAGTAGGGGCAAGCAGATCAGTGATGTTCGTTGTCTGATGCAAAGCTGCGGTCTTATTCTGATTTGCATTCAGCAGGCCGTTTTGGCTGAAATTAAATAACCCGGCACTCATTGCTGCATTTTGAGAGTTCTGTTGTAACGGCTTCAGTGCAGGCCAAAGATCCTGCGATTCAGTCAAATCCTGTGGTAACACAGCCTGACTTGCAGCAGCATCAGAGGCAGACTGTTGCGGCAATAGGCCTGGCATGATCAAAGGTGCAACCAGAGCCGAAGACTGCTGTGATTGGAGAAGCCCAGCTGCTGGCAAAGGGTTCTGGCTGGAAACAGCGCCGGCAGATGAAGATAAAGCTGATAAAGAGAGCGGAAGCCATTCTGCGGATCCTTCCGCTTGTGCAGAGCTCAAATCGCTCGTCATCAGAGAAGGTAGCGTTGTCGTATTCACCAACATAGCATCGAATTCAACCAACAAAGGTGCTGGTACCAGGCTTTGACTCAGACTTTGCACTTGACCCTGGTCAAGCAACTCTGCTGCTGTAGCCTCTGATAATTGCTGCATTTCGCTGTCCAGCTGGCTCAGCGCAGTTTCCATACCGGTCAGCAAAGCTGCTAAATCCTCAGAATAAGACTGCTGCTGACCTTCGGAATAATCCGTCAGCGCGGACTGTCCGCCGATGCCGCCCTGAGGCAAAGCAACCGGAGTCAACAAAGCAAATACCGGCATTGTCATCAGCTTTTCATCTCCATCAGTGCTTCAGTCGTCTGTTGGTAAGCCACCACAGCGGTTTTATTGTCCTGAAAACGTTGCATCTTTTGCTCTAACATTTGCTGCTGGCGTTTAGCCAGTTGCAGCAAGGCCTTATAACGTTGTTTAACCAGCTGTAATTCCACTTTCAACTCGTGATATTCCGCAGCTTGTTTGATCTGTTGCACCAAAGTGCTGATTTGACGATCGCAGTCCTGTACCTGCAGCCATTTACCCGCAACCATAGCTTGTTGCATCTGCAACAACAGGTGTTGGATCTGCATCAAGGCAGGGTTAGACTTCGCTACATACACAGACATCAGGTTCACCAAATTACCGAATCACCAACTGATTCAGCAAAAAGCACGCCACAAAATATCTATATGATTTATAAGGGATTAATAAGAATTAAACTTAGGAGGAGGAAGTAAAACTTCCGCAGGGCGGAACTGGGTAAAAAATTAGTTCCTCTATGAAATGCAAATTCGGGTTAGAGGCACATTAAACCGCAGTTTAACTTGCCTCTAACCCGAACCTGATCAAAAAGATACTAGGCCTTGTTCAGTAAACCTTGCCAGCCTTCTTGTAAGTTGGTCATGACTTCCCGCACATGCTCCAGTTCAGCAACATTATTTTTCATGCTGGCACGTAAAATACTGTGGCCACAATGCTGATACAAGTTGTGCATATTCAGCGCAACTTCGCCGCCTTTCTCCTGATCCAACGAAGCATCCAGGCCACCGAGAATTTTGAGTAACTTCTCGACACCAGCGGCTTTTTTATCGAATCTTTTGGCCTGAATATGGCCTTCTACGCGAGCCAGTTCATCCAAAAAACCTTCAAACAGCATCAACACCAGACTATGAATATCTGCACCTGAGGCTTTTACATTGACACTGGTATGTTGATAGGCCTGATAACCCTGAGCAAAATCTAACATCACTGAACCTCTGTTAACCAAACTGCGACATTGAGCTTTCTAACTGTGCTATGGTCACCTGCATTTGAGTGAACTGCGACAGATAGCGCTTGTACACTAAGTCCATGGAATAATCGTGCCGTTTTTGTTTTTCCGTCACCATATCAAGGCTGGCTTGCAAGGTTTGTTGCTTGTCTTTCATTAAGCCAAATCTTTTTGTGTAAGGCTCAAGTGAATCCTGTATGCCACTGAACAAACTGTTATCAGCAACCAGCATTTGTTCCACTTTGGCCGGATTCTCCGCTAAAGCTTGGGTCATCTTTTCACTGTTGACTGATAACACGCCATTACGGTCAAACTCGATCCCTACACTGCTTAAAGTGGCACCCTGATAAAGTTTCTGGAAAGACTGGCGCATCTGACTGCTGATGCTACGAGCCATAGTGTCCGATTTCAGCGAAGGGTCGGCATTGATTTGTTTCACCAATGCATTGTAACTGTCGACAAACTTTTTCAGTTTATCCTCTACCGCTTTTGGATCCTGTTGTACTGAAATTTGTACCGGCTGATCGGTTCCGGCCTGCATCTTCTTTAAGTCGATAGTCACGCCTGCAATAACGTCTTCGAGTTTGTTGCTGGCCGATGTCACAGTAATAGGATTCTGCGCGCCCACTTTGACTATGGCATCCTGGGCAGCTTTTAATTCTGTTGCTGCTGTCACTGCAGCACCTATGTCTGCACCTGAAGTGTCAGCACCAGGCACAAAATTCATACTGATGGCATTGGCTGCACCCGACTCTTTACTGGTTAACACCAGATAAGACTGAGTGCCGCTGCGCATCACAGTCGCCTGCACACCGCTATTGTCTGCTGCATTGTTAATAGCAGATGCTAAATCGGTCAGGCCAGCATTGGCTGGTAATGTAGATAAATCCACAGCAAAAGATTCGCCCGCTACTGTGAGCTCAAATTGTCCGTCAGCAGGTAAAGTGTCGGTGCTGTTAAAAGACAGCGACATCTGATGATTTTGTGCCAGTTGTTGGACGAAAATTTCATAGTTACCAGCTACAGCCTCACTGCCGGCTGTCACTGACAATACGGTGTCTGCACTGGTACTGGCCGTATTGCTCAATAATTCTTTGTCTTTGGTAAAGCTTTCCAGCAAGTCTTGCATAGATCCCAAAGAGGTCTCCAACTTCTGGTAAGACGACAGTAAAGTGGTAAAACGGGTCTGTTGTGCCTTCAGCACACCATCTTTACTTGAGCGCTCAATCTGAGTGTACTGCTGCGCCAGATAAGCCGGGTCGATACTGGAGAATGCCATGTCGTCTTCCTGCAAAACGCTTGAATGAAAACCCCACTAAGCCGAAACTTAGTGGGGCGCGGTTGGAGCTATCCATAGCCCCGGGCTCGATTAACGTAACAGCTGGCTTACCATTTGAGTGGTAGAGTTGGCAGTGCTCAGTACAGAAATACCTGAGTTCAGTAACAACTGCTGTTTAGTCATGTTAGAAGTTTCTTTGGCAAAATCTGCATCCATCAACTGGTCACGAGCTGAACCCGTGTTCTCAGTCATGTTGGATAAGTTATTGATAGTGTGATCTAAACGGTTCATGCTGGCACCCAGCTTAGAACGGGCAGCACCGATGTTCGCGATAAAGCTGTCCAGAGAATCAATCTCCGTACGCGCATTAGTCTGTGAAGTGGCAGCGTCCGTGTCCCACGCTAAGTCCAATAAATCACCAGCAGCGCCGCCTGTTACGCTAGTACGGATGTCTCCAACTTCAGTATCAATATCAACGGTTAAAATTTCAGCGGACGATGCACCGATTTGAAATGTAACGTCTGCGACGAATTTGCCAGTAGTATCTGCAAATAAATTTGTACCGCTACCAAACGAAGTATTATTCAAAATATTAGTCAGCTCAGATTTAAGCGCCGTATATTCAGAATCAAAAGCGGCATACTCAGTTTCTGAGTTCGTACCGTTGGCAGCCTGAGTCGCCAGTTCTTTCATACGAAAAGCAATGTTGGTCATCTCATCAAACGCGCCTTCAGCAGTTTGCAGCATAGAGTTTGCGTTGTTAGCGTTGTTGATTGCAGTTTCCTGACCTACTAACTGAGCGCTCAGACGACTGGCGATTTGTAAGCCTGCAGCATCATCTTTTGCTGAGTTGATACGGTAGCCAGTACCTAAACGTTCTAAAGCCACAGATAAACCATCGTTAGTACGGTTTAACTGGTTACGGATTGTAGTTGCAGCTGCGTTTGATTGAATTGATAAAGCCATTTGAGTTTGCTCCTATGCATGTTGCTCAAAACTATAAAGCGACACCTCAACACAGGAACTGAAATTTTTTTTCAATAATTTTTTAAACGGCTCAGATAAAAAAACGGCGCTGAACTGGTGACCAGTGCAGCGCCAAACTACAGGAAAGATCATTTCAATCAGCTAAGGCGAATTCCACTAAACTGCGTGTAACATTACCTTGCGCCATAATGGCGGATAAAGAGGAAGCAGCACCTTGTTGCATTTGTACTTTCAACTCCTGGCTAACCGCAGAAACCTGTTGTTCGCTTTGCTGACTGCCGGCCATACGCAATGCATTGAGTTTAGCCACCAGCACCTGACGCTCGGCCTGAACCTGCCGTAACATCTGTTGTAATTTTTGCTGCACCTGAGCCAGTTCAGCCTGATAAGCCTGCTGATTTTCCATCTGCTGCGCCTGTTGTGCCAGCACACTCAACTGGCCTTCAGGTTTTTGTAGTCTTAGCTGCACTGGGTTGCCAGCAGCAATACGAATACCTTCGCCCTGCATTTGCCAGGGCTGACTTAACAGATGACTTTGGCCGGCTGAGGCGCTGAACAACAACACAGGGCCTTGTTGTTTCAGTTCAATCTGATGTTTAGAAAATTCCTGCTGCATCATCGCCAGAGCGGCATCAGCCGATTGTCCTGCCGGAAAACTCAGTTGGATTTTTTGACCATTGGCCAGGCCAATACTGACTAACTCGGGTTGCTTACGTGGGCTTAATAAATCAATTTTGCTGTTTAGTTGCCACTGACTTTGGCCTGTGGGCTGGCTGCTTAACTGCAAGGCTGGCGTCAAAGCAGTGTTTTTTTGCTTTAGCTGATTTTCCAACTGTTGCAGTTGCTGACTGATCTGCTGCTTCTGGCCGATACTTTGCGGTAGCTCCAGCTGTTTTTTCAGCTGCTCTAACTGCTGATACACCTGACGAATTTGTTGTTCCGCCTGCTGGTTTTTTGCCAACTGGCGAGACACATCGGCACTGACACTCCAGCGACTCAAAGTATCCAGTTGCTGCTGCAATGCCCCAGTGCGGCTTGAAGCCGATTTGGTCTGTTCTGTTTCGACAGCCTGGGTTTTAACCGCTTTGCCCGCTGAATTCAGCGAGGCTGTGCTACTGGTTAGTTGTTTCAGGCTATCTATCAGCATGGCGCGATTCTCAACTTAAAGCTGACTAAACAAACTCAGCTGTGACACTGAACTGTAGACTTTTAAAGTAGATTCGTAAGACGCCAACGCATTATTCATCTCAATATAAGCGGACGGATAATGCACAGCTGTTAAATCATCCCGCAGATTTTCAGTGAACAGCGCTATATCCGTGTTGGTAAACTCCAGAGATTCCAGTGAACTGACGATACCACCTATTTTGGTGATAGCCGCAGTGGTATTGCCCAAAGTCGCACTGAGTTTATCCAGCATAGCGCGGGATTCTGTACCCACACCAGCAGCCGGAGGGGCCTGCAGCAAAGCCACATAATCCTGTAAATCATTCAGAAATGTCGCACCTGGTACTAAGTCACTGCCAACAATGTTGGCATCGACCAGTGTATTGGATGACACAGCCACTTTACGTACCAGCGAGTCGCCCTGATAAATATACTGACCTGTTACATCTTTTATAAAAGGTTGCTGATCAATTTCACTGCCGGCAAAAAGATGATTACCATTGCCATCTTTGGCGTTTAATAAATCGGCGATACCTGGCATTAATACCGCCAGCTCGTTGGCCATAGCTTTCAGTTCATCTTCACCATAAGAAGCATCAGCCGCTGCTGTCACTAAAGACTGCACAGACAAAAGTAAATTATTAATGCTACTTAACTGAGTTTCCTGCTGACTTAAGGTGTAAGTCACCAGTTCCATATTTTTGCCATACTGCTCCAGCGACGTCAGCTCTGAGTCCAGCCGCAATACCAACACGCTGCCCAGCGGGTCGTCTGATGGCTTAGTGATCCGCTCGTTGGTGGCCATTTGTACTGACAGTTGGCTGTATTTGGCACTGCTGGTCTGAATGTTCCGTATTGCTGTTTCATGGTACTGGCTGCTGCTTATACGCATCTTATTTTCCTCAGAACATCATCATCAGGGTGTCAAACATTTGCCCGGCGGTACTAATCACTTTGGCATTAGCCTCATACAACTGCTGGTAATACAACAAATTAGCAGCTTCTTCATCTCTATTAACACCACTGATGCTTTCGCGTGAAGCTACAGCTTTATCATTCAGCACCTGTGAGGTTTTGACACTGGCCTGTACCTGTTTACTTTGAATAGCCAGCTTACCGATCAGGCCGTCATAACCTGTGGCCACGCCTTTCATCGAGTCAATGACATTCACCAGATTGCTGTTATCACCTTTTCCGCCAGCAGGTAGCCAGCCACCGGCGCCATCCGATACCCGGCCACGAAACGCCAGCTCATCCGGACTCAAATCCGCATTCACTAAAATAGAACCTAAAGGATCGGCAGGATTAAAGGTGAATAAAGGCTCACCCACGTTGCCATTTAAATCAAAACCCTCGGCCAGCGCATCGTTGACCTGAGTGGCAATAGTGGTCACCAGATTACTTAATTCAGCGCGGGCCGGATCCAGTACTTCAGATTTAACCCGCAACAAGCCACCTAAACTACCCCCGGCCAACCCTGAAATTGGAAACTCTTGAGTATTAAAAGTTGAAGTCACCTCAGTCCCGGCTACAGACAATACAGCCGCCTTACCTGACATCACCAGTGGTGCACCATTGAGGGCAGAAATAGTCATAGAACCATTATCTTCCTGCATCACCTCAACCTGCACATAAGCAGACAGTCTGTTAATGGCCTGTTCTCGGGTGTCCAGCAACGTGGATGCATCGCGCCCTAACGCAATTTCTTTACTGATGTTCTGGTTTAAATCAGCCAGTTCCTGCAGCACTGAATTGACATTTTCTGTGACTGCTTTGAGCTCAAACTCCAGCTTGCGGACCTGACCTGTTAAAGCACCGTCTAACTGCTGTAAATCCTGCACCATCGCATTAGCCGACGAAATCACCTGTTGGCGATAAGCCGGGGATTCAGGCGCAGACAATGCAGCATTAAAAGCAGCGTTCAGCTCTGCGACCGCATCATTCAGATTCAGCGAGTCAGTGCCTAACACTTCTTCCAGATAACCCAGATAATCCTGATAACTTTCGTAATAATTTAAATCGGACTGAGTGCGCCAAATATCGGCATTGAGGAAGTTATCCACCACTCGCTCAAACTTAGTGACTTTGACGCCGTTAAGCGGACCATCGTTGGTTTGTAATACCACAGTTTGACGGCTATAGCCTTTGACTGCCGCATTGGATACGTTTTGACTAACCGCATTCAGCCCGGCATTGGCAGCGTTAAGTCCGGAGACTCCGTTCGATAACATACTCATTCAGTGCGCTCACTCTGACGAACCGGCACCTGCAAAGGCTGAGTTAAAGCCGCGGCACCATAATCCTGATACATAGACTCAGCGACAGCTTTGGCCTCTGGCTTAAATTTATTTTCAGAATTTTCCGAAGCCTGCGAAAATTGCTGCACTATTTGCTCAGCCAGACCGGTTTTACTGTTGCTGGCCATAGACTGCGCCATCTGACTGTCGTACATATCGCGGAACATCACTTGCTGATCACTGCTGAACATGCCTTCGTCGCCTGTCAGCGCATCGCTGGCAGAACGCATATTTTTCAGCACCATTTGCAAAAATAAGGTCTCAAACTGTTCTGCTACCTGCTGCAAAGACTCGCTCTCCGACTGGTTTTTACTGATCTGTTGACTAAACTGGGGGTCAAACGCCAGCTTCTGGCTCATGGCATCAAGTTTCATACTCAGATCACCACCACATCGGCATCCAGAGCGCCTGCTTTGTCCAAGGCTAATAAAATAGACATCAGTTCTGTTGGTGTTGCTCCCAGGCTGTTGACTGCTTGCACTATAGTGTCGAGCGAGGTGCCTTCTGGCCACACCATCATATTGGCGTTTTGTTGAGTCACATCCACACTGCTGTTTTGCAAAGGCACTGTTTCGCCTTGGCTGAATGGTAAAGGCTGGCTGGCGCCTTCCTGCTCACTGATGGTGATAGTTAAATTGCCATGACTGACAGCTGCACGTTTCACCCGTACTTCATCGCTAATCACCACAGTGCCGGTTCTGCTGTTAAAGACGACCCGGGGACGTTGCGAGCCTTCTTCCACTGTTAAGTCCTGCAGCATCGCCATAAAAGTAGTGCGATTATCGGCATCCCGTGGTGCACTGATCACCAGCTTTGACCAGTTTTCTGCCCGCGCCACTTTAGGACCAAACATCTCGTTGATTGCAGTCACGACATTGCGGGCTGTCTTGTAATTCGGCTTTTTCAGGTTCAGCACTAAATCGCCGTCCTGCTGCAAGTTTTCAATGCTGCGCTCAATAATGGCACCGCCAGGAATAATACCGGCTGTAGGCACATTGACCGTCACAGAGGAACCATTTAAACCTTCAGCTTTAATACCGCCGACCACTAAATTGCCCTGTGCTAATGCATAGACTTTACCGTCGACACCCCGCAGCGGAGTTAACATCAAACTACCGCCATGCAAACTTTTGGCATCGCCCAAAGACATAATGGTGACATCTATCGCCTGGCCCGGGCTTGCCATAGGAGGCAAAGTGGCCTGAACAGCCACAGCGGCAACGTTTTTAGATTTAGGTAATGAGGCCTCGTCCAGCTGCACACCAAATTGCTTCAGCATATTATTCAGTGACTGAGCGGCAAATTTAATCTGCGCTTTATCGCCTGAACCGGGTAAACCCACCACTAACCCGTATCCGACCAGTTGGTTATCCCGCACCCCCTGAATATCAACAATATCTAATAAGGGTCTTGTGGCAGCCTGAGTTTGCTGACTTAACAACAGCAAAACCACAGGGAGGATCAAACAAAACAAACGCATAAAGCCACCCGTTAAAATAAATTCAGGTAAGAAGAAAACAGCTTGGTGATCCAGCCGGGTTCAGCCGCATCCGCCATGCTGCCTTTACCGGCATAGGTAATACGGGCATCGGCGATACGCTGGGAAGAAATACGGTTGGTGACGTCAATATCATCGGGGCGGACTATGCCTTGCAGCCGGATATATTCATCGCCCTGATTCAGTTTGATCCACTTTTCACCGCGAATAGTTAAAGAGCCATTCGGCAACACTTCAGTCACCCGGACCGTGATAGCACCACGTAAAAAGTTCTGCTGACTGGCACTGCTTTCGCCTTCAAAGTTCTGCCCGTTGCGTAGTTGCATAGCTAAATCTGATACGTTGGCATTACCCAATAAAGGCACTCCCATAGAGATATCTGTGCTGCGATCCACAGCACTATCAGCGCTTTTACTGGATTGAGTGCGTTCGTTCAGCTCCACGGTCAGAATGTCACCCACTCTGTAGGCTCTTTTGTCTTCAAATAAGGTGAACATGTAAGACTCAGCATACAAGCTGCCGTCACTGGCAGGCTCTGCCTGCTGACTAACCAGAGGATTGGCAGCGCCACGTTCCCAATCGGCATCATCGGCCAGTGGACTGTCAGGCTTTGAGCTGCAGGCCGTCAGGCTAAACAACACAAACACCAGAAGAAAACGTAGCATAGTCAACCCCTTACATGCTCTGACTGATAAAGTTCAGCATATCGTCAGCCGCAGTCACCACTTTGGCATTCATTTCATAAGCCCGTTGCACTGCAATCATGTTGACCATTTCGTCTACCACACTGACGTTGGAACCTTCCAGCGTGTATTGCTGCAACTTACCTAAAGCTTCTTCACCTGGTATACCTTCCACCGCTTCACCTGAAGCTGCAGTAGCGCGGTACAAATTACCGCCCAGCACTTCAAGACCTGCCGGATTGACGAAGTTCACCGTTAATATCTGCCCTAAATCGACTAATTCATCCTGACCAGCCACTTTGGCTGTGACAGTGCCGTCCGTGCCAATAGTGACTTTGGTGGCATCCGGTGGGATCACAATATTTTGCGCCAGTGGCAAACCATTGCCATTGGTGATTAGCCCGTCTGAATTCAGATGAAACTGGCCGTTGCGCGAATACAGCAATTCGCCATCTGTATTTTCAATCTGGAAAAAACCCTGACCATCAATGGCGACATCCATTTGATTGCCTGTGGTTTCAGCGCTGCCATCGGTAAAAATCTTTTGAGTGCCATTGACCCGAACACCAGTACCTACCTGAATACCGGACGGCACCTGGTTTAATTCATCGGCTTGGGTGCCTGGTTGACGTTGCACCTGATAAAACAAATCTTCAAATACCACCCGGTCTTTTTTAAAACCTACTGTGTTGACGTTCGCCAGGTTGTTAGAAATGGTGGTCATGCGCATATCCTGCGCTGCTAAACCTGTTTTACTCACCCATAAAGCTGAATTCATTGCTGTGCTCCTCTTAACCGCTAATCAGTTTGTTGCCGGATACGGCCAGTTCATCTGCTGTTTTCATCATTTTCAGATTGAGCTCAAACTGACGGCTGATATTCATGGTACTGACCATCTCTTCGACGGCATTAACGTTGGAGCCTTCCAATACGCCGGAGCGTAAAGTGATATTTTCCGCCTGATCCAAAGGCTCGCCGTCAACAGCGCGGAATAAGCCATCGGCCCCTTTGACCATCACCGTATTGTCCGAGTCGACCAGCTTGATACGTTCCTGCTGTTCAATGACACCGCCACCGACAGGCAATAGGTTTAAGGTACCGTCCGGGCTGATATCAATATCGCCAAACTCAGGTAACTGAATAGCGGCAGCGCCCCCCATCACAGCAAAACCATTGACGGTGAGTTGACCATTAGCTCCTACCTGTAACTCGCCAGAGCGGGTATAAGCTTCATTGCCATTGGCATCCTGCACTGCAATAAAACCTTTGTCGCTGACGGCAACATCCAGATCGCGGCCGGTTTCCATCATGGCACCGGCTTGTAAATCAGTCGCCACCGGCATCAGCTGCGCCTGAAAACGGGTGCGGTAGCCTTCACCTGTGATTTGCAGCGACTTGGCTTGTTCCATATCGGCTTTAAAACCAACGGTATTGACGTTCGCCAAATTATTCGCCGTGATTCGAAGTGCGGTTTGGGCCAGCTCAGCCCCGGACACTGCGGTGTGGATCAAACGTTCCATAACCTAATCCTCTGAAGCCTTACACTGCGTTAAACAGCACTTGCATCATTTCATCTGCAGTACTGATGGTTTTGGCGTTGGCCTGATAACTTTGCTGGAACGACATTAAGTCGACCAATTGCTTACTGATATCAACGTTTGAGCCCATATAAGAGCCTGCCAGAATGCCGCCGAAACTACCTCCAGATGGCACACCTACTAAAGCTTCACCGGATTTTTGGCTGGCATACCAGGTGGTATTATTGGCGGTTTCTAACCCCTGAGGATTGGCAAAGTTAGCCAGCGCTATCTGGCCTTGTAGTTTCACTTCGCCGTTGGAGAAGGTGGCGTAGACTTCGCCATTTTCAGCTACAGCCACACCACTAAACTCACCTGAGGTATAGCCATCGGGATCGTTTTCATATAAACCAAAAGCGGAGCCAAATTGGGTGGTTTTTACTAAGTCCAGTTTGATGGACATGGCATCAGCGCCTGTCGGATTGAATGCCAGAGTGATTTCCCTTAATCCGGCAGGATCACTCACATTATTATCTTCGGTTGGAGCAGGTGTGGGTGTAAATAATGGCGAGAGCTGACCATCTGTACCAAAGCTCATACGCACTACCCCAACGTTATGCACTGCCGCTCCTGTGTCATCCAATGCTGAAGTTCTGTTAGCAACAGCAGCCCCAGTTGGTAAGTCGAGGTCGTTGGCAGACATAGGTTTGCCATCCATGTAATAAACAACATCCCATTGATTACCACCCACGTTGTTAAAATACTGGGTTAAGGTATGACTATTGCCCAAAGAGTCGAAAACTTCACTGGACTGCGAATAGTTGAACGAAGAGCCATCTTTTGGATCAAAAGACTGGGCTGCAGTAGGCACAGGAGTCGGAACTACGGCGTAGATTAACTTGTGATTCAATACATCACTACCCGAATTCAAATTCAGTGAAAAGTTAATATTGGTAGAAGCTTTAGCCGGGATATTACCCGCCTCAACTTTCAGATCAGTGAGCAAACCTGGGACTAAATTGCCCTGATCATCAATGCCATAGCCCTGCAATTTATCGCCATTATTAGTGACAATGCTGCGGTCACTGCCATCCATTTTAAACTGACCGGCCTGAGTGTAAGCCAGACGACCATTTTCGGAGATAATAAAAAAACCTTTGCCTGTGATGGCTAAATCCAGGCTTTGGCCAGTACCGACCAGATTGCCGGCTTTTTCAAAGTTTTCGCTGGTGGCTGAGACATTCACACCGTTGCGCTGACCGCCGCTGTACAAAGCAGAAAATTCAGTGCTGGTGGTTTTATAACCTGCAGTACCGGCGTTGGCGATATTGTTTGATGTCACTTCCAGTGCTTTTTGGGTCGAACTTAAGCCACTCAGGCCAATACTAAACATCGACATTATGCGGTTCCTTAACTCTGAGTTGTTTTAGACAACTGGTTGATATCAAAAAGGTAATGGTTACCTAAGCCGTTGACTTGCAAAATGATGTCGTCCGGGCCAGTGCCTACGGATACACGTTCCACTTCATTGGTCAGATAAGTCGGTACTTGTTGTTTGCTGTTATTGAGCTGGACTTCGGCCTGAATGCTGTAAGCACCGGCTTGTTGCTCAGGGAAGGCAAAACGCACTGTGCCTATGGCTGGGTTGTCCAGCGTCATTTCATCTGCCAGCACACCTTTGCTGTCATACAAACGCAGCACTACGCTGTCGACTTTGGCACCGAGGTTAATGGCGCCTTCGACTGTGTCATCCTGTTCCAGTGACAGAGTGTCGGCTTTGACATCCACCTTCTGGCCAACCAGACTGGTTGCTTCCATCGCCTGCATACTTTGCATGTATTTGATTTGCTGGCCGGACTGGATATTGAGGTTTTCTAAACTTTCCACGCTGCTGAATTCCGCCAGCTGGCTGACGTACTCTGTGCCATCCATAGGATTCAGCGGGTTTTGGTTACTGATTTGTGCCACCAAAAGCTCCAGAAACATGCTGGATAATCCAGCTGCATCGGTTTTACCATTGCTGGCGATTTGATCGCTGGATGTGGTCGTGCGCACAGGTGAGTTGTTATCCACAGCAGACATGGTTCAATCCTTATTGGCCCAGCTTCAGCAAACTTTGCTGCATGCTGGAGACTCGGTTCATCACTTCCACAGAGGTCTGGAAAGCACGGGAAGCAGACATCATGTCAGCCATTTCAGCGACTGGATTGACGTTGGAATAAAACACCATGCCATTGGCATCTGCCAGCGGACTGTTGGGTTCAAAACGTTGTTCGACAGTACGGTCAGATTTGACCACGCCTAAGGTTTGCACCTGAGCAGACATGGATCTGTTATCAAAATCCTGAGTATATAAAGCGGAGAACACTGGCTTAGTGGCGCGATAAGCTTCAGCCTCGCTGGAGGCCGCTGTGTCTGCATTGGCTAAATTCGAAGCCACTGTATCCAGACGCATCACCTGAGCACGCATAGCGCTGCCGCCTATGTCATAAATAGCGGAAAAAGACATGCTTATTCTCCCTTAATGGCTTTATGCAAGCCGTTAATTTTCATATTCAGAAAGGTCAGACTGGTTTGAAAGTCCATGCTGTTGGCAGCGAAATTCGCTTGCTCCACACTCAGCTCTGCCGTATTACCATCGGCCGACGGCTGGAAAGGTGTGCGGTATTTCAGCTCGTCTCGCACATCAGAGGCATTCATGCTGGCGCCATAAGGACTGGTTAAATCTGATTCGATAGTTTGCAAAATGCTTTGATAATCCAGATCACGGGCCTTAAAACCCGGCGTGTCGACATTGGCCAGATTGCCTGAGATAATCTCGGCTCTGTCGAGGCGAAGTTGCAGTGAAAACGGATGTACACCTAAAGCTTTGTTAAAAAATTCCATCTGAGTACTCTGTGAATGCAGCAGTAGTGGGGTTGGGAGGTACAAGCTTTATGCCATCATTAAAAGGCCATACAATTTAATGACTTACACTAAAACTATCGTAGAATCAGCTCTCAGAGCGGAAGTGCAGCTTCCGCTACGGAAGTGGTTATTTTTCCTCCTGCTGTGTTTTCCGCTGGCCGCTTTTGCGAATGCACAGCTGGAGCAACAGATCCGATCCCATATCAGTGCTGAAGTACAAACTTTTGCCCGCCAACTAGGTGCAAGAGGTCAGATCAAGCAGGAACTGGAACTCACTTTACCAGCGGGATTAGACAAACAAGGCCGTTGCAGCAGACTGGAGATCAGTCGCAGCAATAACCAGAAAGCCCCATGGGGCAGGGTTAGTTACAGTTTAAATTGCAAAGACAACAACAGCTGGCAAAGCAGGGCCACGGCCAAAGTCAGAGTCTGGTTGCCTGTAGTGGTCGCGAATCAGGCGATTCAAAAAAACCAAGTCTTAACTGAAGCCATGCTGGGCACCCGCCTGACCGAACTGACTCAGTCCAAACTCAGTATCGAATTACAACCTCAAGCTTTAGTGGGTATGCAAACCAAACGCCGGATCCAGGCCGGGCAAGTGATCAGCCGTCATCTGCTGGAACATAAACTCTTAGTGGAAAAAGGCAGCCATGTGCTTATTCGGGTGCAAACTCAGGGCTTTGAAGCCAGCACCAAAGGAGTGGCATTGGAAAACGGTCAATTAGGCCAGCGGATTAAGGTGCAGAATTTAAGCTCAGGCACTGTGCTCGAGGCCGATGTTGTGGCTGAAGCCACAGTACAAAGTATTTTTAAATAATATTAAAGTTTCCGTATCCAGCTGTCGCTTAACACAGATAGCAGCAGAATTTCGGATCAGGATCCGGTGAATCAGGTATCTATTATGGTAAAAATTGACCATTACAGTCAGGTGCAACCCCTGATCAAAACTGACCAGCAAGGCCAGAGTAGCCAGACAAAAAGTGCGGCCGCAGCGGCTCAGCCTGCTGAAGCGCAAGCTTCAATCAGCAGCACCACTCAAGCGGTGCAACAGGCCTTTGAGCAGTTGCAGCAACAAAGCGAAGTGGATATGGACAAAGTAGCCAAAATTAAACTGGCCTTGTCTGAAGGCTCACTGCAGCTGGATGATGACCAGTTAGTGCAAGCTATGCTGGATTTTCATAAAAAATGAATCAGACCGCTCTGAAGCATATCATTGCCGGCCTGCAGCATGATGCGGATTTGCTGCAGCAGCTAAGTCCAATGCTGCAAAAACAGTATGTGTTGATGAGCATGCGTCAAAGCAATGAATTGGAGCTGCTCAATCAAAAAGCGGCCATGCTGCTGGAGCAGTTACACCGTAATGCGACTGAGCGTTATCAGGCCATGAGCGTATTACGGCTTCAACCGACACAACAAGGTTTCGAACGCCTGTTATCTTCTTTGCCGGAAAAAATCCGCGAGGCCAGCCAGCAACTGCTGGACAAAGTGCAGCGTCATACCGAACTTTGCCAGCAACTCAACCAGAAAAACGGTGAACTGCTGGCGCACCAGCGCCAACTGATGCAAAACCTGTTGGGTATGGACAACAAAACCAGCTACCCGGATATGCCGCTGGGTTAAGCGGCTTGAGCCTGGCTTTGCCCCTCGGTGTTGCGAACAGGCGGTTTGAGGCCAAAACACCAGCTTAGTGCTGCAGAGCGACGTATCACTTCATAACCCAGCCAGCATCCTGCCACAGTCAATAGCAACACTAACGGAAACTCTGCCATGACGGGTATAGCCAAGGGTTTAAGCCAGCTGGCAAATAAAATAATTAAGGTCTGATGCAAAATATACCAGGGCAATATCGCGTCATTGCAATACCTCAACAGCGGGTTATTGATTATTGTCAGATAAGCGCCGGCATAACCTAAAACGGCCAGTAACCACAGCCAGTGGTTCAGGACCAATACAGAACCAAACACGGTGTTATGCAGAGTTTCGCTCTGGGTCGGGCCTGAATAATAGTCAAACCAGTCATTGCGTTCAGCGATAATCAGGAAATAGCAACACAGCGCTGTCAGCAACCATAACCTTCTATTCAAAACCAGCTGTTGCCACCACAGGTCCTGCCGGGCTAATAAAAACCCCGCGATAAACACCAGAAAATATTTAGCATGGTTATACCAGTCATCTACCAAAGCGTGAGTACTGGGAAAATCGGCCCTTAAAGTCCACCAGGCCCAAAACATCAGGCCTAACACCAGCACCAGGGCATAACGGCCTTGTAACTGCTGCAACCAGCCGGCTTGCGACATAGCGTTCAGCAACGGATAAAACACCAATACCAGCAGGCTGTAACACCATAAATACGGAATAAACCAGGCGTGGTTCCAGGTCAGTAAGCCAATAGGACTATGATGATCGGGCAATAAGTCGGTGACAGGATTGATGTACTGCCACCAGAACTGCAGATAACCTGGCTGGATCAGTTGCTGGCTTAAAGCCTCGTAATAAACTTGCGGCACTACGACAACAAACATGGTGAACAGCAAAGGGATCAATAACCTTTTGGAACGTAGCCCTAACAGTTTCAACCTGCTGATACGCGGCAAAACTAAACTCAGTGCCATACCAGAGAGCAGAAACAATAAAGACATACGCCATGGATTGGTCAGGATCATTAAGTCCTGCAGACCGGTAAAGGTCTGGGTGCTTTTAATATGCCAGCCCCAGTCGGCCACATAATACATACCAATGTGGTACAAAATCAGCAAAGCAAAAGCGATAGTGCGCAGCCAGTCGAGTTCGTATCGACGCGCGGTTAGTGATCGTGTCATTCTACTCATCCTATTGTGGTGTAATACTGGATTTGATTCTGTTTGTTGTGAACCCAAGCGCACAGGGTTGAATAGGTTAGTGGTGGAATTGAGGGATAAAAGGTGGTTGGTGGGGACGAACGCTGTGGCTAAAAACTGGTTTGAAAAATTTGAGCAACACAAGGTGCTGTATAGCTATGTAGCCTTTGCTTTGTATTTGCTGATCAACAACAGCATTAATGCCAGTTCGGTTTGGATGGAACACAACCGCGATCCTCTTTCTACGCTGCAATGGTGGGAGCCTCTGCTGTGGGAATACAGCAGCGCTATTGGTACTTTGCTGCTGACGCCGTTTTTAGTCTGGTTTTTTCACAAAGTACCACCCCGTTTTCACGCAGTGCGCTGGCAATTATTTCTGCATTTTGTCGCAAGTTTAGTGTTTTGTATTGGCCATATCAGCTTGATGGTCGTCCTGCGCAAGCTGGTGTATGGGCTACTTGGCCGGGGTTATGATTTTGGCCCCTTAGTCCGGGAATTCTTTTATGAATACCGTAAAGATGTCTGGGGTTATTTGTTTTTATTTACGTTGTTTCAGCTAGGACTTTTTGTTTATCGCCGCTTAAAGGGTGATGCCATGCTGATTGGCTCGGACCATAGCGAATACAGCGCCTCAGCAAGCCAAAACAACACTGCTCCTGAACATTTTCTGGTGCGTAAACTGGATAAAGAATTTTTGGTCAAAGTGGAGGATATTGACTGGTTAGAATCGTCCGGTAACTATGTCAACTTGCATAGCAAAGGCCGGATTTACCCGCTACGAGCCACGCTTGCCAGCACAGTGAATATACTGCAACACAAAGGCTTCAGCCGAATTCACCGCAGTCTGGCGGTGAATCATCATGCGATCCACAGCATCAGTTATGACCCCAGTGGTGATGGCGAAATTTTATTAAACAGCGGCGAGCGGCTGAATTTATCCAGACGCTATAAAGACGAATTCAGGTCTCGATGTCAGGCGGCGTCACTCAGGCAAAACTAAATTCCAGATTAATAATTACCCCTGCACCAGATTAAATAACGAAAAAATAGTGTTGGAGGTGGAGATAATGCCAATCTGCGCTTCGGAAACATGGCCAGACGTGGCAGTAGTTAAAGGCACTGAACCCGCCGGGCCAAAGCTTTAGCAACGACAATCAGGATGGAATTATGAATTGTTGTATCTTTATGTTTTGCCTTTATGGCCCCAACAGCAGATTTATTCCAACTGCCAATACAGCGGCGAGCCATAAACTTCAATAAAATAATCAATCAGCACACGCACATTCAGCGGCGGATGACGCACATGAGGGTAAATAGCAGCTATACACTGCGGTTCGGTTTTAATAGCGGCTTCATAGTCGGGCAACAACCGAACCAGTTTGCCTTGCTTCAGGCTGTCGCCAATCAGCCAGTCGGGAAACAGCACCAGGCCCATACCTGTCAGCGCTGCTGTATATAAGCTGTCCGCATTGTTGGAGGTTAAAATAGCCTTGACTGGCGCATGCACCCAATTGGTTTGTTTTTCACCCTGCTGTTTTTCCCGGAAGAGCCAGCGATTTGGCCCTGAAGATCCGCGATACACCAAAGCCTGATGCTGAGGAAGATCGGCTGGTGTTTTTGGTTCACCGTGTTTGTTTATATAGTCAGGAGAAGCCGCCAGATAATAAGTCTGCTGCCCGATAACCCGTGCATGAAAAGAAGAGTCAGCCAAAGCACCAATACGGAAAATAAGGTCGGCCGCTTCACGGTGAGGGTCAATAAAATCATCGGTTAAACTGAGCTCTATCTGTAACCTGGGGTATCTGTTGCTCAATTCCGCCAGCCAGGGCGCTATATGCTTCTGGCCAAAAAATACCGGCGCATTAACCCGAACCACACCGGCTGGCTGCAGTGTTTTGTCCTGTAACTCTTTTTGCGCTTCGCTCAACTGCTCAGCCATGGTTCGCGCATAGTCCGCAAAAATCCGCCCCGCTTCTGTTGGGATCACTGCCCTTGTATTGCGATAAAACAATTGTTGGCCCAGTGCATCTTCTAATTGCTGCACAGAACGCGACACCATAGAAGCTGACACCCCTTCCCTTCGCGCCACTATGGAAAAACTCTGTGCATCAAACACGCTGATAAAAAACAGCAAATTTCTGATGTTAATTGCATTTAAGTCATTCATTCGTGCAAATCCTGCAAAGGTAATTTCTGGATTATAGCGTTTTTCGCAACCAGGCACTGCTATATGCTGCGCCGCTTGAATCAGCAGCGGAGAAAGTTATGCAGATGTTGTTATTGCTACTGGTGGTAGCAGGTGGAATGGGATTGTCGGTGGAAGCGGGTTTACTAGGGCCATTGGGGCTTGAAGTGGGTAAGTTATGGGCCACTTTCAGTATTTTTGCTGTGGGTGCAGCCATCACTTTTCTGCTGATGCTGTTTTTTAGCCCACGTAACAGTCCGTCTTTTTTCGGCCAGCCGTCATGGCAACTGCTCGGTGGTGTTTTAGGGCCTGTTTATGTGGTGATTCTGACTCTGGCCACACCCATTATTGGCATAGCCATGACTATGGTCGGCATTTTGGCCGGTCAGGTGTTTAAAAGCTTAATCATTGATCACTATGGCTGGTTTGGGGTGCAACACCGCAGGATGGATACCAAACGTCTGATCGCATTATTTTTTATAGTGATTGCATTGATATTAATGGCCAAGAGTTAAGGAAAACCTATGACGATTTTAATGATTATTCTGGCGGTGATGGCTGGTGCAGTCTTAAGTATTCAGGCTGCTATTAATGGCCGTTTGGGCGCTCAGGTGGGGGTGTTTCGCTGTGCTTTTTTAACTTTTGCGTTAGGTGCATTAATCACAGCTTTATTGATCTTTTTCTTTGAACCTAAATACAGTATCACGCTGTTGGATGTACCTAAATGGCAATTACTCGGCGCACTCATGGGCGTGCCTTATATAGTGATTATGGTGTTTGCAGTGCAACGTATAGGCACTGCTATAGCCACAGTGGCGGTAATTTTTGGTCAGTTAACTATGAGTATGTTGATCGACCATTTTGGCTGGCTGGGTAACAGCGCCATGCCACTTTCAGAGCAGCGGCTCGGCGCTATTTTATGTCTGGGTGTAGCACTGTATTTCATTTATAGCAGTGGCAAAAACACCGCACCTAAGCCAAACAGTAACTTAGCTCAGGAATAAGTTCCCCGGCAGACCTCAGCTTGGCGTATTTACCGAGCTGAGGCCTTGGTTCATCGCTAAAGTAGCGACTAAAAACCGACCGAAAAGACACATCAGATCTGCACTTCTGTCTTTGCAACCACAATGACTCCTGCACTACCGCTCTTTATCCCTCTTGCGACAGATGATGATTTAGCTATACCTCCACACTAGCCTACACTTTTAACCGCTAAAGTCTTTGTTTGGTTTTTCACCAACTAAAAATATAAAAAAAAGCAAAAGACTAACGCATTTTGGCAACGTTAAATTTTCTTCACTGTCACTACAATTCAGCTTGGGGAGTTGGCAATTCGGCGTGGAAGTGGAGGAAGCCGGTAAGTTCAGCACCTTAAAAAAACAAACAACATAACGGCATTCAGCGGATGCAGTGCGTCTCGCTGGTTAGTTGTTTGATCCAGGTGACTATTACAAATCAAGAGGGTATGGATAGAATGAAGAATAATAAGATATTTACCAGAACCGCAGTGGCAAGGGCTGTCACCCTGCTACTGAGTGGCACTGCAGTACTGCCACTTTATGCGCAGGAAACTCAGCAAGCACAGGAAACCAAAGCAGCAGAAACCGCACCAGTTGAAATTATTGCGGTTTACGGTGTTCGCTCCAGTTTGCAACAAGCTGCAGAAATTAAACGGAATTCGATGGGGGTGGTCGACGCCATCTCTGCTGAAGATATAGGTAAGTTCCCTGATACCAACCTGGCGGAATCTCTGCAACGTATCTCAGGCGTATCTATCAGCCGCACTAACGGTGAAGGTACAGAAGTCACAGTACGGGGTTTTGGTGGTGACAATAACATGGTCACACTGAACGGCCGTACCATGCCAGCCGCCAATACCTACGCCGCGGGTTCAGGTGCAGATGGTTCAAGCCGTGGCGGTAGTGCCCGCGCTTTTGACTTTTCTAATCTGGCGTCTGAAAGTATCAGTGGTGTTGAAGTCTACAAAACCAGCAAAGCCAACGTCGCAACTGGTGGTATAGGCGCGACTTTAAATATCAAAACCAACCGTCCACTGGAAAACTCTGAAGATATCGCCAGCATAGGTGTAAAAGCTGCACATGACACCACCAACAGAGCTGGTGATGATGTGACGCCTGAAATTTCAGGTATTTTCAGCCACGCTGATGACGATGGTAAATTTGGTGTCAGCGTATCTGCCAGCCATCAACGACGTGATTCTGGTTATACAGGCGCGACAGTCAACGATTGGCAGGTAGGGTATTGGGATGATCTGGCCGACGCCGACCGCTTATGGAACAATGCGGACACACTAGTCACCAATGGTCCGGAACAAGGCCAGCTCTACGCCCGCCCTAACGATATTCGTTACGCATTTTCCGATTCACAACGTGAACGTGATAATGCCCAACTGACGCTACAATTTAAACCAACAGAAAAATTTACAGCAACAGGGGATTACACCTACGCTGAAAATAATATTGTTGAGCACAGAGGTGAAATCACTAACTGGGTGCAAACCGGTAGTAACACCAAAGAAATTGAATTTGATAACAATATTGTCAAAACTCCAACTTATATCAAGGAAGAGTATGCAAGTGCCGTGGATGAAGGCTACGAGCAACAATGGCGTGAACAAACCAATACGCTGAAGTCTGTAGGCTTAAACTTAGAGTACGACTACAACGATGATCTGACGTTTGTTTTTGATGCTCACGATTCCAAGATGCACAGCCGTGGTACAGGCCCACGGAATTCAGGTGAATTAGCAGTAGGTTTAGGTGCTCCTATAGTCGAATCCCGTGAATGGTTCTGGGGCGCGGATTTACCCACTTACCTGAACGTCTATAACGATGCAGCGCCAGGCAAAGGCGCCAATGCCAACGGCATGGTCGATGCCGGTGACGTAGGTTCATCTATTGCACGTATCCGTAACGCCAGTCAGGAAAGCGATATTCAGCAGTTTAAACTGGATGCCATTTACATGGTGGACAACGGCCGGTTCGACTTTGGTATCGAAATGCGCAATATGGAATCCCGTACCATTCAAACCGCCGGCAATAACATTGCTTTGGGTAACTGGAACGTAGGTAATCCTGGCGAGTTTGGCGATCTGATCCAACCATTTGATTTACCGGGAGAGTTCGACGATTTTACCGCTTTACCTGGCGGTTATGGTTTTATTGCTGACCCACGCGCTTTATACACCGCAGCTTTAGATCTGTATCCAGGCATTCCAACAGCTTCTGAAGCGTCTTTGTCTACTGACAATATAGTCAAAGAAGATACGATGGCTGCTTACTTCCAGATATCTTTGGGTGGTGAAATCGGCAAAATGCCATTTGATGTGCTCACTGGCTTACGTTACGAAGAGACTGAATCTGAATCCAGCTCACTGGTCAGCAGAAACTATTTCCGCTGGGAAGACAATAACGACATCGTCTCTTATGTCGACAGTACTGTACCGGCACAACCCTTTACTGCAGAAAACAAGTACGACTACTTGTTACCAAGCTTAGATTTTACCTTGCATCTGAGTGACGACTTGATCAGCCGTTTCTCCTTTAGCAAAACTATTGCCCGTGCAGGTTTAGGTAGCTTAGGTGTATCTGCGTCTAACTTTGGTGGTGGCGGTGGCTCAACGCTGTTAGGCGCTCAACCAACAGCCAACGCATCAAACCCTGCTCTGTTGCCACTGGAATCATCCAACTACGATTTATCGTTAGAATGGTACTACGACAATGGCAGCTATATGTCAGCTGGTTTATTCCAGAAAGACGTAGTGAACTTTATCGGTAGTCGTCAGGTAGACCAGCCCTTGTTAGGTATTCTTGACGTCACAGGTGGCCCTCGCGCTATTGCTGCGGCACAAGCTGTACAAGATGCAGGTTTCCCGCTGGATGATACTTATCTGTATGCGATGATGGTCTTTACTGAGTACCGTAACCATCCGGATATGATTGCCAAGTATGGTGCTAATCCACAGTTTACTGGTACTTCAGATCAAATTGACTTCCTGGCGAGCAATCCAGGTTTTGACTTAGTTGCAAATCCTGACGATCCGGAAATGGTATTCCGCACCAGCACACCGGATAACAACAGAGCCGCTAAAATCCACGGTGCCGAATTTGCAATTCAGCATTTCTTTGGTGAGACAGGCTTTGGTTTGCAGGCGAACTACACCATAGTCAGGGGCGACATTGGCTTTGATGTGAATGCCAACCCGGCTGAGTCTCAATTTGCATTATTAGGCCTGAGCGACACCGCCAACTTGATCGGTATTTACGAAAAAGATGGCTGGACAGCGCGGGTGGCCTGGAACTGGCGTGATGAGTATCTGGCAGAGGTCAACAAAGGCGGCTCGAACAACCCACGCTTTGAAGAAGCCTACTGGCAACTGGATACTAACCTCAGCTACGATGTAAACGATCAACTGACGGTGTTTATTGAAGCGCTGAATCTGACAGGTGAAGACAGTCGTTCTCATGCCCGCAACGAATCCATGTTGTGGTATCTGACAGACCTGGATGCACGTTATCAGGTAGGTATGCGTTACCAGTTCTAACCGTAAAAATATAGGTAGTATTTACCTAAAGTAATTGGAGTTGCAGCGCGACGACAAGTGATTGAGTCCCCAGTCACATAGTAGCCTATGTGACTGGGGTGAAAGAGCGTAGTCAACAAAGCTGCAGCTCCAAGTTCGAAGGGTAAACAGGAAAATAACTATATGACAAGGCATGTGTTACTCAATAATATCGACCATCAAGATACCCGCGTTATCCACTACTTTGGACCGGAGTTTGGCGACAACCTGCACAGCGCTCTGGTGTTTCCCACTGAATTTACTGAACTGCAAAAAGAATATCCGATCCTGCTGCGTAAAGATGATCCACAAGGCGCTTATCAGGCCATCGCTTTGTTAGGTTTTGCCGCAGCTGAAAATTTGTATCTGAACAACCAGCATGCCACAGGTTGGGATGCCCGTTATATTCCGGCCAGTATTGAAAAGGGTCCTTTTTTAATTGGTTTTCAGCGCTCTGGCGCTCTGCAGGATGAAAAGCCGGACGCCGTTGTCCATATTGACATGGCCCATCCCAAAGTCAGCTCAGTACAAGGCCAGCAATTATTTTTAGCTCAGGGCGGCAACAGTCCTTATCTGGAGCATATCTCTGCGCGACTGGATACTATCCATCAAGGCTCGGTCTTAGCACCTGTGTTTTATAAAGCGCTGGAACAACTGGAGCTGGTTGAAGCCGTCACTATCGAATTTACGCTCTGCACCAGTGAAAAGGTGCGCTTAACAGGCAACTATTGTATCAACGAGCAACGACTGGCAACTTTGCCTGCCGAGGCGTTAGTGCAGCTACAGCAGTCCGGCTTTTTGCCGCTGGTTTATGCCATGGTATTTTCGATGAGCAATATCCGTCATTTAATTGATCGCAAAAACAACAGCTTGCGCCAATAGAGCCCGGAGTAACATCAAAGGCTATGTTAAAAGTCAGTCGTACCACCACAGCAATTCAATGCCCAAGCGGCGAGATCCCAGCTGAAGTGCTGTCAGGCGCAGAGCCTGTGATCCTCAAAGGGCTGGTGAGTCATTGGCCTTTAGTGCAACTGGGTCAGCAAAGTTCTGCTGCTGTAGCAGATTATCTTTGCAGTCATTACAACGGTAAAACCACACAGGTTTTTTATGGCGCTCCGACGCTGAATGGCCGCTATTTTTACGATGAAAGCTGCCGCGCTTTCAATTATGAAACCCGATTGGGGCAGGTCGATCAGGTACTGCAGCAAATCCTGCAGTGGCAGGAGCTGGAACAGCCCCCTTCTGTCTACATCGCCTCTAATTTGCTCAGTAGCCATTTTCCATCGTTGCGGCAACACAATGATATTCAGTTGCCCAAACCGGCAGTGAATTACGAGACTGAGCCGGATAGAGTCAGTATCTGGCTGGGCAACAAGTCGCTGTCCGCTTGCCATTACGACTCCTCAGAAAATCTGGCCTGTTGTGTACTCGGCCAAAGGCGCTTTACTTTGTTTCCACCGGAGCAAATCAGTCATTTATATCCGGGCCCATTAGAGCCAACACCTGGTGGTCAGGTCATTAGTATGGTGGATTTTGATAAGCCGGATTTAGAGCGTTTTCCCGACTTCCCCAAAGCAATAGCGGCAGGCCAAATTGCTGAACTGGAACCAGGCGATGCGCTGTATTTACCCAGTATGTGGTGGCATCAGGTGGAAGGCTTAAGCTGCTTTAATATTCTGATCAACTACTGGTGGAGCACTGCACCCCGCTATACAGGTTCAGGTATGAATTTGTTGTATCACGCCTTGTTATGCCTGCGCGATAAACCTGAACACGAACGCAAAGCCTGGCAAGCTGTACTGAATCATTACATTTTTGACGATCCAAAAAAGGCTGGACAACACCTGCCAGAACAAGCCCGTGGTGTGCTGGGTGAGCTGGACGAGATGCAGGCCAGACAGCTGCGCGCCATGCTGCTCAACAGATTAAACCGCTGATCGATATAAACTTATTATAAAAATCACAGGGGATAGACAATGCAACAGGTTAAAAAAGTAGTGGTCGCAGGTGGTGGTACAGCAGGTTGGGTAGCAGCTGCGGCTTTATCCAAACGCCTGCAAGGCCTGATTGAAGTGGTGCTGATAGAATCTGAAGAAATTGGCACTGTAGGTGTTGGTGAATCAACAGTCCCCCCTGTACAGCTGTTTCATAATCTGCTTGGCATAGACGAACAGGAGTTTATGAAAGCCACAGATGCGACCTTTAAACTGGCCATTTCCTTTGAAAACTGGGGGCAGACTGGCGATCAGTATTTCCACCCTTTTGGTGTCACAGGCAAAGGTAGTTTTTTAACCGACTTCCAGCATTATTATCTGCATGGTTTAACTTTGGGCGTGGACGCGCCTTTTGGCGATTATTGCTACGAATTACAGGCCGCTAAACAACACAAATTTGGCAAAACCGACAAATCCAACATTAACTATGCGTATCATTTGGATGCCGGCCGTTACGCCCGCTTCTTACGCAAGTTCAGTGAAGATTTAGGGGCTGTGCGTATTGAAGGCAAAATTGCTCAGGTGCAGCAGCATGTTAATGGCGACATTCGCTCTTTAGTGCTGGAGTCAGGCCAGGAAATCACTGGTGACTTATTTATCGATTGCACCGGTTTTAGAGCCTTGCTGATAGAGCAAACCTTAAACACTGGTTACGATCACTGGGATCACTGGTTACCCTGCAATAAAGCTGTGGTTGTGCAAACAGAACCTGGCCCAAACATACATCCGTACACCAGAGCTATAGCCCATGACAGTGGCTGGCAGTGGAAAATCCCACTGCAACACAGAGGAGGCAATGGTCTGGTCTATGCCAGCGACTATTTATCGGACGAAAAGGCGAAGCAACGTCTGCTGGATGGACTGCAAGCTCCAGCCTTGTTTGAACCCCGCGTCTTGAGTTACCAGACAGGGCGGCGGAAAAAACTCTGGAATAAAAACTGTGTGGCTATTGGTTTATCCAGCGGTTTTATCGAACCGCTGGAATCAACCAGTATTTTTCTCTTTATGAGTGGCATTATCCGTTTATTACGACTCTTCCCCTTTAATGGCGTCACCCCAGCTTTGATGGATGAGTACAATCAGCAGTCTATTACCGAAGTGGAAAAAATCCGCGACTTTATTATTTTGCATTACCACCAGACAGAACGCAGCGACAGCCCGTTTTGGGATTATTGCCGCACCATGCCTATCCCAGACACACTGGCGCACCGGATTGAATTATTTAAAGAGAGCGCTCATGCCTTTCAGACCGGTGACGAAATGTTCCGGCTGGAATCCTGGAGCCATGTCATGCTGGGGCAACGGCTGAAGCCGAACAGTTACCATCAGTTGGTAGCGGCTTTAAATCAGGGCGAATTAAGCCGTCATCTGCACAGTATCAGAGAAACTATTAACGCAGCAGTAGACAGATTGCCGTCACACCGCGACTTCCTGCGACAGTATTGTCCATCAACTATCAGCTGATCACAGTCATGCAGATCAGCCGGTTAAAAATTGGGCACGAACAATCGCCACTGTTGGTGGTGGATAACTTTGTGCCTGCACCGCAAAGTCTGATCGACTATGCAGCCAGCCAGACATTTCTGGCCAATTCACCTTATTACCCCGGCATAAGAGCCGCAGCTCCTGCGGCCTACCGGCAATTTATGCTGCATAGCCTGCAAGACACTTTGCTAGAATTTTTTCAGCTGCCAGCAACAACACTTGGATTTTCAGTCTGTCATTTGTCTCTGGTGACCACGCCACCAGAGCAATTGAAACTACTGCAACGTATTCCACATTTTGATACCACAGAACAACATGCGCTGGCCGCTGTACATTATTTATTTCAGGGTGCTCAGGGCGGCACAGCCTTCTACCGGCATCGCAAAACTGGATTTGAATGCATAGATGAAAGCCGCACGCTTGACTATTACCGTGCTCTGGAAGCTGAAAATAACGGCCCCCATTTGCCAAAAGTCAGCGATGGTTATATTCAGGGCGATACGCCGCTGTTCGAACAAATTGCAGTGCAGCCCGGAGTCTTTAACCGCTTGATTGTGTATCGCCGCCATGCCTTACACAGCGGCGTCATTACCCAAGACACTAACTTGTCAGCCGACCCGAGGTTAGGCCGGTTAACCATCAGCAGTTTTATTGACCTGTCGTAACTTGTAGGGGCCGTGGCTTGTCCCGGCTCTGTCCATCTGTACCGCGGTATCAGTAGACGGGCGGATACAAGACCCGCCCCTACCGATTCATTTCGTTATTTTTGCTTCAAAAGGCCCGGCAGGTAAGCCTTCGCTGTTGAAAAGCACAGCCTCCGGATTATCGGCCCAGCCATAACGCACTTTAACTGGTGTTTTGATATCAGGGTGCGACAACACTAAGTGCTCACCTTTGAGCTGAACCTGTGCCCAGCGATACTGACCATCAGCACCTGCTATAGCGAAGCTGTTGCCAGTGCCTTTTAGCACTAATCCCTTAGCGCTGTGACTAAATTTAACTATCAGCTTGGTACCTTCTGCAGTCACAGCCGCCAGTTCCGGCCCCTTATAATCAACTGTTTCGCCCAAAGCCACAGCACGGGCTGTTAAGGCCAGCCGCTGGCCTAAAGTTTTTTTATCGACCGGATGAATATCGTTCCATTCGCCTGTGTCGATAGCTACCACCATAGCAGTGTTAGCTTCAGCCAGGCTTTGCCGCTGAGCTTCACGTAAACCAGCCCAGGCGCTGTCGACAGGTTCTGCTGTTTTTTCCAGGTAATTGGCCAGTTGCACAAATAAAAACGGGAATGGGTTGTACTGGCCTGTGCCTTGGGCCCACTTGGCGCGCCAATCGCGGATCATGGTAGTGAATCGTGGCTGATAGTCTTTATAAGCACCCACATTAGATTCTCCCTGATACCAAATCACCCCTTTGATCGGTAAAGCAGTTAAAGGCGCCAATAAGCCATTGTATAAACCCAGAGGTTTCCAGCGGATAAAGGTATCACCAGGTAAATTATTTGCCGTCGCTGCGGTTTGCATTTTCCATTCACCAGTCAAAGGGAATGGATTGGCGTCAGTGCCCAACCAATAGGGCTTGTCCGGCAGAAAACCTGTTTTGCCATTGGTCGCTGTTACCCGCACTGCAATCAGGTTAGTCCCGGCTTTTAACACTCCGGCAGGTAATTCATAACGACGTGGCGGATACATATACGTGGTATGACCCACTTGTTTGCCATTGATATAGACCTCGTCGGCATCCACTATTGAGCCCAGGCGTAAAATACTGGCTTCCTCTGCTTGTGCCGCTGTCAGCTCTATGGTTTTACGCAGCCACCAGACACCGGTAAAAGGCTCTGCTCTGAAGCCCGGCACTGTGAAACTTTGCCAATTACTGTCATCCAGAGTTTCGCTGAACCAGGGTGTTTTGCTGGTTAAACCCGGATCACGGCGCTGCAAATCACCATACCAGCTGTCATTTTTATTTTTGTCAGCCGCGGTAATGGACTGAATTAATTTGTCATCACGAAACCGGATCCCTTCAGCCAAAGCGTCAGGAAAAGGCCGCAATGCTTCCTCGCTCATCCAGGCTTCGACAGGCGAGCCACCCAGGGCATTATTTAAAATGCCGATCGGCACGCCGTTATGGCGGAATAAGTCGCGACCAAAATAAAAAGCCAAAGCCGAGAAGTTCGCTATTGTTTGTGGACTGGCGGACACCCACTCACCGCCACTGAAATCCTGTTGTGGCGCTTTAAAGTTGTACTCTTGTGGCACCTTAAACTGACGGACCAGAGGGTAGTTGGCACTGGTTAAGTCCTCTGGATAAGCCTCAGCCACCCGCGCCATTTCCATTTCCATATTGGACTGACCGGACGCCACCCAGACATCACCAAAATAAATATCCCTGAGCTCAATCTGGTTGCGGCCTTTAAAACTTAACTGGTGTGGCCCACCCGCCTGCTGAGCTGGTAATTGCAGTACCCAGCGACCCTGTTTGGTTTTGACCTGGCCCACTAACTGGCCATTAAAGCGAACTTCAATGGCTTCATCGGCAGCAGCCCAACCCCAGAGCGGAATAACAGTGTCACGCTGTAACACCATGCCATCACTAATCAACTTAGGCAGACGAATATCAGCTTGAGCTAAAGGGCTCAGCAGTAAAGCGGCAGTGAGTAAAATTCTGAACATAAAAACATCCTTGTTAGTTACCACACTGGCCCTGGCCTTCATTTTCTGCCAGCCGTACTTTCGCCAGTTGCAGCTTAAAGCCTGCTGTAGCTGTCAGCACTAAAGGCTGACTGATTTTGCTCAAATCAAAAGCGCTATTGGCTGCAGTGAAGCAGCGTAATGGGATCTTCAGGCTCTGCCAGCCTTTACCATTCATGCGACTGAAATAGCTGCTGAAATCCAGAGTAGATATACAGTTCTCGCCACACTGCATCGCTACACTCACTTTACCAGGAGTGGCAGCCACTACCTGATACTCCAGTTCCAGCGTCATATCGCCATTGGCCTGACGGCTTAGATCCAAAGTCACGCCCTGCGCATGATTTAAAGCTACAGCTGCGTCCTGATGGAAAGTCAGCAACACTGAATCTTCCTGTTGCAATCTGTCTGTGGCCACAGCTTCCAAAGCGCCGCCAGCAGATTTTTGCAGCGGTTCAGTCACTACTGTCCGCTGTCCCTTGTCCAGTAATTGCAGCTGCCATGGATTCACCGCTTTACCGGCGTGCAGATAACGGCTGAAGTTCAGCACCTGATCGGCACTGATACCCGACTCTTCGCTTAGTTTTGCCAGTTCGGTTTTGTCGCTGTAGCTTAAGCCATACCCATAAGCAAACTGCGGCTGATAATTTGTGTCACCCAGATTCAGCAACTCACCCGTCGCTTTGGCAGGCCAGGAGAAGGATAATCTGCCCTGAAAATCATGGCGGATTTCACCTTCAGCCGAACGGATCAGCAGATCCGCCACAGCACCCCCTTCGCTGCCTGGTAAAAAAGCGGCGACAAAAGCATCGGACTGATTTAATTCAGGATTAACCCACAAAGGCCGGCCCGATAAAAACACCGACACTGTTGGAATACCCTTAGCTTTTAATTCAGTCAGAATTTGTAAAGCCCGGCTATCATCAAAAGCTAAATGGCTGCGATCACCAACAAATTCGGCATAAGGTTCTTCACCAAAGACCACAACGGCCACATCAGGTTTGTCAGTAAAACGACCATTTTCGCTCAGCTCTGCGCTGCCACCCCCAGCTTCTACCGCTTTTTTAATACCGGCATAAATAGATTCACCGTTCGGGAAGTCAGAGTTTTTATTACCTGAACCCTGCCAGCTTAAAGTCCAGCCACCACTTTGTTTGCCGATATGATCTGCACCATCCCCTGCCACTAATACCTTGCTGCTGGCTTTAAGTGGCAGCAGCTGCTGGTTATTTTTCAATAACACCAAAGACTTACGCGCAGCCTGACGAGCAACAGCTCTGTGCTCCGGACTGCCAAGTAATTCATAACGCCCCGCCAAAGGCCGCTCTGAAGGTTTTACCTGCTCAAACAAGCCCATTTCGGCTTTAATTCGCAATACACGGGCTACGGCTTCATCCAGCCGCTGCATCGGAATTCGGCCATCTTTGACCTGGGCTAAAGTGTTCTGATACAACTTTTCCCAGCTGTCCGGCGCCATAAACATATCCAGGCCACCCAGTAGCGAATTAGCGCAATCTGTGGGGGTACAGCCCTTGACCTGACCATGACCATTCCAGTCACCTACCACAAAACCGTCAAAACCCATCCGCTCAACCAGCACATCATTCAGCATAGGCCGATACCCATGCATTTTTTCGCCAAACCAGCTGTTGTACGACGCCATCACTACACGAGCTCCCGCTGCTATAGCACTGTAATAAGGCGTGCCGTGGATATCGCGCAACTGGGCTTCGGTATGTTGGTTATCCCCCTGATCTTTGCCATCTACAGTGCCGCCATCCCCGAGAAAATGTTTCACTGTCGCCAGCATATGCTGGCCTTTTAAAAAGTCGGCAGAGCCGGGTACACCCTGAATGCCCTGCAGAATATGAGGCGCATAAGAGGCCACCAGTTGTGGGTCTTCAGCATAAGATTCATAAGTGCGGCCCCAGCGGTCATCCCGTACTACCGCAATAGTGGGCGCAAAAGTCCAGTCCAGGCCTGTGACCTGCATTTCTGCAGCAGTCACCCGGCCTATCTCGCGCATCAACTCTGGTTCACGCATAGCGCCCAACCCTATATTGTGCGGGAAAATAGTGGCGCCTTTGACATTGCTATGGCCGTGTACAGCGTCTGTGCCCCACATCACAGGGATATAAGGCCGGCCATCGCTGGTGTCTGTGCTGGCCTGCCAAAAAGCATCGGCCAGTTGCAGCCAGGCGGCAGCACCCGCTCTGTTGTCCCGCCCTGGTGCTGAGTTACCGCCATTGAGCACAGATCCCAGATAATAATCCCGCACTTGTTGTGGTGTGACTGAGGCTATATCGGCCTGAATAATCTGCCCCACCTTTTGTTCCAGACTCATCTGGGCCAACAAAGTTTTGATTTTGTTTTCTATCGCCTCAGTGCGGGCTATAGGCTGCGGCTGCAAAGGCCAGTTGGCAGGAACAATCACAGGTTTTTCAGCTGAGCTTTGACTGGCGGCCTGTTCAGGCACAGCTTCGGCTGTCTGCACCGCAGGTTGACCACAGCCCGTTAACGCCAAACCACCAGCCAGCATCAGCAAACCAGTGCTGAGTTCTTTCCGCTTCTTTACCTTCGCCATCGCCTTTGCTCCCGCCTGCCTGCTAATAAATACGTGCCTGACTTAAATACGCTTTGTTGGCACTGACCTCTGTGATTTTACCTGTGATCTGAAAGCTGCTGTTTAACCGGATATCTGCCGAAGAGCTGCCAATCATCAGTTTGATTTCACCGGGCTCGACCACCCAGTTCATTTGTTGATCAAAAAACGCCAGCAGGTTCACCGGCAGTTTAAATTCAACATTCTTCTGCTCGCCCGCTTTGAGCGGCACACGGACAAAAGCTTTCAGCTGTTTTACCGGACGAGTCACACTGGCCGCAGGATCCTGAATATACAGCTGCACCACTTCGGTCGCATCAAACTGACCGCTGTTACGCAGGGTCATGCTGACTGTCACTTCGCCATTGGCTGTGGCTTTGCTGTCATCAATCTTTAAAGCGCTGTAATCAAAGCGGCTGTAACTCAAACCATGACCAAAAGGATAAAGTGGGCTGATGTCATCAAACAGATAACCTCGTTTGGCAGAAATTTTATGGTTGTAATAACTTGGAATATGACCGGCGCTACGCGGGAAAGTCAGAGGTAATTTGCCGGAAGGGCTGACTTCGCCAAACAATACATTCGCAAGTGCGCTGCCGGTTTCCTGTCCCAGATACCAGGCTTCGATAATAGCTGGCATAGACAAGGCCAGCTCACCCAAAGCTAGAGGACGACCATTGGTTAATACCAGCACCAGCGGTTTACCCGTCGCCAGAATAGCTTTGGCTAACTCGACTTGATTGCCGACTAAATCTAAACTGCTGCGATCGCCCAAATGGCTGTCGGCCCAGGCTTCACGCGATAAACCCTCGTTTTCGCCTAACACCAAGACCACAGCATCAGAGTTTTTCGCCAAAGCCACAGCTTGTTGTAATAAACCTTTGCGGTCGTTGTCGTCAGCTAAAGCTATATCGTCATAATTCCAGCGCTGCATCGAATAAGTACCTGCTGCTTTGCTGCGCTCTGCTATATCGCTGGTGACAAAAGCCGCTTGTTTAGCCGGAGTTTTTGTTAAATCCTGAATCAGCTTAGTGCCTGGAGCAAATTCTACTTTGGCTTTGCCTTGCAGTTTTTGCCGAAGGCCATCGACAATACTGACGGTCTGGCGCGGAATACTGCTGTAGCCGCCTAATAACACTTCATCCGCATGAGGGCCAATCACTGCAAGTTGTCTGATTTTGTCGGCTTTTAGCGGCAAAGTACCGTCATTTTTCAGCAGCACCATAGACTTTTCAGCCACCTGACGGATAAAAGTCCGGTCTGAGGCTGCGCCCACTAGGGCATCCGCTTTACTGGCATCAACATAAGGCTGTTCAAACAAACCTAATCTGAACTTCAGCGCCAAAACCCGACTGACAGCTTTGTCTATTGCCGCTTCATCCAGTTGCCCCGATTTCACTAAAGCCGTTAAATGCGGGAAGGTTTTTGGATCCGGAGTTTCCATGTCCACGCCAGCTAACAAAGCAGCTTTGGCAGCAGCAGCCTCGCTGTCGTACAAACCATGCCGGCTACTCAATTCTTCAATGGCAAAATAGTCACTGACAATCACACCGCCAAAGCCCCATTGCTGGCGCACTACATCTTCCAGCAAAGGCTTATTGACATGAGAAGGTATGCCGTCAATTTCGTTGTAGGACGCCATAATACTGCCGGCATGTGCCAGCTTGACCGCTGCTTCAAAAGGCGGCAAAAACACTTCATGCAGCTCACGTTCACCAATAAAAGCCGGTGCTATATTAACGCCGGCCGCTGGCTGACCATGACCTGTCAGATGTTTTAAAGTGGCCACTACTTTATCTGCGGCAAAAGGGCCTGTTTTCCCTGTTTTGCCCTGAAAACCTTCAACTGCAGCCACGCCCATAGCCGACATCAGATACGGATCTTCCCCCATGGTTTCTTCAATCCGGCCCCAGCGTGGGTCTCGGGCTATGTCTAACACTGGAGTTAAAGCCCAGTGCGAGCCAGTCGCGCGCATTTCGCGGGCAGTCAGCGCATACAAGTCATGCATATCCTGCGGTGACCAACTACTGGCCAAAGCTATGGCCTGTGGAAAACTGCTGGCATCAAAAGCGGCATACCCATGCAAGGCTTCTTCATGCATCAGGGCCGGAATACCCAGTCTGGTATTTTCCTTTAACCAGCGCTGCAATGCATTGTTAAATTCTGCGGTTTGCTCTGGGGTTTTAAACTCGCTGGGGCGGCCTATATGACCAATACCCAGTGGTATTAATGCTTCGGCTTTTTCCGGCAGAAACTGTAGATTTTTATCTTCCAGAGTGCGGCGTTGTTGCCAGACGGTTTGCAGCTGAGCCACTTTTTCTTCCAGCGTCATGCGGGACAACAAATCCTCTACCCGCTGTTCTGTGGCTAAACTGGCGTTTTGATAAGGCTGCTGAGCCGAAGCTGCAAAAGCGACGCCTAAACCCAGCACCGCAGAGAGAAGTTGTTTACCCACTCGAACCTCCTGTGAAATCCCTGATTAATCCCGGTAGGGCTTTAAGGTTTGAATCTTGCCAGCCGCGTCATACTGAATTTCCGCCATCTTGACTGAACGTAAATGGGTGACGCCTTCGGACAAAATAGAGTCGTGGTAAAACAGATACCATTTCCCGTCAAATTCACAGATCGAATGGTGAGTGGTCCAGCCGACCACAGGTTCTAAAATCCGGCCCTGATAAGTAAAAGGTCCGTACGGGTTATCGCCTGTGGCATAACATAAAAAGTGTGTATCACCTGTGGAGTAAGAGAAGTAGTATTTGCCCTGATATTTATGCAGCCATGACGCCTCAAAAAAGCGTTTGTCTGTATCACCTGCTAACAGCGGTTTACCTTGTTCGTCCAGGATCAGCACTTCACGCGGCGCTTCGGCAAACTCCAGCATATCGTCGCGTAATTTAGCTACTTTGGGCCCTAAAGCCGGTTCCTTAGCTGTAGGCTCGGCATAATCTGCGCTGTACTGGTTGTTACGGTAATTTTGTAGCTGTCCACCCCAAATGCCGCCGAAGTACATATAAAAACTGCCGTCATCGTCTGCGAACACAGCCGGGTCTATCGAATAGCTACCTGCTATAGGCTCTGGCTGAGCTTTAAAAGGCCCCACAGGCGAATCCGCTACAGCCACACCAATCTGAAAAATGCCATCTGGTTTTTTCGCCGGAAAATAAAAGTAATATCTGCCGTTTTTTCTGGCGGCATCCGGCGCCCACATCTGACGTTCTGCCCAGGGCACATCCTTGATATGTAAAGCCACGCCATGATCCACAGCAGGGCTTTGCGGATTATCCAGCGACAACACATGGTAATCCTGCATACCAAAGTGATCGCCGTTGTCGTTAAAAGGGATACCCGCTTCAATATCGTGCGACGGATAAATATAAATACGGCCGTCAAACACATGGGCCGAAGGGTCGGCTGTATATATGTGTTCTACCAAAGGTTGAGAAATAGCCTTAGCTTTTAGAACTTTTAAATCCTCAGACATTGTCTTACTCCGTTTGAGCTAAACCAGCAGCAGCTCGACGTTCATTCATCTCCTGCTCAATCTGGGTTTCTTTGTGTTTGTTAATTTCATACAGACAGATGCAAGCCACACCAAGCAGGAAAGGCGCTGAGGCATAAAGGCTGACAGATAATTGGATACCATGAATAGTCTCTGGCGACTGAACCGCCAGCTGGGCGTCATAACCATAATGCGCCAGAATACCGGCCACCAAAGCGCCGCCTATACTCAGACCCAGTTTCAGACCAAAAATCATCGCAGAGAAAATAATAGCTGTGGCACGACGATGGTTTTTCCATTCGGAATAATCTGCCACATCAGCGATCATGGCCCACAACAGTGGAATAGTGATGCCATAAAAAAAGCCATGTAACAGCTGCGAACTAAACACCAGACCTATAGCGTCGGCAGGAAACAGATAAAACGCCATCACAAACAAAGTGGAGATAAAAAGCGCCACAGCAAACACATCTCTTTTGCCAAAACGATCGGCCAGCGGCTTGGAAAAGCCTATACCGAAAATCATGCAAATAATGCCACCTGCATTAAACAAGCTAAAACCTGAAGTGGCCGCATCTTTAGGCCAAAGGAATTCAGTCAGGCCCATGCCGGTCAGCATGGCGTTTAAACCGGCAATAAAGGCATTAAAACCGATATCTTCCAGAAATAAAGCAACTTGTTGTTCATTCAGGTAGTTTTCGAAGTAAAAAATATACATACCTCCTTTCAGCGCCAGCGTAATAAATACCAACACTGTCAGCACCAGCATAATGGCCCAGGGACGGTTTTTCAGCAGATCACCAATGTCCTGACGAATAGTTGAGCTTTGTGCGCTGCAGGTCATCACCCGCTCTTTGGTGGTAATAAAAGTAATAAGGAAAAACACAATACCAACGCAGGCAAACAGCGTCATGGTGTTTTCAAAACCTACGGCTTTATCGCCGTCTCCCAGAATCAGTACCAGCGGTAATAACAAGGCCTGAATAATAAACTGCGCCACCATCACAGCAACAAAGCGGTAAGCCGACAAGCTGTTACGGTCAGCCATATTGCCGGTCAGAACCCCACTTAAGGCTGAATACGGCAGGTTATTGGCGGAGTACACCAGCACCAGCACTACATAAGTAATAAAGGCGTAGGCAATTTTGCCTTCCGGGCTGAAATCCGGTGTGCTGAAGGCTAATAAAGCAATGACACCAAAAGGCACTGAAGTCCAGAGGAGCCAGGGCCTGAACTTGCCCCAGCGGGTTTGAGTGCGGTCGGCAATAATGCCCATAATAGGGTTAAAACAAGCGCCAATTAAGCCACCGATAAAAATAATAGTGGCAGCGGCTGCAGCCGGGATCTGGTACACATCTGTGTAGAAAAAAGCCAAAAAGGTCATCAGGGTCTGGAAAATTAAATTGGCCGCCAGGTCCCCGAGGCTATAACCGATTTTTTCGGTCACCGACAATTTTTGTACTGCTGTTTGCATATCAATTCGCCTGTTGCTGTTTTACGCCCGCTGCATGCCGGCTGTTTTTATGTTGTATACCTAAGTCATTTGAAGTTGCCACTAAGCTGCAGCTTCAAGGACGACAGGTATTTTCTGACCTTAACATACATCGACAGTTACCAAAGCGGACTAACGGAATGTACTGAAAGAATTATGATTTTTAACAAGCTGGCTGTATTTCAGTCAAACAGAACTTATGCTCAGGCTATGCGCTTACCTAAAGGAGTTATAATTTTGCAGCACAGCAACGAGCCGGCAGTTTCAGCAGACAACAAAGTTTTTATTCTGTTTATCAGCTTAGTCGCCACCATAGGCGGCTTTTTATTTGGTTTTGACAGCGGCGTAATCAACGGCACTGTCGACGGCCTGCAACAAGCCTTTAATTCCGCAAGCGTCGGCACTGGTTTTAATGTCGCCAGTATGTTGTTGGGCTGTGCTGTAGGTGCTTTTTTTGCCGGACGGCTGGCTGATATCAGTGGCCGTAAAACCATCTTACTGATCTCAGCCGTATTTTTTATTGTCAGCGCCTGGGGTTCAGGTGTTGCTGAAGGCTCCTTTGAGTTTGTTATTTACCGCATTTTAGGTGGCTTGGCTGTAGGTGCTGCCTCTGTTATTACGCCTGCTTATATTTGTGAAGTAGCTCCGGCCCGCTACCGTGGCATGCTCACTACGTTACAGCAAATCGCCATCATCTTCGGTTTGTTTATGGCTTTTGTCAGCAATTACCTGCTGGCTGAATATGCAGGCGCTTCTACTGCGGCGCTTTGGCTTGATTTCGCCGCCTGGCGCTGGATGTTCTGGATGGAACTGTTCCCGGCGTTCCTGTTTCTGCTGATGTTGTGTTTTATTCCTGAAAGTCCACGTTTTCTGGTGCTCAAAGGCAGTAACGATGCCGCAGCCGCAGTGTTGACTCGCTTGTATGGCAGCGATGCCGCAAGCCGTAAACTGGCTGAAATTCAACAGTCTTTATCTGCAGATCATCAACCCCGACTCACTGATTTATTAAGCAGCCAAACCGGTAAAGTGCGCAAAATTGTTTGGGTGGGTATTGGCCTTGCCAGCTTCCAGCAATTGGTCGGTATTAACGTGGTGTTTTATTACGGCGCAGTGCTGTGGCAAGCTGTTGGTTTTTCTGAATCTGACGCCTTACTGATTAACGTCATTAGCGGCGGTTTAAGTATTGCGGCTTGTGTTATTACCTTGCTGATTATCGACAAAGTAGGCCGTAAACCTCTGCTGAAATGGGGTTCAATTGGCATGGCCGTAACTCTGGGTTTAATGGTGCTTTGTTTTGCCAATGCGGGCCAGGATGAAAACGGCAATTTGCTGCTAGGTGATTGGGGTCAAGTGGCGTTGATCAGCGCTAACGCTTATGTGTTCTTTTTTAATCTGTCCTGGGGCCCGGTAATGTGGGTGATGTTGGGCGAAATGTTCCCGAATCAAATTCGCGGTTTGGGCCTTGCCGTCAGTGGCTTAGCCCAGTGGAGCTGTAACTTCCTGATCACTATGACTTTCCCTTTGTTGCTGGCAGGTATTGGTCTGGCTGGAACTTATGGCCTTTATACCCTGGGCGCTGCGCTTTCTATCCTCTTTGTGATCAGGATGGTGCATGAGACCAAGGGGACTGAATTGGAAGATATGCAAGGTTAAACCCTGCGTACTTGAAGCTGCAACGTTGTTGACCGCCTGATCTTAAAACGAAGAGGCGCCCCAGTCACATAGGTAACTATGCTCCTGGGGTCTCGCTCGCTTGTCGCCTAGTTGCAACTCCAATTACTTTGGGTTGAATTTTCGGGAGTGAATACATTTATGAACGTCTTTCATCTGACCAATAAAGCAGGCGACCAGCTCAGTATTCTTGAGCGCGGTGCGGCTATGCAGCGCTGGTCTACTGCTGTGGGTGACAGTCATCGTGAATTGATCCTCAGTTATGCCGATCCGGACTGTTATGCACAGGACCCTTTTTATCTCGGCGCTTTAGTAGGGCCTTACGCCAACAGGATCAGTAAAGGCCGTTTGCGGATTGGTCAGCAGTGGTATCAACTGCAACAAAATGAAGGACAAAATCAGCTGCATGGTGGCGCCGCAGGTTTACATCAAATGAACTGGCACCTACTGGAGCAGCAGCAATCCAGACTGGTGCTGGGCTGTGAAATGGCCGATGGTCAGGGCGGTTATCCTGGGCCGGTGTTTTTTCGGGTCACTTATCAATTGTCTGAACAAAGTGCTTTGGATGTAGAACTGGAAGCCAGCAGCAATGTGACTACGCTGGTCGGGCCCACTTTGCATCCATATTTTAATCTGGCGCCAGATCAAGCCCCAATAGACGAGCATAAACTTTGCCTGCATGCCGCCCACTACACTAGTGTAGATGCGCAGTGCATTCCAACAGGTGAACTGCCCAAAGTGCAGGGTAGCCCGCTGGATTTCAGCACAGCCAAAACCTTAAAGGGTGTGCAGATGGACTATAACTTTGTGGTCAATGGCGATCTGCATCAGGCCGCGGCTGAACTGATAAGTCCCGATGGTTTAGTGCGGCTGAGTGTGTATTCCGACTATCCAGGCCTGCAGGTGTATACCGGAGAGCATTTAGCCGGCCCCTTTAAATCACGTCAGGGTATTTGTCTTGAGCCACAGTTTTTCCCGGATTCACCGAACCAAAAAGGTTTTCCCTTTCACTTTACCCGTCCCGGCCAGCCTTTTAAGGCACATATCCGTTATCAACTGGATAAAGCCGGTTAACAGCAGCAGTTCTGCTTATTCATTACTTTTGGAGTCATCACATGCGATCTATGTCCTTTTGTATCCTATTAAGCAGCCTGTTGATAGGCAGTGCTTATGCACAAGAGCAAAGCTCCTCTTTAAAAGATACGTACAGCAAACACTTCAGTATTGGCACTGCGTTAAGCGCAACACAAATAGCAGGCAAAGAGCCGGGTACGCTGGACTTGGTCAAGCAGCAATTTAATGCGGTGACGGCAGAAAACGTGATGAAATGGGAAATCATTGAACCTGTGGAAGGCCAGTTCAACTTTGCCGCCGCCGATGCCATGATTGAATTCGCCGAAGCCAACAATATCAAAGTGATAGGTCATGTCCTGTTATGGCACGAGCAAACGCCAGCCTGGGTATTTCAGGACGCCAAAGGCCAACCGGCCTCAAAAGAGTTGGTGTTATACCGGCTGAAAAACCATATCAACGCTGTAATGGGCCGCTACAAAGGCCGTATTCATGGCTGGGATGCAGTGAACGAAGCCTTAAACGAAGACGGCACCCTGCGCCAATCCAACTGGTATAAAGCTTTGGGTGAAGATTACATAGCCACAGTCTTTGAGCTGGCGCATCAGGCCGACCCGAAAGCCGAACTCTATTACAACGACTTTAATTTATTTAAACCAGAAAAACGCGCCGGCGTGTTAAAGCTGGTGGCGGCGTTAAAAGCGAAAAATGTGCCTATCCACGGCATAGGTGAACAAGGCCATTACAGTCTGGATTACCCGGAACTGCAGCAAGTGGAAGACTCTATTGTGGCGTTCAAAAACACCGGCCTGAAAGTAGTGATTACCGAACTGGATATCTCAGTTTTACCCTTCCCTGAGCCGGAAAAAATTGGCGCGGATATCTCACTGAATATGCAGTTAAAGCAAGAGTTTAACCCCTACGCTGATGGCTTACCCAAAGCAATCAGCGACCAACTGAACCAAAAATACCTGCAATTGTTTGAGTTATTTTTGCGCCACAGCGACGCCATTGAACGAGTGACTTTATGGGGCGTGAACGACAACCAGACCTGGCGCAACAACTGGCCAATGAAAGGCAGAACAGACTACCCCTTATTGTTTGACCGAAAAAATCAGCCAAAAGAAGTGGTGCCACAGCTGATTAAACTGGCAGAGAAAGCTGGTAAATAACTTCATCCAATCCTCAAAAGGCTGGGGTTTCCCAGCCTGTCTGTTTTTACCGATTTAACTCCCAACGGGATCATCACTTTAGACCTGACACCAAAGGTTTTTTCGAAAACCTGTTAGCTTTGCTAGTTTACAACCCTATTCCATTTAATAAACTGGATGTGCTCTGACGGTATTCGCAGTGCAGCCTAACAGACCAAAGGTAGACCTGACACCAAGGACAAAGGTTTTTAAAAAGGACTAGAGATGAAATCATCCAGATTATTCTATGGTATTGGTATCGTTGTTGGCATATTGGTTGGCTTAGCCATAGGTTCATTTCTGACCGGAAATTTTTTTGAATTGCTGGATCGACTCCTCAACCATTTTTAGCTGGTAGCACTGTGTTGCGTAAGGGTATGCCAATGAGATCATCACTTAGACCTGACATTGAAATTCCTTTATCAAAGTAGACCTAACCCTGAGGGCTCTGTTACACCCATGCAACTTATCAAAAATCTTTTATGGATAGACTGTTTTGCTGGCGCAACTGCCGGGGTAATAGTGGTCCTGGCGTCAGCATGGCTCAGTGAGCTGTACTCTATGCCACAAAAACTACTGCTAGTGATGGGTGTTGTGAACTTGCTCTACGCCTGTTATTCGTTTTCTCTTGCAATTAGTAGCAAGCGCCCCGGATTTTTTATCAAAATGCTAATAGTAGCCAATGCAATCTGGGCTTTCGTTTGTCTTGGCATAGCCGCACGGTTTTCTGCAAGCATGACGTTACCTGGCTACATACATCTGGTTGGTGAAGCAGTATTTGTTGGTGGGCTCGCTTTTGCTGAGTGGAACTGGCGTGATCAATTAGTAACGCAAAACTGACAAAAGAACAGCCTCTGCGTTCTCACGAAGACGCCAGCTCAGGTATCAGGTATCAGGTATCAGGTATCAGGTAAATTTTAGTAAGAAATAGGGCGCAGTAGCTTCTCTGCGCCCGGATAAAATACCCGGCTAGCCGGGCAACGACAGGGTTCGGGATCCCTTACCTGAACAACACCAGATTCACCTGATTTTCCAGCAATTCCTGACGGCCGCTGACGGCTTTCGGGCTTAACTGTTCGCGCTCAACCAGAGCGGCCAGAGATTGCAGTGAATGCTCGCTGCTCTGAATAGCTTTCCCTAAAGAGCCATTCCAGCCGGCATAACGCTCTGCGACTGCTTTACCTAAAAAGTCTTTCTCAACCAGAACTGCAGCACGTTTTAATGCCATAGCCAGGTGGTCCATACCACCAATATGACCATGGAACATGTCGGCGCGGTCCATGCTCTGACGGCGTAATTTGGCATCAAAGTTAAAGCCACCCGTAGTGAAACCACCCGCCTTCAGAATTTCGTACATCACCAGACTCAGCTCTTCTACGCTGTTCGGGAATTGGTCTGTATCCCAGCCATTTTGGGCATCACCGCGGTTGGCGTCTATGCTGCCAAAAATTCCAAGCGAAATAGCAGTCGCTACTTCATGGTGGAACGAATGACCAGCCAGCGTGGCGTGGTTAGCTTCAATATTCATCGCGAATTCTTTTTCCAGACCAAATTGCTTCAGGAAACCATACACAGTAGCCGAATCGTAATCGTACTGGTGCTTAGTAGGTTCCTGTGGCTTAGGTTCGATCAGTAAGGTGCCTTTAAAGCCGATTTTATGCTTATGCTCAACCACCATTTGCATAAAGCGACCCAGTTGCTCACGCTCCTGACGCAGGTCAGTGTTCAGCAGAGTCTCGTAACCTTCACGACCGCCCCACAATACGTAGTTTTCACCACCTAAACGCTGAGTGGCGTTCATCGCATGGAACACTTGCGTAGCGCCGTAGCTGAAAATTTCTGGATTTGGATTGGTCGCAGCGCCTGCAGCGTAACGTGGGTTACTGAATAAATTCGCTGTGCCCCATAACAGTTTTACGCCGGTTTCAGCTTGCTTTTGCTCAAGATCATCCACCATAGCGGCGAAGTTGTTGATGTATTCTTTAATGCTGTTGCCTTCAGGTACAACGTCAATGTCGTGGAAGCAGTAATAAGGAATGCTCAGCTTGCTGAAGAATTCAAAAGCCACATCGGCTTTAGCTTTGGCTTGCGCCATAGCGTCACCGGCTTCTAACCATGGGCGGCCAAAAGTGCCCTGACCGAACACGTCCTGACCATTCCAGCAGAAGTTGTGCCAGTAGCAAGCTGCCATACGCAAATGCTCTGCCATGGTTTTACCCAGGATTTTTTCATTGGCGTTGTAATGCTTAAAGGCCAAAGGGTTGGTGCTATCGGCACCTTCATACTCTATTTTGTTAATCTGGTCGAAATACTGAGCCATGTTGCTCTCCTGTGTTACATCAATTCCAATGCTGCTAATGGTGGGCATAGCTGGCTTTAATCACAATTATGTTTTTTCAGAGCAACCTTATTTATTCCCGTCTCTTTACAGCCATGCGTTGTTGGCTCGACACTCCCCCCAGTCACATAGGTAAACTATGCTCCCGGGGTCTCGCTTACTTGCCGCCTAGCCACAACTGTAAATCCATAGGGAATATCCCAGATGCAGCTTTGTTGGCTCCAATTGCAATGACGCAGGGAAATAGTTGCAAGTTTAAAAATGCTCAGCCAAGGACTGATACAAGGCTTTAAATTTGTTGTAGCGTTTGGCCAGAGCGGCATGACGTTGAGCATTGGGTTGATGCTGGCTGACCACTGGCGGCGGTGGGCAAAGCAAATCCAGTGCTGTCTCTGGTTCCAGAGCTAAATGGGCCAGACGGGCTGCACCTAAGGCGGGCCCTACTTCACCACCTTCTCTGAAGGTCAGTGGCTGGTTCATTAGATCAGCCAGCAATTGCCGCCAGTAAGGACTTCTGGCACCACCACCTATCAGATTAATTTCTGTCGGCTCCAAACCGCTGGCATGCAAAGCTTCTGCGCCCTGGAACAAGGCAAAACTGACACCTTCCAGCACTGAATAGGTCAGAGCTTTTTGGTCTGTGTTGTAGTCCAGACCAAACCAGACCCCTTTGGCATTGGGGTTGTTATGCGGCGTGCGCTCGCCCGACAGGTAAGGTAAAAACAGCGGCAGCTGTTCACTATTTTCAGGCCCTTGCTCCAAATCAGCCAGCAAAGTCGCCACCGGAGTTTTCACTATGTGTTCGGCGTACCATTGCAAACAACTGGCCGCACTTAAGGTGACAGACATTAAATGCCAGGTATTTGGCAAAGCATGACAAAAGCTGTGTACCGCAGACTGTGGATTGGCCAGAAAACCATCACTAACGGCAAAATACACACCCGAAGTGCCTAGCGATAGCATGGCCTGGCCCGGATGCACTATGCCAGCGCCGACAGCACCGGCAGCATTATCACCACCACCTGCAATTAAAGGCACAGCCTGCATACCCCAACGCTCGGCTAACTCAGGCAACAAGGTTCCGGTGATCTGATTACCTTCATACAATGCGGGCATTTGATTGCGGCTTAAACCGCAAGCACAGAGCAGCTCGTCGTTCCAGTCCCGCTTGGCCACATCCAGCCATAAAGTACCGGCACTGTCCGACATATCGGAGGCAAAATCACCACTTAAGCAAAAACGCAGATAATCTTTGGGCAATAACACTTTAGCAACGCGGGCAAAAGCTTCTGGTTCCTGCTGACGTAACCACAACAATTTAGGTGCAGTAAAACCCGGCATCGCCAGATTGCCGGTGATCTGCGGCAAATCGCTAACCTTCAGCTCCAACTGCTTGCACTCGGCAAAAGAGCGGCCATCGTTCCATAAAATCGCTGGGCGAATAATCTGATTTTGCGCGTCCAGTAAGGTTGCGCCATGCATCTGGCCCGCTAAACCTATGGCTTTCACCGCTGCTAACGACTGACGCCCTCTTAGCTGGTCCAGACAAGACTGCAACCCAAGCCACCAATGCTCTGGGTTTTGCTCTGACCATAAAGGCAAAGGCCTGCTAACGGACAACTCAGCACTGGCGCTATCAATGACTTTGCCGTTTTCGCCCAGCAAAATTACTTTGATGCCCGAAGTACCTAAATCTATGCCTATATACATACTCTGAAATCTGTTCTGACTTTTGGTGAGCTAATACTTGGCGAGGGATTGCTGAGCAGCAATTACGAAAATTCATAATTCGGTGCTGAATTCTGTTTTACCGTTTGCCAAAAAAACCCAGCTGGCTAATATTTAACCCGCTTAAATACAAAAACAAAAAAAGATAACGATAAATACTCAAAAAAACTGAAGCTACGACTTCAGGTACGAAGAGTATAAAAAATGACAAGACGGGGACAGGTTATATGTTTAAAGCTAAACACAGCATTACCTTGTTGTTTAATGCTAACAAGGTATTCGACAGGCAAGTGATCGAAGGCATAGGTCATTATCTGCAATCATCAAAAGTGGACTGGGACGTGTATTTGGAGGAAGACTTTCTCTGTCGTCTCGAACACATTCACGAATGGGGTGGCGACGGTATTATCGCCGACTTCGACGATATGAATATTGAACGCGCTTTGGCCGGAACCAGTAAACCTATAGTGGGTGTAGGCGGTTCTTACAGCAAAGCTTCCGATTATCCTACCGTGCCTTATGTCGCCACCGACAACTTCGCGCTGGTCAGTGCGGCTTACGAACACCTGAAACGCAAAGGTTTAGACCGTTTCGCCTTTTACAGTGTGCCAACCGACGATCAGCACCGCTGGGCCACTGAACGCGAGAATGCGATTAAAAAATTAACAGCGCAGGACGGTTACGATTGTCAGATTTATCAAGGCCATTGCACCAGACCTGAAACCTGGCAATACGCCATGAATCGTCTGACCGATTGGATCCAAAGTTTACCCAAACCCATTGGCATTATTGCCGTCACCGATTCCCGCGCCCGCCATCTGCTGCAAGCCTGTGAACATTTGGGCATAGTGGTGCCGGATAACATTTCTATCATTGGCATAGATGACGACGATATAGCCCGCTTTCTGAACCGCATTAGTTTGAGTTCTGTGACTCAGGGGTGTTTTGAAATGGGTTATAAAGCAGCCAAACTGCTGCACACCCAACTGAATAATATAGATGTAGGTAATAAACGTATTCTGGTGCCGCCCGTGGGCGTGGCGTCCCGCCAGTCTACAGACTTTAAAGCGCTGCGCGACCCTTATGTCATTCAGGCCATGCACTATATCCGCCGCCATGCAACCCGTGGGGCTAAAGTGGAGCAAGTCACTGACTTTGTCGGTATTTCCCGATCCAATCTGGAACAACGCTTCAGAGCAGAACGGGGACATTCGATCCACACTGAGCTGCATAACCAGAAGCTGGTCAAAGCCTGCAAAATGCTGCTCGACACTCAGGTGAACCCTATTGAAATAGCCAATATCTGCGGCTATCCGTCACTGCAATACATGTATGCGGTGTTTAAACGCCATTTTTGCCAGACCCCGAAAGAATACCGGGAGAGCCGTGGTGAAGCGATGAATCATCTGGCGGTAAACGACTGATCACTCACTGATTTGCAGGGCGTATCTGTGGTTCGCGCCCTGCAACTTTTTAACTCCTGCCACCGAAAAAACGCACTAAGCTGACGTATTTTCATAAAGCTGAAGCCTTTGATGATCATGGTATTTTTCTGTTTAAACCTGACACAAGCAGTCAAAGGAACAGCGAAAAATGCACACAATCTACACTTCTGCGCTCCTAGGCCTTGGCCTGTTACTCAGCGGATGTCAGCCGGAACCACCGGCTCAGCCACAACGCACCACAGCTACTTTTCACTGGTTTGATTATCAGGGCCAGGACACGATATTTGCCGACCCTGTAGCCAAAGGCAGCTACCAGAATCCGGTTGTTGCAGGCTTTTTTCCGGATCCAAGTATTACCCGCCGTGGTGATGACTATTACATGGTGACCTCGTCTTTTTCCTACACGCCGGGTTTACCCATTTTACACAGCACAGATCTGGTGAACTGGCAGCTGATAGGCCATGCACTGAGCCGTGCCTCGCAAGTGGATATGTCGGGTATGCAAGTCTCCCGTGGTATTTTTGCCCCTACTATTCGCTATCACGACGGCACGTTTTACATCATCACCACTGTCGTGGATAAAGGAGGCAACTTTATTCTGACCGCCACAGACCCGGCCGGGCCCTGGTCTGACCCTATCTGGTTGCCTGAAGTGGAAGGCATAGACCCGGATATCTTTTTTGATGACGACGGCAAAGTCTACATCAGCCATAACGGCGAGGCGCCGGGCGAGGCTTTGTATGAAGGCCACAGAGCTATTTGGCTGTGGCAATACAACCCGGTAAAAAAAGCTGTATTGCCAGAGTCAAAACAACTGCTGGTCAATGGTGGTGTCGACTTAAGCACCAAACCGATTTGGATTGAAGCACCGCATATTTACAAGCACAACGGCTGGTATTATCTGGTCTGTGCCGAAGGTGGCACAGCCGATCAACATTCAGCGTGGTATTCAGAACCCGCAGCCTGACACAACCTTTTGTGCCTTATGGCAACAACCCTATTCTGACGCAACGCGATTTACCAGCTGACAGGCCCAACCCTATTACCACAGCGGGTCATGCCGATTTAGTGCAGCTACCGGACGGTCAGTGGTGGGCTGTATTTCTGGCCACCCGCACTTATGACCAAACTTTTTTTAATACTGGCCGCGAAAGCTTTTTACTGCCGGTCAGCTGGCAGGACGAATGGCCCACTATTTTGCCCAAAGGCCAGGCTATTCCTTATCGCCTTGCGGCACCTGCTGGCCTTGTCAGCAGTACCAAAGCTTTGAGTCAGACCAGCAATTTTCACTGGCGTGATGAATTTGATAGTTCGAGCTTAAAACTGGACTGGAACCTGCTGCGTGAGTTTGACCAAAGCTGGTTCACACTGGATGGACAAAACCTCAATATCAATGCCAAAGCTGTCGGTGTGGATTCGTTAGCACAACCAGCCTTTATAGCGCGTCGCCAGCAACATACCAGCTTTGAAACCAGCACCAGCCTGGTGGTGCCAAAAGGCAAGATTTCAGCGGGTTTGGTGGCCTTTCAGAATGAGCAGTATCACTACTATCTGGGCGTAAAAACAGTGGCAGACAACACTACTGTCTTTTTAGAGCAAGCCAAAGGCGGTAAAGCTGTTGTTATCGCCAGTCAGGTTTTAGCCGCAACGACCGAACAACTGCAACTCAGAATTCAGGGTAAAGCCGGAGAAATCAGCTTTTTCTATGCGAAGCCACAAGGCGACTGGCAGCAATTGGGTGAAGTGCAGGATGCCAAAATCTTAAGTACTCAGGTTGCGGGTGGTTTTGTCGGCACGACCTTGGGTGTGCATGCCCGACAGGAACAAGAGGCCGCACCATGAAGATCCGTTTTGCCTTCAGCTTAGTTTTCGCTTTATTCAGCGCTGCAGTCACAGCGTTACCCGGCGATTATCTGGCGCAACAACCCACCAAAGGCGACTTTGCTTTGGTGGGAAAAAGTTCTGTGGCCCAAATTCAACTGGATGACAAAGACCATAAAGGCTTAAAACGCGCCGTACAAAGTCTGCAACAGGATATCCAAAAGGTCAGTGGTAAAAGCTTAAGCATCAGTACCACAACACAAGCCAAACAGCTGCTGATTATCGGCAGTCTGGGTAACAACACTCTGTTGGACCAACTGATAGCAGCAGGCAAGCTGGATGTAAGCGCCATTCAGGGCCGCTGGGAAGCTTATTTGATTCAGGTGGTTGAACAACCACTGCCGGGCGTAGAACAAGCGTTGGTGATAGCGGGCAGCGATAAACGTGGCGCCATTTTTGGTGTTTATGATCTGGCCGAAACTATAGGAGTCTCGCCCTGGCACTGGTGGGCCGATGTGCCGGTGAAACAACAACCAGAGCTTTATATCAAAGCAGGCACAAAACTGACCGATGCGCCCAAAGTGAAATACCGTGGCATCTTTTTAAATGACGAGCACCCGGCTTTAACCAATTGGACCACCGAAAAATTTGGCGGCTACAACAGCAAGTTTTATCAGCATGTGTTTGAGCTGTTGCTGCGGCTAAAGTCGAATTTCCTTTGGCCTGCCATGTGGAATAACGCCTTTGCTGATGACGACCCACAAAACGCTATTTTGGCTGATGAAATGGGCATAGTGATGAGCAACAGCCACCACGAACCTATGATGCGCGCCGACAAAGAGTGGAACAGATACGGCAAAGGGCCGTGGGAATACTCCAGCAACAGAGCCAACATCTACAAGTTCTGGCAAGAAGGCGCAAAGCGGCATCAACATCTGGAAAGCATTTATACCCTTGGCATGCGGGGTCAGGAAGATGAGCCAATGAGTGAAGGCGAAAACATCGGCTTGCTGGAGCAAGTCGTAGCCGACCAACGCCAGATCTTAACGGACACCTTTAAAGACAGGCCGATCACTGAAGTGCCACAAGTCTGGGCTTTGTACAAAGAGGTACAAGGCTTTTACGAACGTGGCATGCGGGTACCGGACGATGTCACTTTGCTCTGGGCTGATGATAACTATGGCAATATCCGCCGTCTGCCCACAGCAGAAGAGCGTGGCCGCAAAGGTGGCGCTGGTGTGTATTATCACTTTGATTATGTTGGTAGCCCGCGTTCTTACCGCTGGATCAATACAGTGCCCATGGCAAAAATCTGGGAGCAGATGAATTTAGCCTGGCAATTTCAGGCCGACCGTATCTGGATAGTCAATGTTGGCGATTTAAAGCCGATGGAGTTTCCTATCGACTTTTTCCTGCGCATGGCCTGGAACCCGCCGGCTTTTAAAGCCGATAACTTAGAACAATTTGCTGTCAGTTGGGCCAGCCAACAATTCAGTGCAGAGCATGCCGCAACCGTAGCTGAATTGATTCAGGGCTACACCAGACACAACGGCCGTCGTAAACCCGAAGCCGTGGAACCTGATACCTACAGCATTTTGCATTATCAGGAAGCGGAACGTGTTAGCGGCGAACTTGCTGCTTTAGTGAAAAAATCCGATGAGTTGTACTCTCAACTACCGACTGAACAAAGGGATGCTTATATCCAGCTGGTATCACATCCGCTCAAAGCCAGTCAGGCTGTGTATGAATTAAACCGTGCCGTAGCGATGAATAAATTGCATGGCGAACAAGGCAGGGTCACTACTACGTATTGGGCTGAACAAGTGCGTTTCTGGTTTAAGCAGGACGCTGAACTGACGAATATTTATCACAACCTCGGCAATGGCCGCTGGAACCATATGATGTCGCAGCCTCATATTGGTTTTACCTACTGGCGTAACCCACCTGCGAATTTAATGCCTGTGGTTTCAGTAGCCGAACCTATGCCAGTGGCAGATATGGGCGTGGCGCCTGAAGGCTCGGCTTTTTCATGGCCCATCAGCGAATACAAAGGCCAGCCGTTAGAGCTGGACCCTTTTTACCCTCACGGCCAAAAACAGCGCGCTATTGAAGTCTTTAACAAAGGCAGTTTGCCTTTTGAATTCAATGCTAAAGCATCAACCGATTGGATCCAGCTCAGCCAAACCAAAGGCCAGATTGAAGTGGCTCAGACGGTTCAGGTCAGCATTGACTGGAGCAAAGTGAAAACCGGGCTGAATGTCGGTGAAGTGCATGTGCAGGGCACGGGCTGGGGCGGGGCAAAAATTAAAGTATCGGCTGTGAAACCTGACACAGAACCAACTTCAGGTTTTGTTGAAGCAGACGGCTATATAGCGCTGGACGCCGCCAGTGCCAAAGTGCAGGGCAACAACAATCAAAGCTGGTGGCAACTGATCCCAGGCCATGGCCGTGGTGAAGCCTCAATGGCAGCTATGACGGAGCTGGATTATCAAATCAAAGATAGTGGCAAAGCCCCTTATCTGGAATACCCGCTGTATTTCCATTCCACTGGTGAATTTACCTTGCATAGCGTGATAGCTCCGACTTTGGATCTGGTGCCTGGCCGTGGTTTACGTTTTGCTGTGGCGCTGAATAATGACAAGCCCGAATTGATCGACAGTCTGGCGGATAAAAGTCCGGCGGTTTGGGATAAGGCCGTATTGGATGGCGTCAGAACCATCAAAAGCACACTGAAAGTGGATAAAGCAGGCGAACACAAATTACGGATTTATCTGGTCGACCCGGCTTTAGTACTGCAAAAACTGATCATTGATACAGGCGGCCTGAAACCCAGTTACTTGGGGCCAGAGCAAAGTAAAAGAATCGTGAACACGGATAAATAACAGAAGAAAATTAGACCCCAAAGTAATGCGAACGAAGGGGAAAGGAATTGAAATGAATCAGCTAGAACAACTCAGCAAACTAACGGTGGTAGTGGCAGACAGCGGTGATATTGCTGCTATAGAGCAGTTGCAACCGACCGAAGCCACTACCAATCCATCGCTTATTTTACAGGCCAGCCAGCAGGCGGATTATCAGCATTTATTAGTCAGTGCACTCAAAGGCAATGAACAGGACATAACCGCAGCCTGTGAGCAAGTCACAGTGAATTTTGGCTGTGAAATTTTGCGCCATATACCGGGCCGGGTATCGACTGAAATTGACGCCCGCTTGTCTTTTGATACCGAAGCCAGTGTGGCTAAAGCTTTGAGTATTATTGGGCGCTACCGCGCAGCAGGAGTGGACTCAAACAGAGTACTGATTAAACTGGCTGCCACCTGGCAAGGCATTCAGGCCGCAGCCCGACTGGAAAAATTAGGTATTCACTGCAACCTGACGCTGATTTTTAGTCTGGCTCAGGCCAAAGCCTGTGCTGACGCTGGTGTAACTTTAATCTCGCCTTTTGTCGGCCGGATTCTGGACTGGTACAAACAAAATCAGCCAGAGCAGGATTTTTCCGGCGACAAAGACCCTGGCGTTATATCAGTTAAAACTATTTATAACCATTACAAGAACCATGGTATCCCTACTGTCGTCATGGGCGCTAGTTTCCGTAATGTCGATCAAATTCGCCAGTTAGCAGGCTGTGATCTGCTGACTATAGCCCCAAACTTGTTACTGCAACTGAAAGACTCGACCGAGCCTTTGCCTGCAGCTTTACAGCCGCAGAGCACTCAAAGCCCTGCCACAGCCAAAGCCCTGAGTCAGGCCGAATTTTTATGGCAACTGAATGAAGACGCTATGGCTACTGAGAAACTGGCCGAGGGTATTCGTAAATTTGCCGTGGATCAGCGCAAGCTGGAACAACTGTTACATCACTTAGCTCAAAGCCGTTAGGATTCTGCCATGCATACTGATCACCAAACCCGCGCCAACGCCATCCGCGCTTTAACTATGGATGCAGTACAAAAAGCCAATTCAGGCCACCCGGGTGCGCCTATGGGTATGGCCGATATTGCCGAAGTCCTATGGCTGCAATTTTTAAAACATAACCCGGCTAATCCGTCTTTTAGTAACAGAGACCGTTTTGTGCTGAGTAATGGCCATGGCTCTATGCTGTTGTATTCCTTACTACATCTGACGGGTTATGAGTTATCTATCGAAGACTTGAAGTCTTTTCGTCAGCTGCACTCGAAAACCCCGGGCCACCCTGAATTGGGTTACACCCCAGGTGTCGAAACCACCACAGGTCCTTTAGGTGCAGGTATCGCCAATGCGGTGGGGATGGCCATCGCCGAAAAAACGCTGGCGGCGCAATTTAACCGGCCTGATTACCCGGTAGTGGATCATTTTACCTACTGCTTTTTAGGTGATGGCTGTCTGATGGAAGGCCTATCACACGAAGCTTGCTCTTTGGCTGGTACTTTAGGCCTTGGCAAGCTGATTGCCTTTTGGGATGACAATGGCATTTCTATTGATGGTCATGTTGAAGGCTGGTTTACTGACGATACGCCAGCGCGTTTTCATGCGTATGGCTGGCAGGTCATTCAGGTAGATGGCCATACCCCTGCGCAAATTGCTGATGCCATCAGACAAGCTCAGGCCGAAACGGCCAGGCCTACTTTGATTTGCTGCAAAACCATTATCGGCTTTGGCAGCCCGAATAAATCCGGCTCACATGACTGCCACGGCTCTCCACTGGGCGACAATGAAATCGCCAAAGCCCGCGAATTTCTGCAATGGCCTTATGCACCTTTTGAAATTCCGGCCGAAGTTTATGCCGCCTGGGACTGCAAACCCAAAGGCGCCGCTATTGAACAACAATGGACAGAGCTATTTGCCGCTTATAAAAACGAATACCCTGAACTGGCCGCAGAATACCAACGCCGGGTGATAGACAGAGTGTTACCCGCTAATTTTGAAGAAGCCACACAAAGTTTTATCGAAAATTGCCAGAACCAGCAGCAGGATATCGCCAGCCGCAAAGCCTCTCAGCTTTGTATCGCGCACTTTGCAGCACTTGTTCCTGAAGTTTTAGGTGGCTCAGCCGATTTGGCAGGTTCTAACCTAACCTTATGGTCTGGCAGCAAAGGCCTGACGAAAGACGATAGTTCCGGCAATTATATTTATTACGGCGTACGCGAATTTGGTATGGCGTCCATAATGAACGGCATCACAGCCCACGGTGGTTTCCGCTGTTATGGCGCCACTTTCCTGATGTTTATGGAATACGCCCGCAATGCAGTACGGATGTCGGCGTTAATGAAACTGCCGACTATTTATGTCTTTACTCATGACTCTATTGGACAGGGCGAGGACGGCCCAACTCACCAACCGATAGAACAGCTGACCAACTTACGCACTACGCCCAATCTGGTGACCTGGCGGCCTGCTGATTTAACTGAAACCGCAGTAGCCTGGAAATCGGCTTTAACCAGCACAAGTTCGCCTTCAGCTTTAGTCTTTAGCCGACAAAATCTACGTCAATTCCAGCGCAACCCAGAGCAAATCAACCTGATCAGCAAAGGCGGTTATATTTTAAAAGACTGCGGCGGCGCGCCAGATATAGTGCTGATAGCCACGGGCTCTGAACTGCAACTGGCCTGTGATACTGCCGAACAGCTGAGTGCAGTAGGTAAAAAAGTCAATGTGGTGTCTATGCCAAGCACTACTTTGTTTGACCAGCAATCTGAGTTTTACCGGGATTCGGTGCTACCTGATCAGGCGAAACTTGTTGCGATAGAAGCAGCTCACCCAGATTTCTGGTACAAATACGTCGGTAAAAAAGGCCTGATTATTGGTATCAGCAGTTTTGGTGAATCAGCACCTGGCCCTGCCTTGCTGGAATATTTTGGCTTTAACGCAGAGGTCATAGCAGCTAAGATTCTGGCCTGACTTCATAAATCTGAAAACAAAGACTTCAGCCTTCTCTCGCCTTTGGCGCAACAAGCTTGAAGTCTGACTCCCTGAACAAGGATTTTGTTATGCGTCTGGCTTTTCCTGTGTTTTGTTTTGCCTTTGTTGCCACTTGCGGCGCAGCAGAGCCACCCGCTTTGCTGAAAGTGAATCAAAGTGGCTACCAGAGCCAGGGCCAAAAACTGGCCGTGATCCCAGGGAAAAACCAACACACTTTTCAGTTAGTCGCTTTACCATCAGGCAAGATGGTCTTTAAAGGCCAAAGTTCAGAGGCTCAGCTTTGGGCACCTGCAGGCGAAACCGTCAGCCTTGCTGATTTTAGTCAGGTACAAAACAATGGCCGTTATCGCTTGGAGGTTGCAGGCTATGCCCCGGTTGAACTGCAGATTGCCGCCCAACCTTATGCCCAATTGCATGATGCAGCTATTAAAGCTTATTACTTCAACAGAGCTTCACAGCAGCTGGATCCGGCTTATGCAGGTGTATGGGCCAGGCCTGCCGGACATCCGGATAATCAGATAAAAATACATGCCTCAGCCGCTTCAGCCAGCCGCCCCACAGGCACTGTAGTTCAGTCGCCCAAAGGCTGGTATGACGCCGGTGATTACAATAAATACGTGGTGAATTCAGGCATCACCACCTACACCTTGTTAGATGCCTGGACTGATTTCAAAGACTTTTACCGCGAGCGACAATGGACTATTCCTGAATCCGGCAACAATATGCCCGACTTGCTGGATGAAGTGCTATGGAATCTGGACTGGCTCAGCACTATGCAGGACCCAGCCGACGGCGGGGTTTATCATAAACTGACTAATCTGAATTTTGATGGCACTGTGATGCCACACCAGGCAGTAGCACAACGTTATCTGGTGCAAAAACCACAGCAGCCAGTTTAAACTTTGCCGCTGTCATGGCTAAAGCCAGCAGAGTACTCAGCGAATTTGAAGCGCAGCAGCCCGGTAAGGCGGCTCTGTTCAGACAACAGGCCATTCAGGCATGGCAATGGGCCAGTAAGAATCCGGCTATTTATTATCAACAACCAAAAGATGTCAGCACAGGTGCTTACGGCGATCAACATCTGGCCGATGAATTCTCCTGGGCTGCAGCTGAGCTTTATTTACTGACAGGGGAACAGTCTTATCTGCAGCAGTTTTTTCAATTAGCTCAGCCAGCACAAACCGCCTCATGGGCTTCGGTCGCCGCTTTGGGCTATTTCTCATTGGCAAAACAAGCAAACCAGCTGACACCAGAGCAAAGCCAGTTGGTATTCAGCGCTATCGCCAAAGTAGCCGATCAGTTTGTCGCCCAACATCAGGCTTCAGCTTATAAAGTAGCCATGTTACCGGGCGATTTTGTCTGGGGTAGCAATGCGGTGGCGATGAATAAGGCTATTTTGCTTTTTAAAGCTAACCAAATCTCAGCTAAAGCCAGCTACATAGAGGCAGCGCAAGGTTTGCTGGATTATGTGCTGGGCCGTAATCCGCTGGATTTAACCTATGTCACAGGTTTTGGTATAAAAAGTCCACAACATATCCATCATCGCCCTTCTGAAGCGGACGGAATTCAGCCTCCTGTACCAGGTTGGTTAGCTGGTGGTGCTCAGCCTGGGCAGCAGGATAAATGTAAGTACAGCAGCAAGTTACCCGCTAAATCTTATGTCGATGATTACTGCAGCTATGCCAGCAACGAAATAGCTATCAACTGGAATGCTCCGCTAGTCTATATGCTGGCTGCTTTTTCTCAGCCCATTCCAAAACCTTGATACAACAAAGCAGCCTGAACATTCAGGCTGCTTTAGACTCTTCTGTTTAATTAGCCGTAACCGGACTTTGTTGGCTGCCTTGCTGACGGCCACGCCTGAACCACAACACCATCACAAGCCCAAGCAAGGCGGTACCAGCACCAGCCAAAGGCACATAACTTAAGCCTAAACCTGCTTTGATAATGGCAGCACCCAGCACAGCGCCCAAAGCATTCCCCAGATTAAAAGCTCCGATGTTCATAGCTGCAGCTAAATTAGGCGCTGCTTTGGCTTCCTGTACCACCAGAGATTGCAGTGGCGGCACCAAGGCAAAACTGGCGATGCCCCATAAAAAGATTAAAGGCGCGACTATCATCGGCGATGACACTGTGACGGAGAACAGCGCTAATAACAGAGTGACAGCCACCAAAGAGGCGATCAGAGTTAAATCCAGCGAGCGGTCGGCAAAACGGCCGCCCAGATAATTGCCTAGCGCCAAACCTGTACCGTACAACACCAGCATGGAGGTGACAAAAGCCGTCGAGGCATGAGTCTCATCCTGCAATATAGGCACTATGTAGGTAAAAACAGTAAACATTGAGCTTGAGCTGACTACTGTTAACAGTAAGGCCGCTAACACAGAGCCTTTGCTCAGTACTCTGAGCTCATTACGCACATTGGCTTTGCTTTCATTCGCCAGTGGCGGTAATGACAAACGCAGCGCCAGCATAGTCACTACCCCTATCACAGCCATAGCAAAAAAGGCAGGACGCCAGCCAATCACTTCACCAATGTAAGTAGCCAAAGGTACCCCGCCTATAGTGGCGATGGTCAAACCAGAGAACATAGCAGCTACGGCGCCAGCTCGCTTTTCTGGCGGCACAATACTCATAGCAACCACTGAGCCCACACCAAAAAAAGCGCCGTGATTAAATGAGGTGACAATACGGCCAAATAACAACAGGTTATAGCTATCCGCCATAGCAGAGATCAGATTACCCAGAGTAAAAATACCCATAGACAACAGCAGCAGGTTGCGACGGCTCATATTGGCAAAAACTAAAGTCATTAAAGGTGCGCCAATCAGCACACCAAAGGCATAGGCGCTGATTAACATACCAGCAGTTGGAATAGAAACTGCCAGGTCATTGGCAATCACAGGTAACATCCCCATAGGGGAAAACTCTGTGACACCTATACCAAAAGCCCCCAAAGCAAGGGCCAGTAAAGGAATATTGATTTTCATGCAAAGTCTCGCTAATTTGTGACGCGAAGGAATATAAATAATCACAACACTGAGAAAAAGTAGCGCAGGATACATTCAGTTTTGCCGTGGAGTCACAAATGAGCGCTGAAAAGACAGGAAAGACAGACCGAACAGCAGAAATGGAGACCTTTTTGTCCGTTGCCTGCACCGGCAGTTTAAGTGCGGCAGCCCGTGAACTGGATCTGACGCCATCCGCCGTCAGCCGTATTATGACCCGCCTTGAAAAACGTCTGGGAGTCAGGCTGATAGTGCGCAGCACCCGCAAATTGCGTTTAACCAGTGAAGGCGAGTCTTATGCGCTGGCCGCCCGGCGAATTTTAAAAGATTTAGCAGATACAGAGAGCAGCATTGCCAGCAGGGGCAGTCCAAGTGGCAGTATTAAAGTGACGACGGCAACGGCCCATAGCCGCCTGACTATAGTGCCGCTACTGAAAGAGTTTTTGCAGCGCTACCCGGATATTCGTATTGAAATCGATGTATCAGACCAAATCCGCGATGTTCAGGCAGGCCATGTCGACGTGGCAATTCGTTTTGGCCAGTTGCCAGATAGCGGCCTGCATGCCCGTCGTTTGGGTGAAACGGGCCGTGTTGTGCTGGCTTCCCCCGACTATCTGGCCAAAGCCGGAGTCCCACAAACACCAGCTGATTTAGCCCATCACAATTGTCTGGATTTCAGTTTCAGGCGCTTAGAACCTGGCTGGCCTTTTCGTGAAAATAATCAGGACTATATGCTCGCCGTCAGCGGCAATGTGATAGCGAATAATGGAGAGACCCTGGTCGAACTGGCGCTGCAGGGCATAGGGATAACCCGTGTCGGTTGTTTTCATGTACAGCAGGCACTGGCCACAGGCCAACTGGTGGCTTTACTTGAAGACTACAATCCGCAAGACCGCGAAGCCATTCATGCGGTTTTTATTGGGGGTCACACTATGCCTGCCAGAGTCAGAGTCTTTGTTGATTATCTGGTAGAGAAAATGACGGGCAATGCAAAAACTGCAGATTAAAATCATCAAAGCGGGCCTTAAGCCCGCCGTTGTGATAGTGGTCAAACTTAAGGTTTGATACTACGGTTCAAAAACTCCAGCATAGCTGCTGCTATTTCCTTGCCGTGGGTTTCAATAGCAAAGTGACCACTATTTACAAACTGCACTTCAGCTTTTGGATTATCACGCTGGAATGCTTTGGCGCCAGCAGGAAGAAAAAACGGATCTTTTTCACCCCAAATCGCCAACAAAGGTGGCTGCTTGGCGCGGAAGAACTGATGCAACTGCTTGTATTGTTTCACGTTACTGCCGTAATCCACCAATAAGTCCATCTGTGCATCCACCCCATGGCGCTCAATAGCAGCATAAGCCAACTGATAAGGTTCAGGTGCAATGACGGAGGTATCTTCGACACCTTCAGTGTATTGCCACTTCAGCATCTCTGCGGTGTTGAACTTACGCAGAGCTTCGCGGTTTTCCGCTGTTGGGTTAGCCCAGGCTTTGCGCATATCAGCCCAACCTTCACTCAGGCCCTCTTCGTAGCCATTACCATTTTGGCTGACAATAGCTGTGATCTTGTCCGGGTTCTTCACCGCAAGACGCCAGCCGACAGGAGCACCATAATCAAACACATACAGCGCGTAACGTTCCAGCTTTTTAGCCAGGGTAAACGCATCAATCACTGAGGCCAGATTATCGAAGCTATAGGTAAATGCTACGCCAGGCTTGATGGTGGTTTGACCAAAACCAGGCAAATCCGGTGCTATCACATGATATTGTTCTGCCAGTTTTGGCATTAAATCCCGAAACATATAAGACGAAGCGCCAAAACCATGCAACAACAACAGGGTTGGTGCTTGTGGCGAACCCGCCTCGCGGTAAAACACATTCACACCCTGCACATCCAGGCTCTGATAACGCACTTGCGTCTTATCTTCTGCGGCTGTGGCAGAAAGAGAGGCAGTTAAAGCGGCAGCTGCCAGTAACAGTTGTTTCGTGTTCATAGTGACTCCGTAAAGTTAAAGTTGGCAATATCACTTAGTAACCCGTATAATTTAAATTAATTGGTTACTTGAACTCAGTCTGGCCCAAACAAAGTAACCTGTCAAATATATTTTTAGAGGTTACTTATGATTGTTTCAGAAATTCTGCATGAAGAAACTTTAACTGGCGCACCTATGCTGGGCGATCATTTAGCAATGGACTTGCTCAATACAGAAGCCCGTAATGATGGTAAAGCTATTGAATTCTGGAACAGTGACGATGATGTGTTGCAGTGGCTGGCACGCTACGACATTACCCTGGCAGCAGAGGGTAAGACTTTTGCCGCCGGTGAACTGCTGACTCAGGCCAAAGCCCTACGGTCACTGGCGCGGCAACTCATCAGCGCATTTAAAGAAGAAAGACCACTGGAGATCAGCGAGTTAAATCAGTATCTACGCGCTTTCGATACTGCGCCTCATCTGGTAAGGGATGCAGAAGGCAAGCTCAAGTTGAGCCGTATTTCACACAGCAACGGCATTGGAACTTTATTAGGCCCGGTCGCACAAGCTATCGCTGAACTACTGGTCGAAGGCAAAGTTGATTTGGTGAAACGATGTGAACACCCCGACTGTATTTTGTGGTTCTACGACCGCACCAAAGCCCACAAACGCCGCTGGTGCAGCATGGCTATATGCGGCAACAGATATAAAGCGGCACAGTTTAGGAAAAGAAGTAGCAGTTCAGATGCTGCACCGGAATAAATAACATAAAAAAGCCTCTGATGTCAGAGGCTTAAATTTACACTTTCAAAAGCGGTGAGTCAGAACGGAATATCGTCATCAAAGTCGATTGGTGGTTCCATTGGGCCACGTTGTTGTGGTGCTGCCTGATTAAAACCGCCTTGTGGCTGGTTAAAATTGCCCTGACTCTGGAAGCCGCCCTGAGCTGGACGTTGCTGGTAACCGCCTTGTGCCGGTGCTGCAGCAGCTGGAGCTTGCGGGGCATAACCGCCCTGAGCCGGAGCTGCTTGTGGCATACGTTGTTGTGGTGCAGCGGCAGGTTGTTGATAACCGCCTTGCTGACCCATAGGAGCACCGCCACCCATAGCCGGAGCCTGACCCATGCCAGCGCCTTGACCTTCACCACGGCCATCTAACATTTGTAGCTCATTGGCAATGATTTCGGTGGTGTAACGCTCAACACCTTGCTGATCCTGCCACTTACGGGTACGCAAACGACCTTCGATATAAACCTTGCTGCCTTTACGCAGATATTCACCGGCAATTTCAGCCAAACGCTGATAAATCACGACACGGTGCCATTCGGTATTTTCTTTCTTCTCATTGGTAGTTTTGTCCGTCCAGCTTTCGCTGGTCGCGATCGTCAGGTTGGCTACTGCACCACCTGTCGGCATATAACGGACTTCAGGATCTGTCCCCAGGTTACCAATGAGTATTACTTTATTAATTCCACGAGCCATGCGACTTCTCCTTAACTTTTTTGGCTGCTCTCAACCAAAGACTGTGCCTCTGCCAAATCAAATTGTTGCTGGCCGACTTTTAAATACAAACGTTGTTCCGCAACCACCACTGTGACTTCCAACACTCCGTTGAGTTGGGTCAGGCGCTGCGCCAATTGGGCTGCGGCGGCTTCATCGGCCACTTTGACAGGCAATGACAGTCGTTGCGATCGCGCAGGCACTGTCATGCGGCTGGCATAAGCTAACCATAGTAAACCAATCAGGGCAGCCACGGCAAACAAGGATTCACCGCTGCTGAAACTTGCCACAGCACCGCCTAAAATACCGCCAGCAAAGGCGCCAAAAAACTGCGCACTGGCATAAGTACCCATAGCAGTACCTTTTAATCCAGCAGGGGCAATACGCGACAACAAAGCAGGCATGCTGGCTTCTAAATAATTAAAACCAACAAAAAACAACAACAGCGCCAGGGTGATCGACCACAACTGCTGATTGATTAAAATTAACACAAAACTAACAATAAGCAGGCTTATTGCCAGTAATAAATAGCCTTTTTCCTGTTGCTTGCGGCCGGCCAAAATCATCAGCGGCACCATCAGAATAAAAGCCGCAATTAAAACAGGCAGATAGAGTTGCCAATGTTGTTCTGACAGGAAATTTTGCTGCAGCAGCAAAGTGGGTAACACCACAAAAATAGCTGTTAATAACAGGTGCAGAACCAATACACCAAAGTTCAGTCGCAATAATTCCGGGTGACGAAATAGCGCTGCGATTTGGCCTTTGGTAGCCAAAGTTTCAGAAGCTGGCGCTTTACTGACGGCTACAGGCACCACTTTCCAGACCAACAACAAACCGGTAATGGCCATCAAAGCAGTGCACCAGAAAATACCACTTAACCCGCTGGCCGCTGCTATAGCAGGCCCTGCCACCATAGCTATAGTGAAGGACAAACCTATGGTCATACCAATCACAGCCATGACTTTGGGTCGTTGTTCTTCACGGGTCAGGTCGGAAGCGAGCGCCATCACAGCGCCGGAAATAGCACCCATACCCTGCAGTACCCTACCAAAAGTCACCATATAGACAGAATCTGCTAAAGCCGCGACCACAGAACCCAGCACAAAAAAGCTAAGCCCCAGCAGCATCACCGGCTTTCTGCCCCACTTATCGGACAGCCAACCCATAGGAATTTGTAACAGCGCCTGAGTTAAACCATAAGCACCTATAGCTAAGCCTATCCACAAAGGCGAAAAGCCGATCAGGTCTTTACCAAAAATGGCAAAGACGGGGATCAGCATAAATAAACCAAGCATCCGGAAAGCAAATACCAGTGCCAAAGACCAGGCGGCACGTTTTTCCAGTGGATTCAGATGGGACATCCGCGACAATTCTCCGGGTTAAAGCGGGCGGCGATTGTAGCACAAAGTTTGGATTCGGAGTCGGGCTCAGGGTCTGACTCTGAAGCATTTTTTTTCGAGCAAGAACTTTGTTACAAAAAGCATGAAGGCGTTACAGTTCGCTGGTTGGCGCTGCACTGCGGCCCAACTAGAGTAGTAACAGTTCACCTGATTACATTCCACAGCTTTGGAGATTTTATGCTTACTACGTTATTAGTGGCTGCTTTACTCAGCTCAGCCGAAGCACCAGCTGCAGTAACAAATCCAAAACCAGACACTGAATTCGCTCAGGCAGTTTATCTGGCCGATAAAGCTGCAGCAGAGCGCGGTGGGCTTAGCCAAATCGCCGTGCTGGGCACTTCACATTTATCTTCCCTGCCGACTGATTTTGATAAGAGCAGGCTGACCCCCTTGTTGAACCGGTTGGCTACTTTTGCCCCTGACAAAATTCTGATTGAAGCACTTTCTGGTGCACAGTGCGATTTTCTGCGGGATTATCAGTTTGCTTACCCCGACACGGCAGAGCAGTATTGTTACGATCCAACGGTGGCCAGACAAGCACTTAAGCTATCCGGTGCCGAAGCCAGTCAACAGATAGCCAGGCTCTTAGCTATCCCAACCACCAATCGTCCGCACTCAGAGCGTCGTCGGTTGTCTGCGTTATTTATGACGGCAGGTAATCCGGTCTCAGCAGTAGTGCAGTGGTTACGATTACCAAAAACAGAACGGATCAGCGCCGATGGCCTGACTGCAGAGCTGGTGGCTCAACTGGAAAAACGCAGCTTACAGATGAATGAAAATGTCAGTATTGCCGCGGCATTGGCGGTGCAACTAGGCCATGAACAGGTGTATCCGGTAGATGATCATACCGGAGATGCGGCTATTGGCCAGATGGATGAAAAAGTCTTTGAGCAGGAAATCAGGCAAATTTGGAATAACGAGTGGACAAAACAACGTGCAGCCTTGTTTGAGCAGCAGCACAAACATTTCGTTGAAAATAAAGAAGCCAGCGTGTTGGAGTGGTACAGCTCTACTAATTCGGTAGAGGAGGCTCGTCGGGCCGTCGCAGGTGACTTTGCTGCTGCAGCGGGTGCACAAGTGCCAGGGAATACAGGGCGCAAATATCTGGCGTACTGGGAAACCCGTAATATGAGAATGGTCGCTAATATTCGCGAAACTATAGGCTCTGGCAGTAAAGCACTGGCCATTGTGGGTTCATCACACAAGGCCTATTACGAGCGTTATCTGGGCGTCAGCAGCGACTTAAGCATTGTCGACATCCGCCCGCTGTTACGTTAACTACAATAAAAAATCGGAGCGCAGCCAGTCAGGATTGGGGTACATCGCATCTACTGAATACAAGCGCTATCTTGTTAATAAAAGGCAGCAGGGAGGCCTAATGCCAGTCAGTTAAGCTGACTGGCATTATTTTTTGTACGCATATTTGCTGGATTTCCTTTTGATTTGCCTTGGATAACTTCGCT